>NZ_JBEZCZ010000004.1:0-296627 GCF_040647875.1 Micromonospora sp. NPDC049230
ACGGCGCCAGCACAGCCCACTCGTGATTCGTCAGATCGCCTCGTGCCACAACGGGTCTAACGAGCGAGATTCATGATCCGCGAGACAGAACCTAGGGGCGGTGTCGGCGCGCGGGAAGCGCCGGGATCGACGTGAGGGCCAACCGCGGTGCCGGCGGTCAGGTCGGGGCAAGCTCCGGGATGCCGTAGTGCTGGTCGAGGATCTGCATGGCGGCGCCGGCGGCGATGGCGTCCGCGCCGAGGCTGGACAGGGTGACCCGCGTGCTGAGCCAGTTCGCGCGTCGCGCGTCCGCCTGGACGGCCGCGGTGACCGCCGGGAGATAGGTGTCCGGGTGTCGGAGGAGATCCGCTCCCGCCAGCACCACGTGGGCGAGGTCGAGGGTCTGGAGCAGGTTGACGACGCCCACCGCCACGACACGGGCCGCACGTGCCATGTCTCCGGCGTCGGCGGCGTGCTGGTGCACGATCTCCAGGCATCCGTGTCGGCCGCAGACGCAGCGGGGGCCGTCCAGGTCGACGACCGTGTGGCCGAACTCTCCCGCGTTGGTGTGCGCGCCCCGGTGGGCCGCGCCACCCAGCCAGAAGCCTCCGCCGATCCCAGACTCGATCATGATGAGTGCCGCGTCGCCGAACGTCGCGCCGTGTCGCCAGGCTTCGGCAGTGATCCCCGCGGTGACGTCCTTGTCGAGGTGGACGGGCAGGCCCAGGTGCTTCTCGGCGATCTCGCGCAGCGGCACGTCGTGCCAGTGCCGCAGGCCGTGCGCGCCGCGAACCAGGCCGTGGGCGTGATCCAGTGGGCCGATCATGCCGATGCCGACGCCGGTGAGTCGGCCGCGCAGGTCGGGGCCGCCGGCCATCGCGTCGATGCCGGACCGTAGGGCGTCGAGGAGCTGCGGCGGGGTGAAGTCGCCGGGCAGGGGGCTGACCGCGGAGTGCCGCACGGTGCCGGCGAGGTCGACCAGGACCAGCCGCAGCGTGCGACGGGCGACGTGGGCGCCGATCGCGTACCGGCTGTCGGGGACGAGTTCGTAGACGACAGCGGGCTTGCCGACGCCCGGCCGCCGGACGTCGGTGGGACGGATCAGTCCCGCGGCGCTCAGCCGGGCGATGACCTTGGAGACCGCCTGTGGGGTCAGGCCGGTCGCCTCGACAACTGTCGACCGCTCGAACCGTCGGGCGGTACGCCCCACCGCCATGACCAGCGCCTGGTTGTAGCCGCGCAGGAATCTGACGTCCGCGGTGATGCGAGTCATCTCACCACCCTATTACGCAACGCTGTTGCTAAATTTTCTCGGTGATCGGGATGAGCAGTGGTCGACGGGTGGCGGCGCTTGTCGCCCTGGCACTGGGCGGCGTCGCCATCGGCCTCACCGAGTTCGTGGCGATGGGCCTGCTGCCCGACATCGCGCGCGATCTGCTCGCGCCGCAGTACGCCCAGTCGTCGGCGGGAGCGGTCGCGCGAGCCGGCTGGATGATCACCGCGTACGCGCTCGGCGTGGTCGTGGGCGCGCCCCTGATCGCCGCGCTGAGCGCGCGCCTGCCCCGCAAGAGGCTCGTGCTCGGACTGCTCGTGCTCTTCGCCGTCGGCACCGTCGGGTCCGCGATCGCCCCCACCTTCGACCTGGTGCTGGTGGCCCGGTTCGCGGCGGCGCTTCCGCACGGCGCGTACTTCGGAGCGGCCGGTCTGCTCGCGGCGACGCTGATGGGCCCCGGTAACGAGGCCCGGGGGTTCGCCACAGTGCTCAGCGGCCTGACCGTGAGCAACGTGGTCGGCGTACCCCTCATCACGCGGCTCGGGCAGGCGGCCGGCTGGCGCGTCGCGTACCTGGTCATCGCCGGTGTGTTCGTGCTCACGCTGCTGGCGGTGCTGGCCGTCGTCCCGGAGGTGGCCGCGGCGGTCGACGGGTCGCCGGCCGCCGAGTTGCGGTCGCTGCGAACCCCGCAGGTCTGGTTGGTCGCCGCGACCGGTGCTGTCGGTTTCGCCGGGTTCTTCGCGGTGGACAGCTACATCGCACCGGTCACCACCGACGTCGCCGGGCTCTCCGCCGCGACGGTGCCGTGGGTGCTCGTCGCGGTCGGTCTCGGCATGACCGTCGGCAACGCGCTCGGTGGCTGGTTCGCGGACCGCGACCTGCGGCGGAGCATGGTCATCGGGTTCGTCGCGATGATCGTGAGCATCGCCGCGTTCAGCCTCGTCGCGTCGACCCGGGTCGGGTTGTTCGGGGGCGCGTTCCTGGTCGGTGCGACGAGCCTCTACCTCGGCCCGGTCCTACAGGCGCGCCTGATCACCGTCGCACCGGGGGCGCAGTTGATGGGTGCGGCGGTCAACCAGTCGGCCATGAACATCGCGAACAGCCTGGGTGCCGCCCTGGGCAGTGTCGCCATCGCCGCCGGGCTCGGTTATCTGGCACCCGCCCGGGTGGGAGTGGTCCTCGGGATCATCGGGTTGGCCCTGGGGCTGGTCAGCTTCGCCGTCGGCCGACGGACGCGCGAGCGGGTCCCGGCCACCGTCGCGGGCTGAGGTGGCCGGACCACGCGTGGCTCTGGTCAGAAGTCGTCGACGGTCACCGTCACCCGATGGCTGCTCGACCTCCAGTTGGGCACGTTGACCACCTCGTAGCCGCCACCGCGTTGACCCACTGTGATCCCGACGAGGCCGAGGTGCGCCGGAGTGGCCGGGATGAACAGGTCCACGCCGGTGATGAAGGTCTGGCTGAAGAACTCCGGCAACGGGGCGGTCAGCTCGGTCACGCCGTCGCTGCCGGCGTCGAAGGCGAAGATGGCGATCGTCCGCTTGACGCGTGGCGTGTTCGCCGCGTTCAGGACGTCCCTGCCGTTGATCCAGAGGCTGTCGCCCGCGTCGCCCTGGTCGCCCCACCACTCCTTCTGGCGTTGGATGGTCAGCGCCGTGTGCCGGTCGCTGGTGTCGACGAGCGCGCTGAGGCCCTCGCCGGGCACGCCCGTCGCCAGGCGCAGGAACGAGTCCGAGCGCAGGAACGGCTGGACGTAGAAGTGGTGCGTCGCCGCGTCCGGGCGCACGATCGCGAACTCGTGGCGGGCCGTGGCGAGGACCGGGACGGGGCCGAACGAGCCGTCGCCGCTCAGGGGGATCCGGTGCGCGGGCCGCTGTGACAGCCGGCCGCCGGTCAGCGAGTCGACCGGGTAGACCTCGAGTGTCGCGTCGGTGACGCCCGCGTTGCTCGGGAAGAGCACCGCGCGGCCGGAGACCTGGGCCGTGCCGAAGAGCTGCGGCACGATCCGCGTGGTGTGCGGCGCGCGACCGCGCAGGAATCGGAAGATCTCGCCGAACGACTCCGGCGACGACACGGTCTGGGTGTGCGACTGCTCGGGGAGGTGCACGTTCGTCGCGCCGACGATGGCACGCGACGGGTCACCCTCACCCCAGATCGCGAGGGTGGGCACACCGCCGGGCGTGGCCGTCGCGGTGCGTCCGTCCAGGTTGACGTAGTGCGCCACCCGGGCGGCGCGCGCCGGTGAGCTGTTGAGATAGCCCTGCGTGAGGTAGGTGCCCAGCGAGTGCGCGAGCAGGTCGACGCGATCCGCGCCGGTGGCCGCCAGTAGGCGGGAGATCCGCGCGTCGAGTCCCGCGTACACCTGGGGCAGGATCGTGGCGATGTTCGGTGAGTCGTACTCGTGGGCCTCGATGATGTCGATCGGGTAGCCGTTACTGGCGAGACGCTTGGCCTGGGTCTGGAACTGCGCGGCCGATCCGGCGCTGCCGTGCACGAAGACCACCGGACGGTACGTCGGCGCGGCGGCGGCCTCGGCGGGACGCGGGACCGGGGCGACGGACAGGCTGGCGGCGAGCGCGAGCCCGGCCAGTGCGCAGAGCGTTCTGCGGCGAGATGTGTGCATCGGTCCTCCACCTTGAGCGACGAAGTATTTGCACTACTAGCGCAATTATCGTGTCAGGGTGGGGGCCGGCGGTCCACACCTTCCGGTCGGCTCTCGGTCAGTTGACCTCCTTGGCGAGCAGGTCGCCGACCGCCGCGCGGACCGGATCGGGGTTCGACCAACTCCAGTTGGGGTGCGCGCGGTTGGTGAGCAGGGCGAGGACGAGCCTGCGGCGGGGATCGACCAGGAGTGAGGGGCCGGCGAAGCCGGTGTGACCGAAGGTCCGGGCCGAGCTGAGCCGGCCCATGAACCAGCTCTGGTCGAGAACGACGCCGAGGCCGTGGGCGGCGGTCCGGTGGGGCCGCTCCGGGTCGACAGCGGGTTTTCCGGCGTTGTGGTTGGCGAGCATCCGGCGCGCTGTCGCCGCGGCGAGGATCCGCTGGCCCTGGTGGGTGCCTCCGTCGAGGAGCAGCTGACCGATGACCGCGAGATCGGTGGCGGTCGCGAAGACGCCGGCGTGACCGGCGACGCCACCGAGGTGGTTGGCGACGTCGTCGTGGACGGTGCCACGGAGCAGACCCCGCGACGATCGGGCGTCGGTGGCGACGAGTCGACTGGCCCTGGCGGTGCCCGACAACCAGGTGTCGGGGTTGAAGCCGGTGTCGCGCAGGCCCAGCGGGCCGGCGAGGTTGCTGTTGAGCGCCTGGTCGAGCCGCTGGCCGGTGACCCTCTCGACGATCTTGCCGGCGACCATGAGCCCGACGCTGGAGTAGCGGAACGTGTCCCCGGGCACGGCGCCGGCGACCAGCCCGGTGGTGAGCACGGCGTTCCAGCGGGCCGTCGACCAGGACGACCGCGACGGCACCCGGGAAGCCCTTGTGCGCCACGGTCTGCGGTGTGGCGGGCAGGTGCTTGCGGAGCAGGGCCGTCACGCCCTGCGCGTAGCGGGCCTGGCCGGCTGGCCCGGCAGCACCACTCGGCGCCGCGGTGGCCCTCGGCGAGCCGGACAGGGCCGCGCCGTTGCCGGCCGCGCCGAACCCCACCCGGTTGCCGGCGGCGTCGGTCGCGGTCACCGCGTCACCGGGACCGCCCGGCCCCGGCTTCGGTCCGCCGTCCGCACCGCAGCCGGTGAGGGTGGAGGTCGCGGCGGCCAGGCCGGCCCCGAGCAGGGCACGACGCGCAACGGGCATGCCGGGAATCGTGACAGCTGACATCGACGTGCGCCAACCGAGCCCTCGACCGCTGGCACGTCTCTCCGGCCGTCAACACATGGTCACCATGCAGACACGTTCGGTAAATAGGCGGTGCCTGTGCGACGATCGGCGGGCGTCACACCGAACGACCATCCATACCCTTGGAGAGCACGATGTCCCTCAGCCGCGCCCGCGTCTTCGCCGAGCTGAACGCGGTGCGACCCCCCGATCAGCCCTCCCCGGTCCTGGGCAGGGCAGTCGTTGTCGGCGGCAGTGTCGCCGGTCTGCTGGCCGCCCGCGTGCTCTCCGACTACGCCGACAGCGTCGTCATCATCGACCGGGACGACCCGCAGGTGAGCGGCGCGCGTCCCGGCGTACCCCAGGGGACGCAGCTGCACGCGCTGCTGCCCGGCGGCTTCCTGCAGCTGGAGCGGCTGTTTCCGGGCTTCCGCGAGGCGGCAGTGGCGCGCGGGGCGGTCGAGGCGCCACCCCCGGCCAGGCGCAACTATCTCGACGGTCGCCTGCGGGTCGTCGTCCCCGACGACGCCGACAGCCTGGCGGGCAGCCGGCCGCTCCTGGAGGGGCTGATCCGCCAACAGGTGCTGCGACTGCCCAACGTCAAGACGGTCACCGCCCGTGCCACGGGTCTCGTGTTCGACGGCACCGTGGTCACCGGGGTCCGCTACGACGTCGGTGGGTCGCCCGGTGTGGAGAGCGGTGACCTCGTGGTCGACGCCATGGGGCGGTCGAGCAGACTGTCGGCCTGGCTGGAGCAGGCCGGCTGGGACCGGCCGGCCACGCGGCGGATGACCGTACACCTCAACTACGCGACGGCCCTGTTCCGCCGCCCGGACACGGCCGAGGCACCCCCTGTCGTCCTGGCGCTGCACACCCCGAAGATGTCCTCGGACGTGGCCGGCGCCGCGTTCTTCGCCATCGAGGACGATCGGTGGATGGCCATGATGGCCGGCTACGGTGACCATCGTCCCGGCGCCACCGCGGAGGACTTCGTCCGCCGACTACGGGAGCAGTTCCCACCCGAGTTCGGTGAGGTCGCCGGCCAGCAGATGCTCGGCGACGTTCAGACCTACCACCATGCCGACAGTCGACGGCGCGACTTCCACGCGCTGCGGCGGTTCCCGGGCGGGCTGGTCAGCGTGGGCGACGCCGTCGCGTCGTTCAACCCGGTGTACGGGCAGGGAATGACGGCGGCGGCCCTGCACGCGGCCTGCCTGTCGACGTACCTGCGCACCGGCCCGGACCTGACCGCCCCCGCGCGCGAGTATCTCGCGTTGCAGAAGGTCGTGGTCGACGCCGCGTGGTCGACGTCGACCTCCGCCGACCTGGCGCTGCCCCACGTCGACGGGCCCTATCCGCGCGGATATCGGGTCACCAGTTGGGCCAGCCAGCAGATCCTCGCCGCGACCGTCACCGACGTGGCGATCGCGCGACGGTTCAACGAGGTCGTCTCCATGCGGGAGCACCCACTCACGCTGGCCCGGCCCGGCGTGCTCGTCGGCGCACTGCGGGCCAACCGTCGCGCCCGCTGACGTGGGGCGGGTGTCAGAGCCCCCGGCCGGCCGAGGGCTCTGACAGGCCTTAGCGGGGCAGCTTACGCAGGATGTCGACGACGAATCGGTGGTCCTCCAGCTGGGGAAGTCCGGAGACACCGACCCAGCCCACCACGCCGGTGCCGCGTACGCGCAGCGGCACCGCACCGCCGGCCGCCGCGTACCGGGAGGCCGGCAGACCGAACTTCTCGGCCAGCGTCACCTGCTTGTCCTGGCACAACCGGGCCATGTAGAGCGACGAGTGCTCGAACCGCATCACCACCCGCCCCTTGCGGCGCAGCCATCCGTCGTTGTCCGCCGTCGACCCGGGCAGGCCACAGTGGAACAGCTGACGCCCGGCCCGCCACACGCCCACCGAGACCGGCAGCCGCTGGTCCCTCGCGGCGGCGACGGCGAGCTGCCCCAGCTCGTACGCGTCCGTCTCGGACAGGCCCGCGAGCTCCAGCTCGGTCTCCTCGCGCAGCAGCTCGTCCAGCGTCGGCCATGCTTCCGGATCAGTTGCCATGGGTCTTCTCCTCGTCGGAACTCATCGTGTCGGTGCTCACCAGGCGCAGGGCGCGTAGTCCTTCAGGAAGCAGCCGTACAGGTCCTCGCCCAACTCGCCGCGGACGATCGGGTCGTACACCCGGGCCGCGCCGTCCACCAGGTCCAGCGGGGCGTGGAATCCCTCGTCGGCCAGCCGCATCTTCGTCGGGTGGGGGCGTTCGTCGGTGATCCAGCCGGTGTCGACGCTCGTCATCAGGATGCCGTCGGTCAGCATCTCCTGTGCGCTGGTGCGGGTCAGCATGTTCAACGCGGCCTTGGCCATGTTGGTGTGCGGGTGCCCCGGCCCCTTGTAGCCGCGGCCGAACTGGCCCTCCATCGCCGACACGTTCACCACGTACTTGCGGCGGGCCGACGCGGCGGCCATCGCCGGCCGCAGTCGGCTGACCAGCACGAACGGCGCGGTGACGTTGCACAGTTGCACTTCGAGCAGCTCGACCGGGTCGACCTCCTGCACCCGCTGGACCCAGCTGTTGACCGAGTCGAGGTCGGGCACGAGACCACCGGCGTCGATGGCCGTGGACGCGGCGATCCGTTCCGGCGAGGCGGAGCCGCTGGTGAGTGCCAGCGCGGTGAGCGCGTGCGGGGTGAGCGCTGTGGACTGCGGCCCGGCGGTCAGGCTGCCCACCGGGCCGCTCGGACCGTCCGGCTTGGCGAACGTGATCAGCTCCGGCAGCGGACCGTCCGGCAGGGCCGCGGCCTCGGCGGCGATGAGCTGCGCGTACGCCCCGGGGGAGCGGCGAACGGTCTGCGCCGCGTTGTTGATCAGGATGTCCAGTGGGCCCTGGCTGCTGACCGAGTCGGCGAGGGCGATCACCTGGGCGGGGTCGCGCAGGTCGATGCCGACGATGCGCAGACGGTGCAGCCAGTCCCCGCTGTCGGGCATGGCGGCGAACCGGCGCACCGCGTCGTGCGGGAACCGGGTGGTCACCGTCGTGTGCGCGCCGTCGCGCAGCAGCCGCAGCGCGATGTACATGCCGATCTTCGCCCGGCCACCGGTGAGCAGCGCGCGCCGGCCGGTCAGGTCGGTACGGGCGTCGCGGCGCTCCCGGTTGAGCGCGGCGCAGGACGGGCAGAGCTGGTGGTAGAAGGCGTCCACCTCGCGGTAGCGCTGCTTGCACACGTAGCAGCCGCGGGGGTTGTGCAGGAAACCCGCGGTCTCGCCCGCGGCGGACGACGCGAGCGGGATGCCCTGGGTCTCGTCGTCGATCCGCCCCGGGGCGCCGGTGGCGGTGGCCTCCGTCACCGCCCGGTCGGCCGCGAGGATGGCATCCCGCCGTTCCTCACGCCGCCTCTGCTTGATCACCTTGTAGAGCCGGGCGGTGGCCCGCTGCACCCGCACCACGTCCGGGTGGTCGGAGGGCAGGGCCTCCAACGCCTCGAAGACACCGAGGCAGGCCTCCAGCCGGTCGCGGTCAATGCCGTCCTGACCGTTTTCGGTAATGTTGTCCACCGTCATGTGTCTGTGTCTCGTCCCGTTTCCCGTGCCGGATCCAGCCGGCCCGCCCCAACTCCGACCCGAAACTGTACGCACCAGGTGGCCCGCGACGCACCCCGCGTAGACAGGTCTCCGGCGGCGCCCGTCTCAGGCGTCGTCGGCGCGGCCGAGACGCCAGTAGCCCATGAAGGCCACCGCGCGCCGGTCCAGGCCCCGCTCGGTGACCAGGTGTCGGCGCAGGTTCCGGATGACGCCGGCCTCCCCGGCGAGCCACGCGTACAGCGGGGTCGCGGTCACCTCGTCGGGAACCTCCCACAGGATCTCGGTGTCGACGTCCACGTCCGCGACCGGCTCGGTGGCCGCCGCGTCCGGGGCCAGCAGTTCCCCCGCCGCCACGGTGACGGCGGGCACCAGTCGGCTGCCGTGGGCGTCGTCGCCTCGGGGCAGCCAGCGCACGTCGACGCCGGGGGGCGCGGCCAACGGCAGCACGTCGTCGCCGTGGGGCACCTCCAGCAGGACGACGCCCCGGGCGGTGCGGGGGAGTCGTTCGCAGATGCTGGCGATCGCCGGCACGGCCGTCTCGTCCCCGGCCAACAGCAGGCTGCTCCCGGCCGACGGCCGGAACTCGGCGCCGCCGTGGTCACCGTCGTAGCCGGAGTCCGGCCCCACGATGGCGATCTGGTCGCCCTCGCTCACCCGCCGCGCCCAGCGTGTCGCCGGCCCGCTGTCGCCGTGCAGCACCAGGTCGACGTCGACCTCGGCCAGGTGCTGTCGGACGGCCCGCACGGTGTAGGTACGGATCGGGGGGCGTCGGTGCTCGGGCAGGGCCCGCCAGGTCGCGTACCAGTCCGCATCCTGGGGAAGATCCACCCCGCGCTCACCGGGCAGCGGCAACGCCAGCTTGATCCGCTGGTCGTCACCGTTGTCGGCGAAGCGGTCGAGGTCCGCTCCGGTGAAGGTCACGCGGGTGAAGGACGGGCTGAGACGGCGTACCGCGCGGACGGTGACGACGAACACCCGGTACGGCGCGATGGGCAGGGTCTCGGTGGTCATGGTGCCTCTCTCGACTCGGGCCGGCGTCTACCGGGTGGTGCTCGCCACGGCGCGGGAGCGCCACAGCAGCCAGACGAAGTACGGTGCGCCGATCATGGCGGTGACCAGGCCGGCGGGGATCTGGGCCGGGGCGATGACAGTCCGGCCGAGGGTGTCGGCGATGCTGACCAGCGCCGCGCCGAGCAGGGCTGCCACCGGGAGCACCCGGGAGTGCCGCCCGCCGACGAGCGCCCGCGCGGCGTGCGGGGCGACCAGGCCGACGAAGCCGATGACCCCGACGGCCGAGACAGCGGTGGAGGTGAGCAGCGCCGCCGCGCCGAGCGCGATCAACCGGGTGCGTTCCAGCCGGACGCCCAGCACCCGGGGGGTGTCGTCGTCCAGGGCCAGCAGGTCGAGTTCGCGACGGGCGGCGACCACTGCCGGGGTGAGCACCAGCAGGGCGATCAGCACCGGCAGCACCTGGGTGGGCAGCCGACCGTAGGTGGAGCCGGACAGCCAGGTCAGCGCCTTGCCGGTGTTCCACGGGTCGAAGGCGACGACCAGGTAGGTAATGACCGCCATGCCGCCCTGCCAGGCGCCGAAGCCGATCAGCACCAGCCGGTCGGAGCTGAGCCCGCCGCGCCAGGCCAGGCCGTAGACGAGGGCGAACGCCAGCATCGCGCCGAGCCCGGCGACGCCGGAGACGGCCCACACCCCGGCCAGCGGCACGAACGTGAGCAGGGAGACGGCGCCGAGCCCGGCGCCTGCGGTGATGCCGAGGATGCCGGGTTCGGCAAGCGGGTTGCGGCAGACCGCCTGCACAGTGGTGCCGGCGACCGCGAGCGCCGCACCGGCCAGGACCGCCGCGGCGACGCGCGGCCACCGCTGGTCCAGCACAAAGGTGTACGCGGGCCCGGTGCTCCCGTTGACCCAGTTGACGACGTCGCCGAGCAGCACCCAGGTGTCGCCGGCGAGCATGCCGACCGTGACCGCGCAGACGGTCAGGACGGCGGTGACGGCGACGACGCCCCGGTGGAAGGCGGCGGTGCGGACGGCCGCGTGGCCGCCGGGCGGGCGGCGGGTGGGGCCGGCGTCGCGGTGCCGGCGTGCCAGCCAGATCAGGATCGCCGCGCCGAACAGGGTGGTGACCACGCCGGTGGGGATGTCCACCCCGGCCTGCCCACCCAGCACGGCGCGCAGCAGCACGTCCGAGCCGAGCACGATGATGACGCCGGCGATGCCGGACAACGGCAGCAGGATGCGGTGCCTGTGCACCCCCGGCACCACGGGCCCGAGCAGCCGGACGATCACCGGGGCGCACAGGCCGACGAAACCGACCGGGCCGGTGAGGGTGACGGCCGCGGCGGACAGCAGCACGGCCAGCACCATGACGGTGAGCCGGGTACGCCGCACGTCGAGGCCGAGCACCGTGGCGGTGTCGTCGCCGAGGGCGAGGATGTCGAGGCGGTGCCCGAGCAGGACCAGCACGACGATGGCGCCGGCGATCACCGGGGCGAGTTGGGTCAGCGCGCTCAGGTCGCTCTGCACCAGCGAGCCGTTGCCCCAGGCGAACAGCCCGATGGTGGCCTGCTCGAACAGGAGTAGCAGCAGGGTGGTCACCGACCCGAGCGCCAGCGCGGTCGCCGAGCCGGCGAGGATCAGCCGGGTGGTGCCGGCCTGCCCACCGGAGGACATCGCCAGCACCAGACCGGCGGCGGCCAGCCCGCCGCAGAAGGCGAGACCGCCGGCGGGCAGCGCGGGCAGCGAGACGCCGAACGCGGCCACCGAGACGATCGCCAGGTGCGCGCCGGCGTTGACCGCGAGGGTGTCGGGGGAGGCGAGCGGGTTGCGGGCGACCGACTGCAACGCGGCGCCGGCGAACCCGAGCGCGACGCCGATGGCCAGCCCGGCGAGCAGCCGGGGCAGCCGGGCGGCGAGCAGGACACGGGCCGCCTCGTCGTCGGTGCCGGTGGCGAGCCGCAGCAGGTCCAGGGCGCCGACGTTCGAGGTGCCCTGGGTGAGGTGCACCGCGCCGACCACGAGCAGCAGCAGGGTCGCGGCGACGAAGACGACGGCGACGCGGGGCGCGGCCGGGCGTGGGGGTGCGCTGAGCACGCTCACACCGCGTACGTCTTGACGAGTTCGTCGATGTACTGCTTGCCGGACAGCGGCCCGCCGAAGGTCCAGATGCCGTTGGGCATCTTGTGCAGGTTGCCCTGCCGCACGAAGGGCAGCGACTTCCAGATGGCGTTGCCGGCGAGACCGTCGGCGAACACGTCGTCACCGTCGGAGGCGCTGTAGAAGAGGCGCAGGTTCGGGTCCTTGAGCACCGTCATGCCCTCGACGTCGGTCTGACCCAGGCCCCACACCTCGTCGGTCTTGCCGGTCCAGGCGTTGGTGAGGCCGAGCTGGATGCCGATCTGGGAGACCAGCGCGCCCTTGCCGAACATCCGGATGCTGACGGTGCTGCCCTCCTTCCAGCCGTCGGCGATGGCGAACGGCCGGCCGGCCGCACCCGCGTCGGTGATCTTCTTCTTGCCGGCGGCGATTGCCGCGTCGAAGTCGGTGAGCAGCTTGTCCGCCTCGGTGGTCCTGCCGACCGCCTTCGCGATCATGGTGAGGTCGGTGCGCATCCGGCCGAGGTTGTCGGTGGCGTCACTGCCCTTGGCGACCACGACGGGAACGAACTTCTCCAGCTGACTCACCAGGCTGCCGCCCCGGTCGTCCTCCATCACGACGAGGTCGGGCTGGAGGGCGACGATCGAGTCGACGCTGGGCTCGCCGCGGGTGCCGACGTCCTTGACGCCCGGGTCGAGCTTCGCGGCGGTGACCCAGGTGCCGTAGCCCTTGGGGTCGGCGACACCGACGGGCATGACGCCCAGGCTGACGAGCATCTCGACCTCGCCCCACTCCAGCCCGACGACCTTCGTCGCCGGGGCCTTGAGGGTGACCTGTTTGCCCCGGCTGTCGGTGAGGGTGACCGGGCCGCCGGCCGCCGAGGGGGAGGTCTCGGGGGACGCGGCGGTCTCGGTGGTGCCGCAGGCGCCGAGCGTCAGCGCGGCCACGACGGCGAGAAGGGCGGTGAATCGGGTACGGGTCATGACGGGTCTTTCTTCTGCTGTGGATAGGGGTGTTCAGACCAGGGCGCGGATCTGGTGTCGCCCGACGGGGCGGGTGGTGACAAGTCCGCTGAGCGGATCGGTGGTCACCTCGATGCGGATCCCGTAGGTCTCGGTGAGGGCGTCCTCGGTGAGGACCGCAGCCGGGGTGCCGGTGGCACGGACCCGGCCCCTGTGCAACAGGACCACCTCGTCCGCCACGGCGGCTGCCTGGTTGAGGTCGTGCAGCACGACGCCGACGGCGACGCCGTGATCGTTCGCGAGGTCACGGACCAGGTCGAGGATCTCCACCTGGTAACGCAGGTCGAGAAACGTGGTGGGCTCGTCGAGCAGCAGCACCGGGGTGTCCTGGGCCAGGCAGGTGGCCAGCCAGACCCGCTGCAACTCACCTCCGGAGAGTTCGTCGACCGGACGATCGGCCATCGCCGCGACGCCGGTGACGTCCATGGCACGGGCGATGGCGGTCCGACCGTGCGGGTCCTCGCCGCGCCAGCGCCCCCGGTAGGGGTGGCGGCCGTACCCCACGACGTCACGGACGGTGACCCCGTTGGGCACCGGCCTGCTCTGGGCGAGCAGGGTGACCCGCCGGGCGAACTCCCGGGCCGCGAGGCTGGCGGCTGTGACGCCGTCGGCGAGGTGCACGATTCCGGCCTCGATCGGGTGCAGTCGGGCCAGCGCCCGCAGCAGTGTGGACTTGCCGCTGCCGTTCGGCCCGACAAGTGCGGTCACGGCACCCGCGCGGAGGTCGATCGCGGCGCCGTGCACCACCGGCACACCGTGATAGCCCAGGTGGAGGTCGACGCCGGACAGGCTGCGCTCCCCGTTGACCGACGCCAACTCGTTCTGCATGAGGTTAGGCTAACCTAACCGAATGATGGCCTGTCAAGCCGGTCGCGGGGCCGTGGCCAGCCTGGCGGACCGGTGGGCGTCGGGCCCGGGCGCGCGTGGGGGATGCTGGGTCAGTGCAGATCGCGACCCTCGGCCCACTCGCCGTCGACGGCCGTCCCGTTCGGGGTGAACGGCTCGCGACGGTGATCCGCGCCCTCGTCGACGCGCGGGGGCGGGCGGTCTCCACGAGTCTGCTCGTGGACGCCGTCTGGGACGGCACGCCGCCCGACGACGCGACCGGCGCCGTCCAGGCCCTGGTGTCCCGGGTGCGTCGTCTCGGGCTGCCCGTGGTCGCGGTGCCGGGCGGCTACCGGCTGCCCGCCGAGGAGGTCACCGTCGACGCGGTCGAGGCGCGGGCGCTCGTCGACCGGGCGCGCACCGTGTTCCACTGTGGCGATGTCCGTGTCGCCCGCGGCTTGGCCGATCAGGCACGTGCCCTGTTCCCCGCGGTCCCGGAGCTGGTCACCAGCGAGGACACCCGCCTGTTCGCGGATGTCACGGCGCTGCGCGCGCAGGCGGCACTCGCCGGTGTGGGTGCGTTCGACGAGGTCGACCTGAGCCGGCTCGTCGCGCGTACGCCCCCGGACGAGCCGTCGGCCGCCCTGCTCGTCCGGGTGCTCGCCGCCCAGGGCCGCGAGGCGGAGGCGCTGGAGGTGGTCGAGCGACTCCGGGCCGAGCTGGCCGACCGGTACGGCACCGACCCGTCGCCCGTGATCGCACAGGCCCACCTGGCGCTGCTGCGTGGTGAACTCACCGCCCCACCCGTCGCCGCGGCGCCCCGGCAACCGCTGCGGATCGCGTTGCCCGCCGCCTGGCGTCGGCCGATGACCGCCCTCGTCGGCCGGGAACGGGACGCCGTCGCCGTCGCCGACGCGCTCGCCGAGACACCCGTGGTGACGATCGTGGCGACCGGTGGCGCGGGCAAGACCCGGCTCGCCGCCGAGGTGGCGAGCCGCGCCGCCGCGGCCGGGCGGTCGGTGCGCGTGATCGAACTCGCCGGCCTGCGCTCGCCCGAGGAGGTGCTGCCCACGGTGCTCGCCGCGTTGGGCGGTGCGGACACCACTGCGACCGGCGCCAACCTGGGCCTGGAACGGCGGGTGCTGAACCCCGAGGAGCGGCTGCGCGCCGTCGCGCCCGACCTCGACGGGCTGTTGGTGCTGGACAACTGCGAGCACGTCCTCGACGCCGTGGCGGCCGTCGTCGCGAACCTGGTCGCGGTGACGTCCCCGGAGGTCGCGGTGCTCGCCACGAGCCGGGCCCCGTTGGGTCTGGCCGGCGAACTGGTGCACCGGCTGACCGCCTTGCCGGACACTGACGCGCTCGCGCTTGTCGAGTCCCGCGCGCGGGCCGGCGGTGCGGTGTTGACCTGGGACGCCGAGCGGGTGCTGGCCCTGTGTCACCGCCTCGACAACCTGCCGCTGGCACTCGAGTTGGCCGCCGCGCGGCTGCGGCACATGCCGATCGACGACGTGCTCGCCGGGCTGACCGACCGGTTCGCGCTGCTCGACGACGCCCTACGCGGCCTGCCGGAGCGGCACGCGAGCCTGTGGGCGCTTGTCGACTGGAGCAGGGAACTGCTCGCCGCGGACGACCGCGAGTTGCTCCAACGGGTCGCGGTCATCCCCGCGCCGTTCACCGCCGACCTCGCCGCCGCCGTCGCGCAGACTCCCGATGTGCGTCGTGGCCTGGCGACACTCGTGGAACAGTCCCTGCTGACACTTGTCGAGGGCGACGGTCCGCCGCGTTACCGGATGCTCGAAACGGTCCGCGAGTACGGCGAGGCCCGGCTGGACGCGGCCGGCGACCGGGATCAGGCCATGGCCGGCCTGGTCGGGTGGGCGCGGGAGCAGGCCGTCGCGCTCGCCGGCCGCTTCATCGGCCCCGGACAGGTCGAGGCGCTGCACCGGTGCGCCGCCGAGCAGGACAATCTGGTCGTGGCCCTGCGGTGGGCGATGGGAGCGGACGACGAGCCCGCCGCCGTCGACGTCGCCACCGCGCTGTTCCACCTCTGGTCGGTGCGTGGCCTGCACCTGGAGGTCCTGGCCTGGGCGCGCGGGCTGCTGCACATCGACGACCCACAGCGGCGGCCGCGCTCGGCGATCCAGCGGGGGGCGGCCAGCGGGCGGCCACTGCCCAACGCCGAGCGGCTGGCCTGGATGTGCCTGGTGATCAGCGTCAACGCCGGCGTCAGCGGCGATCTGCGGCCCGCCGTGCTCGCCCGGCGGGCGCTGCGGACGTTGCTGGCCGAACGTCCCGCCGGGGTGTCGCCCCGGCTGACCGCTCTCGCCTCGGCGCTGCCCGGCTTCGACGCGTCCGACCTGGAGCAGAGCCTGAAGAGCGCGACCGAGATGGTCGCGCACCCGGACCCGTACGTGCAGGGGCTGGGGCTGTTCGCGCGCGCCGCGGTCCGGGAGAACGGCGGCCTGCCGGAAGCGTCGATCGGCGACGCCGAGCAGGCGTACCACCGCTTCGAGGCGGCCGGCGACCACTGGGGCATGGCGATGGCGGCGGGTGCCGTGGGGCAGTTCCTGGTCCCGAGCGGGGATGCCCGGTCGGCCGAGTGGCTGACCCGCAGCGTCCACCACATGGAGTTGGTCGGTGCCACGCAGGACGCCCGGTCGATCCGGGTCCGACTGGACGTGCAACTCGCCCTCACCGGCGACGCGGAGGCGGAGCGGCGACTGGGCGAGACGGCCGCGCTGGGTCAGGCCGAGCAGATCGACGCCGCGCAGGCGCTGCTCGGACTGGCGCACCTCGCCTGGCAGCGCGACAGGTACGACGAGACGCTCGCCTACGCCGACGAGGTGACGCGCATCCTCGCCGGTTGGGTCGGGCCGCAGCCGCAGCCGCGCGTGATGCTCCGGGCCACGGCGGCGATCATCTACCTGCGGGTGGCCCAGGCCGGGCGGGTGTCGGGCAACGACGTCACGGCCCAGGCGACCGCGATGCTGTCGCTCGCCCGCGACGATGCGCTGACCTCGCGGGACCTGCCGGTGATCGGGGCGTGGGCGTCGGGCGGCGCGGAACTCTCGGCCTACCGGGGTGACGTCGACACGGCCCGCGAACTGGCCATCCTCGCCAAGCGGATCGGCACCCAGATCGAGATGTTCTTCCCCTTCGAAAACGGCGAACGGCTCAACGCCATCCTCGGCGACGAGGAGCAGCGTGAGCCGTTGCTGGCCGCGTGGCGTGAGCGGCCGGCCGCCGCGGCCGTCAGCCGGATCCGCGAACTGATGGACGACCTGCTCGCGTCGGAGCGACACGACGGCTAGGTCGGCGGGGACGGGCAGGAGCAGCCCGCCGGCCGGCACGAACGGCCGTATCAGCCGGCTGGGTAGAAGAGGAACAGCGTGCAGCCGCTGGTGGTGGCGGGGACGTGCCAGGAACCGGCCGGGGCGTGCAGGAACGTCCCGGCGGGATGGTCACGTGCCCCGTCGTGGAAGGTGCCAGCCAGCACGAAGACCTCTTCCGGGCCCGGCTCGTGGACGTCGCGGCGTGGCCAGGAGCTGCCCGGGTCCATTTCCAGTACGCCTGCGTGGGCGCCGTTCGGGCCGGTCCACAGCGGGCGGTGCCGGACCCCGGGGAAGAGTTCCTGGATCGGTGCCTGGTCGACGCGGGCGAAGGCGTAGCCCTCCTGCGCGAGAATCTCGGGATGCATGCCTCTCAGGGTGCGGGCGGTGATCCCCGCAGCCCAGAGCCCGTGCGGACAGCATGGGGTATTTTCCTGCCATGCATCGTGTGGTGGCGCTGGTCCGGCCGGTGCAGTCGACGTTCGAGCTCGGCTGTGCCGTCGAGGTCTTCGGCACGAAACGGGCCGGGGTGCCCCAGCACTACGAGTTCGAGGTGTGCACGGAGACGCCGGGTCTGGTGCCGACATCGGCCGGGTACGCGATGTCGGTGTCGCGCGACCTGGCGGCGCTGGAGCGCGCGGGCACCGTGATCATCCCGGGTTGGGCGCCCGTCGAGGCGCCGCTGTCGGATCGGGTGCACGACGCGTTGCTGCGGGCACACGCGCGTGGAGCGCGGCTGGTGACGATTTGTTCCGGAGTGTTCGCCCTCGCCCGCACCGGCCTGCTGGACGGCCGCTCGGCCACCACCCATCCGGGACGCGCCGAACAGCTCCGACGAGAGTTCCCCCGGGTCCGCGTGGAGCAGGACCGGCTCTATGTGGACCACGGTGACGTCGCCACCAGCGCCGGTGCGGGCGCGGGCATCGATCTGTGCCTGCACCTGGTCCAGCAGGACCACGGAGCGGCTCATGCTGCCCTCCTCGCCCAGCACATGGCGATGCCGCCGCACCGCGAGGCGCCCCCTGCGTCCGCGGGGGACGCGCTCGACGGACTGCTCGACTGGGCCGGCGCGCGCCTCGGCACGTCGTTGTCCGTGCAGGACATGGCCGCGTACGTCGGTGTCTCGCCGCGCACGCTGGCCCGGCGCTTCGCCCGCCACCTCGGCACGAGTCCGGGTGGCTGGCTGCTGTCGCGCCGAGTGGCCGAGGCGCGCACCCTGCTCGAGCACACAGATCTGTCCGTCGAGGTGATCGCGGCGCGCGTCGGCCTCAGCTCGGCTGTCAACCTGCGCCGCCGGTTCCACGCGCGGCTGGGCATGACCCCGAGCGCCTACCGGCGCGCAGCACGCGTCCCGTGACGACAACCGCACACCCCTGATCGGTACGCTCACGCCGGAACACGAGGTCGCCACCGCTTTGACGCGGCCTGCCGTCGGCGGTGCACCCAGCCGCACCGGCATCGGGCCACGGCGCCGGCAGGTCGAGGTGCCGACGCCGTGACCAGGTCAGATCTTCTTGCGGTACGCGCGCAGCGCCAGCGGCATGAACAGCGCCACGAAGCCGGCGCACCAGGCGAGCGTCCACCAGACGTGGTTGCCGAGTGGGGTGCCGAGGAACAGTCCGCGTACCGACGCCACCAGGTGGGTCATCGGGTTGACGTCCACGAACGCCTGCATCCAGCCGGGCAGGGTGTCGGCGCCGACGAACACGTTCGACGCGAAGCTCAACGGCATGATCAGCGCGAACATCACGCCCTGCACGGCACCCGCGGTGCGCACCTTCATCGACACCAGCACCGGCAGCCAGCTCAGGCAGAGCGCGAACAGCACCGCGAGCAGGCACCCGGCGATCGCCCGGAACAGGTCGGTCTCGATCCGGAAACCCAGCACGTAGCCGATCGCGAGGGTCGACACGGTGACGATGACGTACCGGACGACGTCGCCGAGAACCGCGCCGACAAGTGGTGCGGAGCGGGGGATCGGCAGCGACCGGAACCTGTCGAAGATGCCCTTCGCGATGTCGGTGTTGAGGTTGACGCCGATCGCGATGGCGCCGGTGGCGATCGTCTGCGCCAGGATGCCGGGCAGCAGGAACTGTAGGTAGTCGTGGGTCGAACCGGCGACCGCGCCGCCGAAGACGTACACGAAGATGATGAGGAACAGCACCGGTTGCAGTGTGACGTCGATGAGCGCCTCGGGCGTACGCCAGGTCTTGATCAGGCTGCGCTTGGCGAGCGCCAACGAGTGCCGGACCAGCCGGAACGGCCGCGGGTTCGGGGCCGTTGTCGACAGTGCCCGGCTCTTCGTGGGTGCCGTGTCGATCAGAGTGCTCATGCCGCGACCTCCGTGGGGCGGGTGGTGTCGTCGTCGGATGCCGTACGCCCGGTGAGGGTGAAGAACACCTCGTCGAGGCTCGGCAGGTGCAGGGAGAGTTCGGTGACCGCGATGCCGGCGGTAGCGAGCCGCGCGACGCTCTCGGTCAGGGCCGAGTCGTCGCTGACCGGCACCGCGAGCACGCCCTTGCGGATCTCGTCGGCCTGCGCGCCGGAGCCGACCTGGGTCAGGATCTCCGCGGTGCGGGGCAGTTGCGCCACGTCCGAGGGCCGGACCTCCAGGGTCTGCCCGCCGACCACCCGCTTGAGCCCGTCCGGCGTGTCGTGCGCGATGACCCGGCCGTGGTCGATCACCGTGATCGCGTCGGCGAGCGCGTCGGCCTCCTCCAGGTACTGGGTGGTGAGCAGGACCGTCGAGCCGTTGCCGACAAGCGAGCGGACCACGTTCCACATGTCCTCGCGCTTGGCCGGGTCGAGTCCGGTGGTCGGCTCGTCCAGGAAGATCACATCGGGGGAGCCGACGAGGCTGGCGGCCAGGTCCAGCCGCCGCCGCATGCCGCCGGAGTAGGTCTTGGCCGGCCGGTTCGCGGCCTCGGTCAGGTCGAACCAGTCGAGCAGCTCGGCGGCCCGCTTCCGCGCGCCGGTGCGCCCCAGCTCCAGCAGGGTGCCGAACAGCTCCAGGTTCTGCCGCCCGGTCAGGTCCTCGTCGACCGAGGCGTACTGGCCGGTGAGGCCGATGCTCTGCCGAACGCGCTCGGCGTCCCGTACCACGTCGAAACCGCCGATCCGGGCGGTTCCGCCGTCCGGGGCCAGCAGGGTGGAGAGGATGCGTACGGCGGTGGTCTTGCCGGCGCCGTTGGGGCCGAGCACCCCGAGCACCGTCCCGCGGGGAACGGCGAGGTCCACGCCCTGTAGCGCCCTCGTCTTCCCGAACGTCTTCACGAGGCCCTCGGCCTCGATCACCAGGTCAGCTGTCATGCGCCCAGCCTGCACGGCTCGGCTGACACCGCCCCGACACGCCACCGACACCGGCTGACACGGGCGGCGGGCGGGTCGGCGTGCCCCGCCCGGTGATCGACTCGACTTCGCGAAAGACGCGCTATCCACCTACCCGCGACACCGCGACATCAAGAAAACCGAGTCGATCAAGCCGCGTGCGCACGCACCCGCTGCGGCGTAGGTTGCGGAAGTGACAAGAAGCGAGCGAATCGCGGACCAGTTGGACCGGCACTGGCAGAAGAACCTGCGGCCGCGGCTGGACGGTCTTTCCGATGAGGAGTACTTCTGGGAGCCGGTGCGTGGCTGTTGGAGCATCCGTCCACGTGGCACGTCGGCCGCACCGATGTCGGAAGGTTCGGGGGAATGGACGATGGACTCCGCGTCCCCTGAGCCGGTGCCCGCGCCGGTGACCACGATTGCCTGGCGGCTGGCGCACATCATCGTCTCCTGCCTGGGTTATCGGGTCGAATGGCACTTCGGCGGCCAGGAGGCCGACTCTCTCGCCTACGCGGGGACCGCCGACGAGGCGCTGAAACAGCTCGACGAGATGTACGGGAGATGGGACGCGGGGGTCCGCGAACTCTCGGACGTTGACCTGGAGAATCCGCCCACAGTGGGTCCCGAGCGGTTTCCCATGGAGGGCATCGTCCTGCACGTCAACAGGGAGCTGATCCATCACGGTGCCGAGATTTCCCTGCTGCGCGACCTCTACCGCTGGCGGGACGGAGCGTGACGCTCCGTCGGGCGATTGTCCGCGGGTGAAGGAGGGCCGAGGGGCCGCACGGTGTCGAGCATGAGCGTGTCGATGGACGGCCCCGACGGCACCCGCGAACAGCCGATGGGCGGAGGCGGCGAGCGGCTGCACCAATGGCTGTTCCAGGTTGGCGGTGATCGCGCGCTGTGGCGGCAGACGGCGTCACCCCGGTCGGGGTCGACGCCGCGCGGGTACGAGAGCGTCATGCCACGACCGGCGCCGTGGTGATCGGCAATCGGACGTTCGATGTCGGTGGGTACCCGCGCTTCCACGTCCCGAGGTGACCGCGCGGCGTCGGCCGGTCCGCGGTGCGGACTCGACGTCCGCCGCGCGGAGCGGCCGACGCTCGCACGGCCGCGCCGATTGTCGACGTCGCGATATGCTGGCGTCGGCAGAGCGCCTGCCCGCGCCCGATGTGGTGGCCCACGCCCGACCGCATGCTGGGGCCAAGAGTCTCCGACTCCGCGCCGCTGTGTCGACTCCCGGCGTGCCAGCCACGCCGCCTGCTCGGTGGAGTGCGTGGGGCTGCACCGGAGGCGTCATGTCTGATCATCAACCACGGCGGGCCCCAGCCCCGGGACGTGCCCGCAAGCGCGCCATCCGGGAGCACGCCGCCCAGACCGGTGTCGCCTACTCGGTGGCCGCCCGCCACCTTGAGTCGGTAGGTCTGTGACCTGGCGAAACCCTCGCCAGGTACGGGCGGACGATCTACCCGATCGGGTTCGACCCGCGTCGCCAGCTGCTCGTGGAACGCCGCGAGCGGCGGTCGTTCGAGGCACGGGTGTCGGACACGCGGCGGGCGGCGATCCTGCCACCCGGTCGCGCGCAGCACCTCGTCGAGCGGTTCCCACCCAGCCGTGGGCGGACGGGCAGCGGAGTGGGCGCGCTCTACCACGGCGAGGGCCGGCAGGATCTGCTGGCGATGCTGTACATCGTGGTGGCGACAGAGTCGCCAGGGCTGCTGCCCGAGGTGGGGGATCTGGCCTGGATCGCGGAGCTGGGCGAGGACACGGCGCTCGACACTGCCTGCGCCGAAGTCGACCGCGAGGCCCGTCGACTGCTCGACCAGGAGCCGCTGGCGCTCTGGTCGGGCATCCAGGAGGCGTTGACCGTGGCCGAACGCAGCGTGGACGGGCAGATCCGCCAGGAGGCGATCCGGCAGACCGCGCTGCTGAGCACGATGATGACGCCGCGTCTGGGATACGCGGACGAGCCGTACGTGCCGGGGCTGCCCGTCACCGGTGCCCGGCAGATCCTCGACGCGCTGCTCATCGTCGCCGACGACGGACACGCGCCGGGCACCCGGGTACGCCTGCGCCGGACGCCGGACGACGCGGGGTTGGCCACGATCACCGGGGCCACGTGGGGGTCGTCGGGTCCGCCGGTGGGCTATCTCGTGTGGCCCGACGCGGCGACGGCGCCGCTGTTGGCCAGCCCGGACGACGTGATTGTCCTGGCCGATCAGGAGTCGCTGCCTCGGTGAGCTGGTGATCGACTCGACTTCCGCGAAAAACACGCGGTATCCCGATGCCCGCGACACCCCGACATCAGGGAAACCGAGTCGAGCAAGCCTGCGTCGAACCGGTGACGGAGTGATGAGCGGAGCTGTGTCCATGTCCATGTCAATGTCCCACCTAGCCACGAGCCTGCCCGCCCGGGTCAGCGCGGTCCTCCTTGCCGGCGCGGTCCTGCTGGCAGGTTGTGGCCGATCGACGCTGCCGGGCGACGCAGCGCGCATCGACGCGAAGCTCGTGGCCAATCTCGATCCCCACGATGCCCGTGCAGTGGGTCAGGCGGTCAACGCCTTCGGGTTCGACCTGTTCGGCGAGGCGGCGGACGGTAAGCAGAACACCATCACCTCGCCGCTGTCGGTGGCAGTGCTGCTGGCGATGGCCCTGGCCGGCACGAACGGCGACACGGCCACGGAAATGGCCAGGACGCTGCACCTCGACGACCGGCGCGATGTGAGAGTCGGCGCGCTGCTCCGGACGCTTGCCGATACCGACCAGGTCACGCTCTCGGTCGCCGACTCTCTCTGGGCCGATCGAGGCAAGCCGCTTGAGGAGGACTACCTGACATTCGTGCGTCGCACCTTCGGCGCCACTGTGGAGCAGGCCGACCTCAGCTCGCCGGATGCGGCCGACGCGATCGACGCCTGGGCCAAGAAGAACACCAACGGGCTCATTCGTGGCATCGCCGCCGATCTGGGGCTGCCCGACCCGGACGCGGTTCTCGTCCTACTCAACGCCGTCTACTTCCTTGGTGAGTGGAAGACGAAGTTCGACCGCGCCGACACCAGGCCGCAACCGTTCACGCTTCCCGACGGCGGGAAGGTCGACGTGGCAACGATGCACCTCAACGACGAGGCGTTCGGCTACACCCAACGCGACGGGTACCGCATGCTGCGCCTGCCCTACGGCAAGCACGGTCGGTACGGCATGGAGGTGCTGCTGCCCGACGAGCGGAACACACTGACCAACCTGCTCGGCTCGCTCGACGCCAGCCAGTGGCGCGCCGCCGTCGACAGCCTCACCGAACAGACCATCGACGAACTCGCCCTGCCACGCTTCGAACTACGGTGGAAGGGTGAGCTGAACGGTCCGCTCCAGCGGCTTGGCATGTCCAAAGCGTTCACACCGGGCAGTGCCGATCTCCGACCGATGTCCCCCCGGGCTACGTCGCTGGAGAAGGTCGTGCACAAGACCTACGTCAGGGTGGACGAGCGCGGCACAGAGGCGGCCGCCGTCACCGGTGGGGCCATGGTCACCTCGGCGCGACTGGACCGGACCGTGTTTCGCGTTGATCGGCCGTTCGCCTTCACCATCTCCGACCAGCAGACCGGCACCATCCTCTTCCTCGGCGCCGTCACTGACCCACGAAGCTGAAGTGGCGCCGTTGCGTCAGGTGGAACGGCCGTGCGTCAACCAGCACTGCCGCGCCGATCATGGAGTTGTGGTGGGTAACAGAACGACCGTAAAACCCCCAGAGTCGGCACCACAACTCCATGATCGCCAAGCCGGGCCCGGCCCGGGCGCTTCCTGTCCCGGGTTGACCCGCCGGCTACAGCCCTAACGCGGCGGTGTTGAGGTTGACGCCCTCGGCTACCGAGGGTGCGGACCACGGCCCCGCGTGGAAACGAAGTGGTACGACATGACGGCGAACCCGGGGTCACGCAGCAGCCGCCGGAAGGCGTTCAGTTGGTCGGGCGACAGCCCCGCGGCGAGCAGGTCCGGCTCCAACTGCCGGGAGTTCGTCTCGTAGAGCGACGCCCCGGTCGAACCACCGGCCCAGCTCTGCGAGTGGGTGATGGTGTCCACCTCGGTCAGACCGGCGAGGGCCATCTCGGTGTGCACGTCCTGCGCCCACCCCAGGTCGGCGCCGTGGGCCTCCAGGACACCCATCATGGCATCCATGACCTGCGCGAAGAGCTTCGCGGCGTCGTCGTTCGGTGCGGTCAGCACCCGCTGCGGGGCGGTGCAGTCGAACTCCTCGACCACCAGCCACCCGCCGGGTGCGAGCGCGCCGGCGAGCGTGCGCAGGACCCGCCGCCGATCGGGGAGGTGCAGCAGCACCAGCCGGGCGTGGATCAGGTCGAACGCGTCCCCGGGCGGCGGTTCGGTGCGCACGTCGTGCCGGCGTACGTGCAGGTTGCCGGACGCCGTGAGGTGCGTGGGGTCGATGTCGGTGGCCAGCACGTGGCCCTTGTCGCCGGTGGCGCGGGCGATCCTGCGGGCCATCGAGCCGCCACCCGCCCCGACCTCCCAGCAGGTCGCGCCCGGTCGCAGCACCGGGCCGGCCAGGCGACGCGTCGTGATCGGGTCCAGGAAGGACTCCAACGCCTGCATCTGGGGAACGGCGTCGGGGGCGCCGTTGTCGAACGTGTACGCGCCGTCGCTCGCAGCGGTTGTCATCGGTGTCTACCTCTCCGGGAAGGGTCGGGTGACTCGAGAAGGGTCGGGTGACTACGGAGTGTCGGCCCAGAGCCGAGGTGCCGCTTGGTTGGGTGGGGGCGCCGCGGCGGTGACGCTCAACATCGCCGCGAGTGGTGCCGGATCGACACGGGCCTCGGCCGTCGGCCGGTCGTAGACCACCCGGCCGTACTCCAGCACCGCCACCCGGTCGGCGATCTCGATCGCGTGCTGGAGTTGCTGCTCCACGAGCAGCACGGTCAGGCCGTCGGCGGCCAGACCGTTGACGAGTTCGCGGACCCGGGCCGCCAGGTCGGGTGACAGGCCCTCACACGGTTCGTCGAGCAGCAGCACCCGGGGTTGGCCGAGGAGCGCACGGGCTATCGCCAGCATCTGCTGCTCACCACCGGAGAGTTCGCAGCCGCGATGCCGCAGCCGCACCGCCAACCTGGGCAGCAGTTCGAGGGTGCGGGCCACCGTCCAGCCCTCGCCGCCGGGGGCGGCGGCCCGCCACGGCGCGGCCGCCAGGTGCAGGTGCTCGGCCACCGTCAACCGGGAGAAGACCCGTCGGCCCTGCGGGACGAGACCGACACCGGACTGGGCGATGCGGTGTGGTTGCCGACCGGCCACGTGCACACCGCCGATCTCGATACGACCGCTGGAGGCCCGCACCAGCCCGGCGATCGTGTGCACGAGTGTGCTCTTGCCCGCGCCGTTGCGCCCCACCACGGCCTGGATGCTGCCCGGTCGCACCCGTAGGCTGACCTCGTGCAGCACGATCCCTCCGGCATAGCCGGCGCACAGCCGATCCACCGACAACATCAGGCCACCCCGTCGGCGTAGGCCTGCCGCACCGGCGGCGAGGTACGAATCTCGTCCGGCGTCCCGGCGGCCAACGTCCGACCGTCGCGCAGGACTGTCACCGTGTCGGAGAGCGCGTACACCAGGTCCAGCCGATGTTCGACAAGGAGCACGGCGACCGCCCGGGGCAGCGCCTGGAGCACCTCGACCAGCCGGCCGACCTCGATGGCGGACAGCCCGGCGGCCGGTTCGTCAAGGAGCAGCAGGCGGGGGCGACCGGCAAGGGCCATGGCGATCTCCAACTGGCGTCGTTGCCCGTGTGCGAGGTGTCCGGCGGGTACCGCCGCGACGTCGGTGAGGCCCATCTGGTCCAGCAGTGCGGCGGCCTGGCGTGGCGCGTCGCGCCTCCGTCCGCCCGGCCACCACCCGCGCTCGGGGATGACCTGGGGCAGCGCGGCCACCACGACGTTCTCCGTCGCGGTGAGCGTCGCGAAGACCGCGGGTCGTTGGTGGATGCGGTTGATGCCCCGTCGTGCCCGGGCCGCCGGCCCGAGCCGACCGACGTCGCGTCCGGCGAGGCGCACGGTCCCGCGCTGCGGTCTCGTGGACCCGCCGATCACGTTGAGCAGTGTCGTCTTGCCGGCGCCGTTCGGGCCGATCAGTGCGTGCCGCTGGCCGTCGTGGACGCAGAGGTCCACGCCGGCGAGCGCGGCGAGCGATCCGTACCGCACGCTGACATCCTCGGCGCTGAGCAGGCAGGTCATCGGTGTAGCTCCGGGATCGTGGCCTGGTCACGGGTGGGTGGTGGCTCCGACTGGCGCGACGCGGCACGCGGTGGGCGCGACAGGCCCCGCGCCCGGATGCCGCCGCTGGGCAGCAGGTAGACCGTCGCCACGAACAGCACCCCCAGCACCAGCGGCGCGTGGCCGGGCAGCACCCCGAACAGCCAGTCCCGTACGGCGATGACAAGCGCCGCGCCCACCAGGGCGCCACCGACCGAGGCGGTGCCACCGATGACGACACCGAGCAACAGCAGTGCGGACGTGTCGAAGCCGAAGTCGGCGGGGGAGATGTACTGCTGGGCGACGACCAGGAGCGAGCCGGCGGCACCGGCTATCGCCCCGGCGGCCACGTGCGCGCCGGAGACGTAGAGCGGCACCCGGTGACCGCTGGCCCGCAGCCGCGTCTCGTCGTCCCGGCCGGCGCGCAGCAGCAGCCCGGCCCGGGTGCGCAGCAGCACCAGCACCGCGCCGACAAGCGTGGCCACGACGACCAGGGCGTACAGGTAACGCGCCTGGTCGCTGGCGAGCGGCGGGAGCCCCCAGAACGGGCGGACCGCCGCGATGCCGGCCAGCCCGTCCGTGCCACCGGTCACCGAACGCCACCGGCCGAGGACGGTGACGGTGAGTTCGCCGATGGCCAGGGTGATCATCAGGACGATCACCCCCCGGGCGTGCACGACGAGCGGCACGGTGAGCGCGGCCAGCACCGCCCCGGCGGTCGCCGCGACGGCGACCTGCACGACCCCGACGTCGGAGATCCGGCTGCCCACCACGGCGCAGGCGTAGGCGCCCGCCGCGTACGGTGCGGTCTGACCGAGGGTGGGCATGCCGGCGACGCCGGTGAGCAGCGCCACGCTCACCCCGACCAGGGCCAGCGCCAACGTCCGGGCGAGGATCGCCGTGCTGTAGTCGTCGACCACCCAGGGCGCCACGACCAGGCCGACCAGGACGAGTGCCGCGATGCCACCCCGCGCCCGCCGGAGCACCTCGCCGCTCATGCCGTCCTCCACCTGCCGGCCAGGCCACGGGCCCGCACGGCGAGCACCGCCGCCATGGCGGCGAACAGCAGGAACGGCGCGGCGGACGGCAGCAGCGCCACGCCCAGCGTCTGGATCTCGCCGACCGCGAGGGCCGCCAGCAGGGTGCCCCCCATCGACCCGAGACCGCCGAGGACGACGACCACCAGAGACAGCAACAGGACGGTGTCGGCGGTGTCCGTGCCGGGGCCGATGATCGGCGCCCCCAGCACCCCGGCCGCGCCGGCCAGCGCGCCGGCGGCGGCGAGCACACCGGCGCGGATCCGCGCGGGACTCACCCCCAGGCAGGCGACCATCTCCGGGTCGTCGACGGCCGCGCGGACAAGCATCCCGGCCCGGGTGCGCCGCACCGTCAGGTAGAGGGCGGCGGCGAGCACCGCGGCGACGACGATGAACACCAACCGGTACGCGGCGTAGCGGTGACCGGCGAGCACCACCGAACCCTCCAGGACGGCGGGCACCCGCACCTGCGGATCATCGGGCCCGAAACCGGCGACGAGTAGGCTGCCGCCGGCCAGCGCCACTCCGAACGTCAACAGCGCCTGACTCAGGTGGTTGCCGGTGGCGACCGGCGTGAGCAGCCCGGCCAACAGCGCCCCCGCCGCGGTGGCGGCCAGCACACCGACCACCAGCGCCAACGCCAGGCTGGCCCAGCCGCCGTCGAGCAGTGCCGCGGCAGCGTACCCGCCGATCGCGTAGAGCAGGCCGTGCGCCAGGTTGAGGATGTTGGCGACGCCGAAACAGAAGACCAGACCCGATGCGGCGACGAACACGAGCAGCCCGTAGGCGACCCCGTCCAACGCCGGAATCAGGTACGGGTCGATCCGGTTCGCGCCGGCCGCCACCGCGATCACCGGCCGACGGTCGCGAGGTCACCCACGACGGTGTTGGACAGCGCCCGGCCGTCCTGGCGGACCTGCCGCAGGTACCACTTCTGCACCGGGGAGTGCGTGCTGGTGGAGAACTGCCAGGTGCCGCGCGGGCTGGCGATCTGGCCGAGCTGGCCGATGGCCGTGTTGATGGCCTCCGGAGTCGGGTTGCTCCCGGCGGCGCCGATCGCCCGGTCCAGCACCGCCGCCGCGTCGTACGAGGCGAGCGCGTAGGTGGTCGGTGAGCCGTCGTGCTTGCCCTTCCACGCGGCCACGAAGGCGCGGTTCTCCGCGTTGTCCAGGTCGGGCGAGTAGTTGAGCACCGAGTAGATGTCCCGCGCCGCCTCACCCTGCGCGTTGAGCACGCCGCCCTCGGTGAGGAACCCGGCCGCGTACAACGGGAGGTCCTTGATCTCGGACTGCGCGTACTGCTTGACGAAGTCCACGGCGGCACTGCCGGCGTAGAACGTGTAGACGGCCGCCGCGCCGGAGGCCTTGATGCGGGCGAAGTACGGGGTGAAGTTGGTAGTGGCCGGGAACGGGGTGAAGGTGGTCTTGCCGTCGGAGTTGGCGAGCTTGCCGCCGATCTTGCCGAACGCGTCGGTGAACCCGCGCAGCTCGTCCCAGCCGCCCTGGTAGTCGGGGCCGATCGCGTACACCGAGCCCTGCACGTTGTCGCGGACGTGCTGGGCGATCGCGGCACCGGGCTCGTCGGAGAGGTACGAGGTGTGCCAGACCCGGGAGACGTCCTTGAGCTCCGGTCGCCCGTTGGAGCCGACAAGCGGCACCTTGGTCTCGTCGAGCAGGGGGGTGACGCCGGCGACCGAGCCGCCGCCGACGATGCCGGTGAGCGCCGCCACCCGGTCCTGCTTGAGCAGCTTGGTCGCCGCCGGCACCGCGGTCTGGGCACCGTTGCCCTCGTCGGCGACGACGAGGTCGACCTGTCGACCGCCGAGTTTGCCGTCGTGGGTGTCCAGGTAGAGCTGGAAGCCGTCGCGGATCTCCGTACCGACCGCCTGGTACGTCCCGGACAGCGACGCGAGCAGGCCGATCTTTATCGAGCCGCCGGCGCTCGTGCCCGGCGCGTCGTCGCCGCAGGCCGTGCTGGCGGTCAGGACGACCGCGAGCAGGGTGGCGGCCAGGGCATGGCTGCGCCGAAAGGTGGTGTGAGGCATGTCTTCTCCAGGGAAAGTGGGTCTCCGGCGTGGGGGCGCCGGGGCGGTCAGCGGCTGCGGGCGAGTGCCGCGCGGGCCGCGGGGGTCAGGGCGTCCCCGATCCGGTTGGCCAACTCGGTCATCTCGTAGGAGACCTTGCCGACGTCGCACTCCGGTGCGGCGAGCACCAGCAGCGAGGCGCCGTCGTTGAAGGCCATCGAGAACATGAACCCGCCCTCGAGTTGCGTGACGTTGGAGATCACCGCACCGGCGTCGAAGAAGGCCGCCGCGCCCCGCAGCAGGCTGACCAGCCCGCTTCCCGTGGCGGCCAACTGGTCGGCCCGGTCCGGGGGCAGGTCGCGGGTGGCGGCCACCATCAGGCCGTCACTGGAGATGGCGATCGCATGGCTGACCTCGCTCGCGCGCGCGGCGAAGTTGTCCAACAGCCAGCCGAGGTCCTGTTGGTCGCTCACATGGTCTCCTGTCGCGTCAGGTGTTGCCGAGGTTGATCGGGGTGCGCCTGCGGTTCGCCACACCGCGTGCGTACGCGGCCATCGCCGACGCCACCTGGGCCGGGTCGCGGTACTCGGACCGCTGTCGCTGTTGCGGCACTGTCACGCCGCCGGGCACGAGATGCCGTTGCGGCTCCCGTTTGGGCAGGCCGGAGGTGGTGGTCGTGGCGACTTCGGGGGCGTGTGCCTGGGCGGCGGTGCGCCAGGCGTCGTCGGCGGGGCTGGACCACTCCCGCTCGTCGGCGCCGTCGGCGACATCCGCCTGGAACCAGTGGTTGACCTGTTCGAAGATGAGCAGCTCCTCGGTGGGCGCCTCACCCCGGTCCGGGGGTGGGGGAGTCGGTCGGAACACCGGCGCCGCCGGCAGGGTCCGCTCGGCCGGCGCCGCCGGCAGGGTCCGCTCGGCCGGCGCCGCCGGCAGGGTCCGCTCGGCCGGCGGGCGTCCGGCGGTGGGCTCGGGGCGCTGCTGGTACGGCGGCGGGCTGGCCGTACGCGCCGCCCGCCGGGACAGCCGGCCGGGTGCGAGCAGGTACTCCTCCGGCGGCAGCGACCGGATGATCGCCGCCGGCAGCGTCGCCTCGGCGAGGGTGCCGCGGCGGGGACCCCGTCGCAGCTGGACGGTGGCGCCCAGCCGCTGTGCGAGCTGCCCCACGACGACCAGCCCCATCGCCCGGACGGCCGCGACGTCGATGGCCGGCGGGTGGGCCAGGATCTCGTTGAGCTGCTGCATCCGCTGCGGGGACAACCCCATCCCCTCGTCGCTGATCTGGACGATGACGCGGTCACCCAGGCTTCGACCGCTCACCCAGGTCTCGCTGCCGGGCGGCGAGTACGTCGTCGCGTTGTCCATGAGTTCGGCGAGCAGGTGCACGACCTCGTCGACGGTCTTCGCCGCCACGGCCACGTCCCCGTCGATCATGCCGAGCCGGATCCGTGCGTAGTGCTCGATCTGGGACAGCGCCGCCTGGAGCACCTGTTGCAGAGGGATGTCGCGCTGACGTACGCGACCCACGCCGACGCCGCCGAGCACCAGCAGGCTGGCGTTGATGCGTCCCATCCGGGTGGCCAGGTTGTCCAGCGTGTACAGCTGGTGCAGCCGGTCGGGGTCGGTCTCGTCCCGCTCGACCAGGTCCACCTGGGCCAGCACCGCGTCGACGAGTCGCTGTTCGCGGCGACTCAGGTGAATGAAGATGTCGGCGGTGTTGGCGCGCATGACGGCCTGCTCGGCGGCGGTCCGCACGGCGGCCTGGTGCACCGCGGTGAACGCCTGGCCCAGCTCCCCGATCTCGTCGTCGCTCGACGGTTCGAGGGCGGCGGTGGACTGCTGGCGGGCCAGCTCGTCCGGGTCGACGGCGGCGCTGCCCGGCTGCTGGAGCTGCGCCACCACGGCGGGCAGCTGTTCGAATGCCACGGCGTTGGCGGCGTCCCGGAGGCGACGCAGCCGGCGGGTGATCTGCCGGGCGACGGCCCAGGTCACCAGCGCGGTGAGCAGCAGTGCCAGCAGGACGCCGGCCGCCTCGGCCACGGCCCGGCGACGCTGGTTGGCGTGCGCGGCCCGGACGTCGTCGCGGACCGCGGCGTCGACCCGCGCGCGCAGGTCGGCCAGGCGGGCCGCACGCGCTTGTGTGGTGGACACCCAGTCGGCGGTCTCCAGTTGCAGTCGCGACCCCGGCTGGGCCCGCGACACCTCGTCCTGCATCCGTTGCAGCGCGAGCGCCTCCTTGCCGGTGCCGGCCTGCTCCCACCAGAGGCTCCACTCGGGCGGGGCCAGGGCCAGGAACGACAGGCTCGATTCGGTGTAGCTGGTCCGGGCCGCGGTGATGTCCTGCTGCGTGGCGGGGGTCAGCTCGCCGCCCGCGACCGCGCGCAGCACGGCGACCTGCTGTTGACCGATCGCCTCCGCCGTCTTCGACAGCGCCGCCGAGGCCCGGATGCCGTCGGCGAGTCGGGCGTCGACCACGCCGTGCGAGACGTTCTCCCGCAGGCTGATCAGGTCGGCGATGGCGATCCGGTAGCTGAAGGTCATCGCCGACACCGAGGCGTGCGCCGCCGTACGCACCTGGGTGCGCAGCGGGGCGAGGCTGGCCAGGGCCGCGTCGATGCGGCGCAGGAGGGCCCGGTTGGGGTCGGCGTCGGCGGACAGCCGGTCCCGCTGTGTGCGAAAGCGCGTGACGGCGTCGTCGGTGGCGGCCAGCTCCGCGCCGAAGGCGTCCTGCTGCTCCGGTGCGGGATAGGTGAGCAGGTCGGCGGCGGCGATGCGTTCGCGTTGCAGCCGGTAGGCCAGATCACCGGCCTCGGCACCGACCTGCGCGAGGATCCGCAGGTCGCTGGCACGGGCGGTCTGACGCGCGCTCTCGGTCAGTGCGAGACCGGCGAAGCCGATCACGGCGACGAGCGGTGCCGCGACGATGAGGCGCATCCGCCCGGCTATCTTCCAGCCGCGTCGACGGGTCGGGTAGGGTCTGGCCGCGTGGGACCTGGTGCTCGACGCCAAGATTAACTCCCACGACTCGTCGATGACGGTCTATCCGCACGTTGCCGAATGCAAGTCCCATTCGGCCGGAAGCCGCGCTCGTAGGCCAGACCTGGCCGTGGTACAAACTGCCCGTACCAGCATCTGTACCCAATGTCAGCGGCCGATGACACCGCGAGACGGGCCTGGGCGGGTGGTGTCAGCGCCTGTCGTCGAGGGGGTCGGCCGGCGGGTGTCGCCGCTGGGTGTCGTCCGGGTCGGCCGGCCCCTTGAGCACCTGACCGATCAGTTCCCGCAGCTCATCGATCGCGTCCACAACGGCCGCCGGGTCGCGCGCGTCGCGCCGGGCACGCTGGCGCGGCACCTGTCGATCCAGCGGACCCGGCTCCGCGGCGCGCGGGCCGCGGCGGCCGTCGGCGGCCAACTGCTCGGCCGCCACCTGCGGCCACAGTGCCGCGAGCCGGCCGCCGGTGCCGAGCACGTCGTCGCAGCGCTGCGCGAACTCGTGACTGCCGAACCGGCGACCCGACTCGACCGCCGCGACAGTTTCTCGGCTGAACCGCACCAGATCCGCCAGGGCTCGCTGGGTCAGGCCCCGTTTGACGCGGTAGTTGCGCAACTCCCAGCGGAACCGCTGACTGGCCGCAGGGTGCGCAGAGCTCGACGGGGACGTGTGCTCCATGCGCTCACCTTCGTGGCTACGGGAATCAGCAGTGGACGCCAGATCGGGATATGGCAATGAGCTGAACATTCATAGGGGGCAATTCTTAACCCAGGATGCGATGGGTGTGAAGACGTTCGCCGATCCGGATGTGGCGCAACGTGCGAAACATGCCCGCGCACCCGTGCCGGCACCGAGTCGCGCCGGGGGGCCGGCGACACGCGCGCTCGCGTACCCGGTCCGTGCGCAGGTGGCGGGCCGCGCCGGCCCACGGTCAGGCGACACGTGCCTCGGCGGGTGCCCCAGCCTGCGTCGCCGGCACGTCGGCGGGCCCGGTGACGTCGATTGTGGCGAGCAGTGTGCGGTGCGACCGAAACGCGACGTTGGGTTTGTACGAGCGCCGTTGTTCGGAAGCCAGGCGTAAGCCGGGAATGGATTCGGCGAGCCTGGTGAGGGCGATCTCGGCCTCGAGCCGCGCCAGTCCCGCACCGATGCAGAAATGTGGGCCGTGGCCGAACGACAGGTGGTTTCCCACATCCGACCGGTGTGGATGAAACTTCTGCGGGTCGGCGAAGACCGCGGGGTCGTGGTTTGCCGCGCCGATCAACAGCAGGCAGCGTGCCCCCGCGGGAATCGTCACCGATCCCAGCGTGACGTCCCGGCTGGTCACCCGGAGCCAGCCGTCGATGGCGGGCGCGAACCGGAGCGTCTCGGCGACGAGCGCGGGGACGGCCCGCGGGTCCGCGGCGATCGCCGACCAGTGCCGCGGACTGGACAGGGCCTGATCGAGAGCGTGCGCGAGCAGGCCGGCGGTGGTTTCGTGGCCCGCGACCAGCAGATTGAAGGCCAGGCTCGCCACCTCGGGCACCGTCAGCACCGTGTCGTCGCCGTCGCGGTAGGCCAGGGCGCGGCCGATGAAGTCGTCGCCCCGGTGTCCACCGTCCACGCGCAGCCGGACCAACTCCTCGCAGTAGTGCCAGAAGTCCAGGAGGCCCTGCGCCAGACGCACCTGCTCGGCCTCGTCGGGTTGCCCCCAGAGCAGGGCGATCTGACCGTCCGCCCAGCTCCGGATCCGCGCGATGTCGGCGTCGGGCACCCCGAGGATGTCCAGGACCACCAGCAGGGGAAGCTCGGTGGCGAACTCCGGGACCAGGTCGATCCGGTCGCCCCGGCGGGCGGCGAGCCGGGCCACCAACTGGTCGACCCGCCGGCGGACGATCGCACCGTACTCGGCCTCGACGCGCTCGGCGGTGTTCGCGAAGGCCGCCCGCAGGGCCCGGCGGGTACGGGGGTGCGCCGGTGGGTCGGTGGCGGCCGTGGTGGGTGGCGCGTCGAGCTGCGTGAGCACGCTCATCGCCGCCGGGCACACCTCGTAGACCGGGGCGAGGGTGAGGGCGTTGGCGAACGTCGTGGCGTCGGCGAGGGCGCGGCGGACATCGGCGTGTCGGCTGATCAACCACAGGCCCAGATCCTCGGCGTAGTGCACCCCGTCGGGGTCGTCGAGAATGCGCCGCCAGATGCTTGCCGGATCGGTGAGATAGGCCCCGGTGAACGGATTCAGCCGCATGGAACGCCTCCTGGTGAACGCGGCACGGGAAACCGGCAGCGCCCCCATTCAGCGATCCACGTCAGTTGGGCCGATAATGGCGCGCATCTGCCTCAGGCTCTTTACGGTGCGCTGAGTGGCCGCGCAAGTCAATATTGGTCAACATCTATTTATTGGCGGGTATAATTGCGTGTTGCAATGGACGGGACAGAGCGGCCCGATGCAAGTTGCGGCCCGGGCCTTGCCGGCGGTCCGGCCCGGGCCGGCAGGCCCCGTCCCGATGTCGCCGACAACCGGTCCATCAGGGATGGCCGTCGCGGAGACCGGCCAGGGCCGACAGTGGAATCGACTCCCCGCGCTCCCTCCTGAGGGGAAGAACGACCTCCGGTACGGCGGGTGACGCGCCGCCCGGTGGCCGGCTCCCGCAGGTGTGGTCGAACCGACGACGGGGCCCACCCGTCGCGGGGGCCCCAACCCGGGCTGGCGCCCCCGCGACGTCCTACCGTGGCGACCCGGCCGCGTGCGGGGTCACGGCGCCCACGGGGCGGCGACGGCCCAGGTGCTGTCGGCGGTCCACGACGTCGGCGTGTTGTACGCGTCGCCGTCGGCGCCGTCGCTGAGCCAGATCTCCGAGTTGTAGTGCCGCAGGTACCTGCCCCGGAAGTTGTACGACTCCAGCGACACGCCCGTGCCGGTCAGCCCGACGCGTGCGCACCAGGTGGCGTCGGCACGCAGGAGCGCCGACCCGTCGTCCGGCGAGTTGCGGACCCGGGAGTTCTGGTGACGCAGGTACTGCCCGGGAAAGTTGACCGACTCGAACGAGTAGCAGCCGGCATCGGCCAGCCCGGTCCGGATCGTGTACGTCGCGTCGGCCTTGAGCAGGCCGGGGCTCGCGGCGTCGACCACGTCGGTCCAGGCCAGGCTGTCCCGGTGGCGCAGGTAGCGGTTGGTGTAGCCGGGCGTGGTCACCCGCAACGACCGGCGGGTGTCCACCGGCAGGGCGACCGGCGCCGAGCTGCCGACCGTCTTCGACGCGGTGATCAGGGCGGTGTTGGCGGCGCGGACCCGCGCCTGGTCCATCTTGACCACCTGCCGGTCGTAGGTGAGGAACCCGTTCAGCTCCCCCTCCAGGTCGGTGATCTCGGTGTAGATCGAGGCGCTCAACCCCTTGCCCAGCATCAGGTTCTGACTGCCCTGCACCAACCCCACGTAGCGGTCGGTGAGTGCGGCAGAGCTGGTCTGCCACTCGTAGGCGAAGAAGCCGCCGCTCGGGCTGTACTCGTGCCCCGGCGTGTGCAGACCCAGGCCGCCGAACTCGCCGAGCACGGCGATCCGGCTGCTCGACGGCACTGGCGAGTCCGGCCCGAGGTAGACGTGCCAGTCGTCGATGTCGCCGTTGCCGGGGTTGCCGAGGGACTGGCAGCAGTTGTGCCCGCTGTGCGGGTTGACCAGGCGGGTCGGGTCCTGGTTCTTGATGTTCTGCGCGACCCGTCGGGTGTCGGCGAGGGATCGTTCGCCCCACCCCTCGTTGTAGGGCGTGTACGCGATCACGGCGGGCGAGCCGCGGTGCTCGTCGACGATCTCGCGAGCCTCGTTCTCGAACTGCGCCTGCTGGGCGTCGGTGGGGTTGATGTCCTGTGCGGTCAGCGACGGGATGTCCTGCCAGACCAGCAGGCCGAGCCGGTCCGCGTGGTAGAACCAGCGCTGTGGCTCGACCTTGATGTGCTTGCGCACCATGTTGAAACCCAGATCCTTGTGCTTGCGCAGGTCGAAGGCGAGGGCGGCGTCGGTCGGCGCGGTGTAGAGCCCGTCCGGCCAGAAGCCCTGGTCGAGGGTGCCGACCTGGAACACGAACTGACCGTTGAGTTTGGGGCGCAGCACGCCGTTGACCAGACCGGTGGTGATCTCCCGCATGCCGAAGTAGTGCAGCGTCCGATCCACTGTGGCGCCACCGCTGTTGCGCAGTGTGATCCGCAGGTTGTAGAGGAACGGGTCGTCGGGCGACCAGCGGCGCGCGTTGGGCACCGGCACGCTGAAGTCGGTGAAACCGCCGGCCGCCGATCCGACGACGGTGCTGCCGTTCAGGGCCTCGGCGAGAACGCTGTGGCCGCTCACCTCGCCCCGGGTGAAGACCCGGACCCGCAGGGTGTTGGTGGCGAGGTTCGGGTAGACGTCCACGCTGCTGATGGAGGCGGCGGGCACCGGTTCCAACCACACCGTCTGCCAGATGCCCGAGCTGGGGGTGTAGAAGATCCCGCTGGGTGTCTTGGTCTGCTTGCCGATGGCGGGCAGGCTGCCGTTCTGCCGGGTGTCGGTCGGATCCCAGACCTTGACGACGATCTCGTTCACCCCGGCGGTGAGCTGGGGCGTCACGTCGAAGGTGAAGGCGTCGTAGCCGCCGGTGTGTGCGCCGACCCGGACACCGTTGACCCAGACGGTGCTCTGCCAGTCGACGGCCCCGAAGTGCAGCAGGGTCCGCCGGCCCGACCAGTTCGCCGGAATGGTGACGGTGCGCCGGTAGAACAGGTAGTTGCGGTTGTCGTTGGCGGCTCGCTGGATGCCGGAGAGGGCGCTCTCCACCGGGAAGGGCACGTTGACCCGCTCGGGCAGGTTGGTGCCGAACTGCGGCACGTCGTCGGTGGCCGACTGGCGCAGCTGCCACTCGCCGTTGAGATTGAGCCAGTCCGGTCGGGTCATCTGCGGCCGCGGATACTCCGGCAGTGGCGTGCCGGCCAGGGCCTGGCTGGTCCAGGGAGTGGTCAGTGGCGGTGTCTTGGCCGGTGCGGCGTACGCCGGCGGGGCCGGGGCGGCGAGGACGCCGGCGACCAGGGCGAGGACGAGTAGCAGTGGCAGGGCGGGGCGGATGGGGACGTGTCGTGTCATGCCGTCTCCGGGGACGAGTCGCCCCGGGCGGTGCAGCCAAGCCCGGAGCGCGTGGGCGGTGGGCATCGGGCAGCGTTGACGAGGGACGGCGTCATCGACGGATGCCGGTGGGCTGGCCACGCGCCAGGATCGGCGCGTGCATCAACATCCATCACTGCTTGTGCACCGTTATAGGGCCGTGGCGCCCCTGTCGTCAACGCTCGTGCGCCGGGCGGTCGGTGTTCCGCGAGGCGTCGCGGCGAGAACCATAGCCTCGGTGGTACGACTCAGAGAGGATGACCTTCGAATACATGTCTTTCAATATGCTGACCGCTATCTCGAATCGGGTGCGCTCACGAGGCGTGCCATCCTGATGCGGAGGAATGCATGGCTCGCTGGCGTACCCTCACCGGCCTGTTGGCCACCGCGTTGGCCGCGCTGACCGCGGCCAGTCTCACCCTCGCCGCACCGGCCGCGGCGGCGGACAACCCCATGACGCCGAACGTCGTCGGCGGCACCCGCGCCGCCCAGGGTGAGTTCCCGTTCATGGTGCGGCTCTCGATGGGTTGTGGCGGGGCGCTGTACAGCCCTCGGCTGGTGCTCACCGCAGCGCACTGCGTCGGCTCGACCGGCACCAACACCAGCATCACCGCGACGCTCGGGACTGTCGACCTCCAGTCGTCCAGCCGGATCACCGTCCGGTCCAACTACGTCTACCGGGCCCCCGGCTACAACGGCGCCGGCCGCGACTGGGCGCTGATCCGGCTGGCCACCCCGGTCACCGGGCTGAGCACGCTGCCGATCGCCACCACCACCGCGTACGACAGCGGCACCTTCACCGTCGCCGGGTGGGGCGCCGCGCGGGAGGGCGGCGGCCAGCAGCGGTACCTGCTGAAGGCAAACGTGCCGTTCGTCAGCGACTCCACCTGCAACGCCAACTACGGCGGCGACCTCATCCCCGCCCAGGAGATCTGCGCCGGGTACGCCGGCGGCGGCACGGACACCTGCCAGGGTGACTCGGGTGGCCCGATGTTCCGCCGCGACGCCGGCAACGCCTGGATCCAGGTCGGCATCGTCAGCTGGGGCAACGGCTGCGCCCGACCCAACTACCCGGGCGTCTACACCCAGGTGAGCTACTTCGCCTCGTCGATCGCCTCCGCCGCGGCGAGCCTCGGCGGCTGACCGGACGAGCGGACGGGCGGCCCGGACGACGATGTCCGGGCCGCCCGTCGTGCCGTCGGGGTGGGCGGCGAGTGGGCCACCCGACAGATTCGGCGGGCCGCGCGTGCGGCACCGACCGCAGCGCCGATGATGGGCCGGTGAAGATCCTGTCCATCCAGTCGTCGGTCGCCTACGGTCACGTCGGCAACTCGGCGGCGGCTTTTCCTCTGCAACGCCTCGGGCACGAGGTCTGGCCCGTGCTGACCGTGCACTTCTCCAACCACACCGGGTACGGCGCGTGGCGTGGGCCGACGCTGCCGGCCGCAGACGTGGCCGAGGTGATCGCGGGCATCGCGGACCGTGGGGTCCTCGGCAGCGCCGACGCGGTGCTCTCCGGCTACCAGGGCGACCCGGCCGTGGGCGCGGTGATCCTGGACGCGGTGGAGAAGGTCAAGGCCGCCAATCCGGCCGCGGTGTACTGCTGCGACCCGGTCATGGGTGACGTCGGGCGGGGGATGTTCGTCCGGCCGGGCATCCCGGAGTACCTGCGGGACACCGTCGTGCCGCGCGCGGACATCATCACCCCGAACCAGTTCGAGTTGGACTTCCTCGCCGGCCGGACGACGACCTCGCTGGCCGACGTGCTCGACGCGGTCGACGTCGTGCGCGCGACAGGGCCCCGGCACGTCCTTGTGACAAGCGTGTTGCACGGCGACCTGCCACCGGGCTCGCTGGAGGTGGTGGCCGTCTCGCACGAGGGCGCCTGGGCGGTGACCACCCCGCTGCTGCCGATCAACCCGAACGGCGGTGGCGACGTCACCGCGGCGTTGTACCTCGCACACCTGCGCACCACCGGCGCACCCGCGACCGCACTGGAACGCACCATCGGCTCCGTCTTCGCCATCCTCGAGGCGACCCTCGCGGCGGGCACCCGGGAGATCCAGCTGATCGCCGCACAGGACGTGATCGCCGACCCGCCGACCCGGTTCACCGCCCGCCGGCTGCGCTGACCCGGCGGGCCGCGCCCCGCCAGCGGCGGCGGCCAGCGGCCCGGGACCGCGCCGCGAGCGGCGGTCAGGTGCTCTCGGGCACGGCCATCTCGCCCAGGAGCGACCAGTTCTCCTGCGGCACCGTCGCGTTGACGATGCGCGGCGTCTCGGCCAGGTGCGGCGGCAGGGTCTGCTGTGCCGTGCGGAAGTGGGCGGACCGCACGTGGGCCGCGCCGGCCTGGTCGTCGCGGAACGCCTCGACAAGCACGTACTCGGTCGGATCGTCCAGGCTGCGGGACCAGTCGAACCACAGGCAGCCCGGCTCGGCCCGGGTCGCCGCGGTGAACTCGGCGGCGATCTCCGGCCACCGGTCGGCGTGCTCGGGCCGGACCCGGAACTTGGCGGTAATGAAGATCATGGCCCTCAGGCTACCCAGCCGGACGAGCGCGGGCGACGACCTCCTCGGGGGTCAACGGGGCCTTCGGGTGGTGGGTGAGGCACAACGGGGTACGGACCTTGACGAACGAGAATCCCTCGCCCGCCGCGTAGAACTCACCGCTGTTGAGCAGGCCGATGTCGGCGAGTCGCCCGCCCTTGGCCTCGGCGAGCTGCCGGGCCGCGTCGATCTGCGCGGGCGCGTTGAGCAGCCCGAAGAACTGCGTCGTCGCGTTGCCGGAGATCTGGTTGTGCAGACCCTTGGGCGCCTGGGTGGCGAAGACCAACCCGAGCCCGTACTTGCGGGCCTGCGAGGCGAGCGCGATCGAGCTGGCGGTGCACGCCGTGGTGCCGGTCGACGGCGCGAGCGTCTGCGCCTCGTCCATCACGAACAGCCCGCCCAGCGGTCGGTCACCGGCGGGGTGCCGTTTGATCCACGCGAAGAGCGCCATCTGCAACTGGTTGACGAAGCTCTGCCGCTGGTGCTCGGAGGTGAGGCCGACGAAGCTGATCACCGACACCCGGGCTCGCCGACCCGGCGAGGGCGTCAGCAGCAGCCCCGGGTCGGCCGGCGCACCGACCCCACCGAAGAGCGGGTCGGTGACCATCGCCGCCTTGAGCGCCTCCGCCAACTCCTCGGCGAGCTTGCCGGCACGGGCCAGCCGGCTGACGCCCTCGGGCAGGTCGGCGAGGAACTCCGTGAAGCCGGGCAGGCCCACCATCCCGCTTCGCGCGTACGCCTGGAGGGCCTCGGTGAGGACGGCCTTGCCCTGCTGGGCGAGCCTGCTCGACCGGTCGACGCCGGCCCGTGGCGCGAGCGCCTCCACGGCCGAGCGGACCGCCTGGTCGAACTCGTCGGGCCAGTCCCGCAGCGAGGTGAAGTCGGGCAGTGGTTGGAAGCTCAGCGGCCGGCCGGCGGTGACCCGGGGCGTCCACACCACCACCTCGGTGTGCGCGAGGTAGTCGGCGGCTCGTTCGGCGTCGCCGGGGCCCCAGCCGCTCGGCGGTGCGGGCCACGGGTCACCGAGCCGGGCGAGGTCGTTGTTGGGGTCGAGCACGATCGCGGAGACCCCCTCGCGGGCGCACTCCTCGACCAGTCGACGGATCAGCACCGTCTTGCCCGAACCGGATCCGGCGAACACAACAGTGTGCCGGCGCAACGACTCCAGGGGCACAGTGAACGGGTGGCCGCCGTCGACCGTCCGCCCCAACCCGATGGCCCGGCCGCCCGCGCCGGCCACGGAGTCGACCTCGTCAGCGGGCACGGCCACTGCGGCGTGGCCGGTCGACAGGCCACCGGCGCCGTCGGGGGCCGGCCCACCTGTCGAACCCGCCTCGGCACCACCCGCCGGAGCCTCGGCGTCGCTCGACGCTGTGCCGACCCCGTCCGACGACGTCCGGGCATCCTGCGGCGGAGTTCCGGCATTGTCCGACGTCGTCCCGGTGCCGCTGGACGCTGTGCCGACCTCGTCCGACGTCGTGCCGGCGTCGTGCGGTGGAGTGCCGGCGTCGCCCGGCGGTGGCACCCCGTCGTCGGGAGGCGCCGGCGGCCCGCCGTCGCGGGGCCGTTCCGGGCCGGGCAGGACCGCCCGGAACAGCTCGGTGCCGCTGGCCGGACGACGGGCCACCAGCCACTCCTGCAAGGCAGTGGACGGCTCGGTCGCCATCACCCGCAGCGCCGCGAAGACCCGCAGGTCCGCCTCCGGCACCGCGCGCCGAAGGCCGCCGGCCGCGTCGAAACCGGCCAACACCTCTGTGGTACGCCTCCCGGTCGGCCACGGGCCGTTGCGCAGCAGGATCAGCCGCCGTTGGGGCAGGTCCCGGTCCAGTCCGGCGAGTGTGCACGCGGCCTTGACCCGGGCGGTCACGGCTATGGCGTTGGGGTGCGCGATGGCCCGGAAGCACCAGTGCGCCTCGTTCTCGGTGGCCTCGTCGAGCACCTCGATCAGCCGCCCGTGCAGCGCGGGCTTGCGCCCCGGCGGCGGATCGTACTTGTAGGTGGCGCCGGTCGGCGCCTGCTCGGCGATCCAGGCGGCCAGGCCGGCGGCGAGCAGTGCTGGCATGTGCTCGTCCTCGCGCGCCGGGTCGACGGCGGCCGACACGTCCGCGGCCTCGACCAGCTCGGCGAACCGTGCGTCCAGCTCGCGCAGACGGCGCTCGTCCGTCGTGGGGTCGCCCGGCGCGGCGCGCACGATGGGCGTCGTCGGCGTCGAGTCGGAGCCGTCGATGAGCCTGTCGAGTTCGACCACCTCGTCGCGGTCGCGACACCAGGCGACATGGCGGTCCACCCGACGCAGCAGGGCGCGGGGCGTCAGGGTGGGCGCGTCGGCGAAGGCGGCCGGGGCGATCGGCCAGGTGGGGTGGGGTGGGACGAAACGCGGACCCGCGAACGCGGCGGCGAGGCGCTTCGCCACGATCGCCTGCCCGATCTGCGGGGTGGGGATGCGGTCCGGCAGCGTCGCCGTACGGAACCGGTCACCGACCGGGGTGGGCGCCGTACGTGTCAGCAGCACCCACGTGTCCGGCAGGCAGGAGACGACGACGAGCGTGCGGCGGGTGATGTCGCGCAGTTTGAGCAGGCCGTCGGCGATCGGGCCGAGCACCTTGGCCTGGCCGTCCTCCAGCCCCTCGTGCTGGTGCAGCATCGAGGTGCTGGTCTGGGCGAACAGCGTGTCGAGCTGGTCCACGGCGATGACAGTGGGGTCCAGGGCCAGCGCCATCAGTCGGGAGATGTCCTGCACGATCTGCTGCGGGGTGCGGGTGGCGGCGCTCAACCCCCACGCCGCCCGCGCGGCCGGGTCGCCCGGTTCGGAGATCAGGTGGGCGTACCCCACGTCCTGTGCCTCGAAGTCGACGGCACCGTGCAGGACGAGCGCCCGAGCGGTGTCCTGGGTGTCCCGCCCGACCTCCCGATGGCGTTCGCGCAGCGCCCGGACGAAGGCGTCGAGCTGCGCCCGGGTCACCGGTGTGGCGCCGGCGACGGCGTCGCGTACCTCCACCGGCAGGCCGAGCTGGGGGGTGAGGCGGCGCAGGAACGTTTTCAGCTGGGTGCCCCAGCCGACGTGGGTGCGGCCCATCCCCTCCACCAGGGCCAGGGCGACGCTCTCCCAGAACGTCTTGCCACTGACCATGTCGACGAGGAAGAAGTAGCCGCCCTCACGCTGGATCCGTTCACGGACCGCCCCGAGCAGGTGCGTCTTGCCGGCGCCCGCGCGGCCCTGCATCGCCACGCCGAGCGGCATGCTCGTGTCGTCGGTGCGGGCCCGCGCCACCCCGCGCAGGATCTCCGCGACCACCTTCTCGTGCAGCTCCGGCACGTTGTGCGGGCTGGGTCGCCAGACGTCGTCCGGGGTGACCGCCGGGTTGAGACTCACCGCCTCCAGCGCGCCCCGCTGGTCGTCGGAGATCACGCCGGGCCGATCGCCAGGGCGTGGTTGTCCTCGTTCCCGATGCGGACGGCGGCGGCGCGGTCCCGTGCGGTCAGCGACTTGGTGTTCGCCACCGGGATGATGCGGACGTCCTCCCGGCCGACCATCGTCCGCAGCACGGCGTCCAGCGACGCCCGGTCGGTGTCCGCGAGCCGGTCCCGCACGTCGGCGAGGCCGACCCACGCGCCCGGCGCGGTCGCCAGCTCCCGGTACGCCGTCCGCACCAACGCCTCCACGTCCGTCGCGGTCCTGTCCGTCGCGGTCACGGCCGCGGTGGCCGTGGCCGGTGCCTCCGGCCGAGGCCCACCGGCCGCCGGGGCGGTGGCGTCGGTCTGCTTGAAGAAGTCGCCGTGGCTGACCCGGAGCCGGTCCAGCGAACGGTGCAGGTTGGACAGCACGACGAACAGCGAACGGGTCGTGGAGCCGCCCTGCTTCGGCGGCGTGCCGAGGTGCAGGTGACGGACCACCCGCCAGCCCTCGTCGGTCAGCTCGTGGGCGAACGGGCGGGTCTTCCGATCGGTCTCGACCAGGCCCAGGTCGACGAGCTTCTTGTTGTCCTTCCCGGTAAGCGTGAAACCGGCAAGCTCGTTCAGCTCGGTGTTGGTGAGTCGGCGCGCCTCCACCATCAACACCACGAGGGCGTTGATCTGGTTCGGCGTCAGGTGCGGGACGTCCGCCGGGCTGGTCATGATCTCTCATCTCCGTGGGGGTGCGTGCCGCCCGCGCGTCGGCGGGCGAGCAGCCGACGGATCCCGTCGACCACCGCCGGCGCGTCGGTGAGCACCTGCTCGTTGGTGAAGCGGAGCACGTCCAGCCCGAGGAGTTGCAACTGCACGTCCCTCCGCCGATCGTTGGCGAAAGCGATTCGCCCACGATGCTCCGGGCCGTCCACCTCGACCGCAAGACCCTCGGCGGGCCAAAAGAGATCCAGCCGGTACGACGCACCCAGCACGTGCCACTCGTAGGTGTGGTTCCACCGCCGGCCCCGCGCCCAGTCGTGTGGCGCGAGCGCGCGTTCCAGTGCCTGCTCGGCCGCGCTGTCGCGACGCGGGATGCCAGCGATCGGCGGCCAGGCCAGCACCGTCGAGGCCTGCTCGGCGGCCGTGGCCGTGTCTGCGGCCGTGGTCGTGTCTGCGGCCGTGGTCGTGTCTGCGGCCGTGGCCGTGGTCGTGGTCGTGTCTGTGGTCGTGGTTGTGTCTGTGGTTGTGGCCGCAGGCGGGTCGCCCGTGCCGGCCAGGTCGGTGAACCGCGCCGGCACCCGCATCGGCACCGACCGCACCCGGTCGGCGTGGCGCAGGGGCCCGCCGGCCAACCACACAGTGCAGCCGCCGTGCCGCACGAGCCACTCGGCGGCGGCCACGAGCGTCCGCTCGGCGTCCTCGCCCAGGTCGGGCAGGGCGAGGACGATGACACAACCCTCCCGGCCGTACGCCTCGGCGATCACCCGGGCGAGCCCGGCGGCGCGTACCCCGGGGCGAAGCGGGACCGGCCGGCGGCCTGACGCGGACCGTGCAGCGCACGCTCGGCGAGGTCCGCGAGAAACGGACCGAAGTGCGGGGAGCGGGCGGCGGCACGGGCCGCGAGGGCGCGCACCGCCGCCGCCCCGAGGTTGCCCTCGGTCTCGAGGCGGGCCGCGTCGGGCAGCCAACCCGGGAACATCGCGCACGCCGCCGTGTCCAGCTGGTCGAGCACGTCGGCCACGAGGTCGCCCAGCGAACCCACAGCCGTGGGCCGGTAGTGCACGACCACCGGCGCCGCTGGCGGCAACGGGTCGAGTGCCACCCGCAGCACCTCCGGGTCGACGGCCGGCAGGTGACTGACCCGCCGCGTGGGCGGGGCGGCCCACCAGGCCCGGTCGGCCGCACCGTCGGCTCGGACGGGGTGGGCCATGCCGGCACCCTATGACACCGACGAGCCGACAGGCGCCCGCTGCCCACCGCCCGCCAATGCCGCCCGCCGCCCGCGGACGCGGACGTGGCGTTCGTCGGCTCAGCGCAGGCGGCGGATGTCGCCGAACGCCCGGTAGAACCCACCCCGGCTGGACTCGCGGACCTCGGTCACCAGATAGCGGGCGCCCGGCTCGCGGATCCCCTTGGGAAACTGCACGCTCCAGTCGCGGCGGTAGCCGTCGGACACCACCTGGACCCGCAGCCGCCCCCGGTCGTCGAGGCACTGCACCACCACGCCCGCACCCGAGTCGCTCGTCACCTCGACGATCGTCGGCTCGATCGGCAGCGGCGCCTGGCGGGGGGCCTTGACGTCGCGGACCTCGGGGACGTCGCCGTCCTGGGCCGCCCGGATCGCCGGCTCACTCGCGTCGATGCAGGCCAGGTGGCCGCCGGTGGTGACGACGTAGAGCCGGTCGTCGTGGTACTGCATCGAGTACGCCGAGCCGCAGCCGGTGCCGAGCTTCCACAGGCGGGTGCCCGCCGCGTCGAAGCAGTAGATCGAGGACTGGCTGTCACCGGCGAAGACGTAGCGGCCGCCCTCGGCTGTGGCGCAGGAGAACACCGGGGCATCGCACCGGTAGCTGCGTTCGAATCGACCGGCCTTGGACAACCGCACCACCTCGCGGGTGCTGGTCCCGGCGAACACGCTGCCGTGCTCCTGCCAGCCGAAGAGCACCGAGCCGGTGCTGGTGTGCCACAACTCGCGACCGGTGCGCCACTCGTAGCCGGTCACACCCTCGGAATGACCCTGGTAGACGGCGTCGTCGTCGCACCGCACCATCCAGGCCGAGCTCCCGCGCCCGGGTCGACGCCACAGGAACTCGTCCTCGTGGTCGACGGCGGTGATCCCGCCGTTGGAATCCGACACACCCAGGACGCCGTCGTGGATGTCCAGCCAGTAGATGTCAATTTCCGGGGCGATCACGTACGCCACGCGGGGCACCTTGCCGGAGAGGTCGTAGACGTTGCCGTCGTCGCAGCCCGCGTAGACCCAGGCGTCGTCGGCGACGATGCACTTCACCCCGTCCGGAAGGCGGACCTGACCGCGCACCCGGGCGTCGTGGTCGAGCGTGGTGATCACGCCGTGCTCGTTGCCGACCATGCAGTGCTGCCCGTCGACGAAGATGCCGAAGGCGGGGGCGCCGGAGTCGTAGCGCCAGAGCACCGGGGCGGTGCGGGCGGTGGAGCGGGTGCTGACAATCTGCCGCCGGGAGACGGTGCGCTTCTGGCGGACCCCCGGAACCGCCGGTGAGTAACCCTTTCGGACCTTCTCCCCGATCTTCTTCGCCGCGGCCGCGCGGGCCCGGGCGTTGTCCGGGTAGGCGCTGGCCTTGACCTGCCCCTGGTCGCCGATCCGGCCGTAGCGCACGGTCAGTGTGGCGTTGTCGACGATGACCTCGTAGAACTTGTGCGCTCCGTCCACTTCGGACAGTTCGAGGTAGGTCGTCTCCTGGGACATGGGGGCCTCCGAGGGGGTCAGCGACCGGCCTGGGCGGGCCGGCGCGGCGACAGTACCCACACGCTAACCGCCGCCACCGACACAATCGGCGGGCGCCCAAAGTACGCCGGGCACCCGCCGACACCGAACCGGCCCGGGGGCGGTCAGCCCGTGGCGCAGGAGCGGATCTGCGGACGGGCGCCGCTGTTGCCGTTGGTCATCGTGGTGAAGCCGAAGGTGTTGCCGCTGCCGTTGGACCGCACGGTCATGACGGTGCCGCTGCTGTCCCACGTGGCGGAGCCGTTCCAGACGGTGGAGACCCGCTGCGGCGCGGTGAGTGCCACGACCACTGTCCACGTGCTGGCGCCGCTCACCGTCACCGACGTGTTGTACCTGTCACCCCAGACGTTCGTGGTCGTCGCCGTCGCGGTGCAACTGCCGTTGCCCGGCGGAGGAGTTCCCGTGCCCGGCGGCGGGGTGCCCGTGCTGGGCGGCGGGGTCGTGCCGTCCGGGGCGACAGCGCGGCCGGTGGACGCCGAGATCATGCCGGGGCACAGATTACGGCTCGTGAGGTTGGCCATGATCTGGGGAATGGCGTCGCGGGTGTTCTGGATCCCGTCGTGCATGAGGATGACCTGACCGGCCTGGAGGCGACTCGCGTTGGACACGATCTGGCTGACGCTCGCGCCGTTCCAGTCCTGTGAGTCCACGTCCCAGATCACCTGGCGCAGTCCGAGCGACGACGCGACGGACTGAAGAGTGGAGTTGGTCTCCCCGTACGGGGGCCGGAACAACTGCGGTCGCACGCCGGTGGCCGACTGGATCGCCGAGTTGGTCTGGGACAGGTCGGACTGCATCTGCGACTGGTTCATGGAGGTCATGTGGGCGTGGTTCCAGCTGTGATTGGCGACCCACATGCCGGCCGACACCTGCGCCTGTGCCGCAGCCCGGTTGTTCTGGACGTTCTGCCCGACGTTGAACATCGTGGCCCGTACGCCGTTGGTGCGCAGCACGTTGAGCAGCGCGCTGGTGCTGCCGGTGGGGCCGTCGTCGAAGGTGAGGCCGACGTAGCCGTTGCAGACGGCGGCGCTCGACGGGGCCGAGCTGGCGGCGAGGACGACGCCGCACATCGCGGCGGCGGTGGTGAGGGCGGCCAGCGCCGCGCGCAACCGCCTCGATCGCAGGGCCGTGCCGGGGGAGACCTTGCTCATCTGATGCCCCTTCTCGCGGGCCGGACGGGCTCTGGAACGCGGGCAGCACGGTCCGGACAGGTGGGTGAGTGGGGAGGCCAAACCGCAGTCAATCGCATTGACCTCGATGGATCGGAGTATTGCAGCGAGATTTCCGATGCGTCAACAAGTTCCGGAAGGCCTCCGGAACACCGCAACGCGCCCGTCCAGGACTGGACCTGGTGCTCCGGGAGCCTGGACGGCCGGGCGCTGCGATGGGTCGTTCACGTCAGTCGACGCATCGACGCCTGGGCTCGATCCGGAAAACAGCCGGAATTATCGGTGCGCCCGCGCCGGGGTCCGGCGTGCCGCGATCGACTCGGTATTGCGGAAGTCGGGGCATCGAGGAGGCGGGAATGCCCCGACTTCCGCGAACGCGAGTGGATCATGCCGGGGTGTGGGCTCGTGCCGCGCCCAGTCGTAGCTGCCAGCGGGCGCCCTGGCTGGTGAGCCGGACGATGGCCAACGGCTCGACGTCCAGCTGTCGGTACGTCGCGAGCGGCAGGTCGAGGGCGTGGACGATCGCGACCCGGATCACCAGCGGGTGGGTGACCGCGATGATCCGCCCCCCACCTGTGCGCTGCCCGTCCAGCCAGCGCCCGATCCGGTCCCGCAGTGCCGCGACGGACTCACCCCCGTGGGGTGCGGCATCCGGTGTGGACAGCCACTCGTGCAGTGCCTGCGGATGGTCGTGGGCGATCTCCTCGAATGCCCGCCCGGTCCAGTCGCCGTAGTCGCAGTTTGCCAACGCCGTCTCGACGGTAGGCCGCAGGCCGAGGGCCGACGCGGTCTGTGTGGCCGCCGCCGCCGGGCTGGACAGGCACGTGTCGTCGGCGCTGGAGTGCCCGCGCCGGTCGGAGCCGGCCCGGGCGAGGGCGGCACGCAAACCGCCCTCGTCCAGGCCCTCGTCGGCCCCGCCGAAGCGGGCCCGGCGCAGGGCGGCGGTGTGACCGTGGGCGACCAGCCGGAGGCTGGTGCCGGTCACGTGCTCGGCAGTGCGGTGGCGGCCCGGCGGCGCAGGTCGTGGTGCATCAGCGCGGCGAACAGCAGGCCGATCCCGGCCCAGAGCACCACCTGGGTGCCGAGCGAGGCCAACCGGAAGTCCCACAGCAGGGTCGCCGGGAAGTCGGCCGGGACCTCCTGGAAGGAGGGCATCACCACATAGGAAACCACGCTGACCAGCAGGAACCCGGCGGCGGCCGCGGCGGCGCGCTGCCACGCGGGCGCCTGCTCGCCGACCGCCCGGTAACCGAGGGTGCCGGCCCACACGGCCACCAGGCCAAGCACCACCATCAGCAGGTAGGTGACGGTGCGCTGGTTGATGGTGGCCGGGTCGCCGACGGCCGGCGGGTTCGCCGGATACTTCACGAACGGCACGATCACCGCGCCGAGCAGCGCCGCGCCGGCCAGCAGCAGGCCCGACCGGCCGTCGTCGTAGCTGCGCCGCCGACGGGACAGCAGCACGTACGCGGTGGCCAGCAGGCCACCCATCGCGGCGCCGAACAGGCCGGTGGCCAGGAACAGGCCCCCGCGCTGGCCGGTCCGGCTGACCAGGGCGTCCTCGTGGTCGTGCCCGCCGGTCGCGGGCTCGGCGTGCGTCGCCGCCTCCTCGATGGCGATGGCCGCCTCGACGCGCGGTTCGCCGGCGACGTAGGCGAATGCCCCGGCGAGCAGGCCGGCGATCAGGCCGGCGAGCAGCCCGCGGACGAGAACGGTGCGGAACGGGGGAGCGCTGGCGGACTTCAGTGGCACGGGACACCCAGCAGGTGCCGGCCGTCGTGCATCAGCTCGTGCAGGTACATCCCGCTGCGCGAGACGGCTCCCTGATCGAACGCGACGAGGTAGGCCAGCAGGCTGAGCGCCACGACGGTCGCCAGGACCGTCCACAGCAGACGAGTGTTGCCAGCGGGATGCACCAACGGCTGGCTTGACGTGGAAGTAGACATATGACACGAACCTCCCCGGGGATGACGCGTCCCCATCGCAAGGCTGCGGACGACCGAGCGTCCTGGCTCGCGGCCCCGATGACGTCGGGACCGCTCACAGTGGCGCGACCGCGCCGGATTCACACCGGCTTCCCTCGCGTCGCCGCAGATAGTGGGTCGACGGTATCGGTGCCGCCGCAGGCGGTCAACCCGGCCACGGGCCCGCAGGCGTCAGCTCCCACGGCGCGGGGTATCGACAAGCCTGGATGCTAAAGATATGATGGTTGGTTGCGTCAAGACACGCACTCCGCAGCCCCGCGAGCGGCCTGTTGCGGCTAACATGGTCAAACTCCGAATCGGTTCCGTAACACCGAGCCGACTCGGACATCTGACCAATGACTGGGCGGGGTGTGGAGTGTACGCGAGCATGTCAGGACATGTCCGATGACGACCAACGAGGCCGGGCCAGGACAGGGCATCGTCGACGCGCACCATCATCTCTGGGTCCGGGCCCGGCACCCGCAGCCGTGGATCGATCCGCACACCATGGCCGCGATCGACAACGACTTCACGCCACTCGATCTCGCCCCGGTGGCCCGAGCCGCCGGAGTCACCCAGACCGTCGTGGTGCAGTCCGTCCCCGTCCGGACGGAGACGCCCGAGCTGCTGGGCATAGCGGCCGACGACCCCCTCATCGCCGGGGTCGTCGGCTGGGTCGACCTGACCGCCGACAACGTGGGCGACCGTCTCGCCCGGCTCCGGGCGGCGCGCGGCGGAGAGCGCCTGGTGGGCATTCGTGACCTCGTCCAGTCCGAGCCCGACCCGGCGTACCTCGACCGCCCGGACATCCGGCGCGGCATCGCCGCGGTGGGCGCCGCCGGCCTGGCGTTCGACCTGCTGGTGCGCGACCACCAACTGCCCGCGGCCACCCGGCTCGTGCGTGACCTGCCCCAGATGCGGTTCGTCCTGGACCACCTCGGCAAGCCCTCGCTCGGGCGAGCCGGCCTCGGCGACTGGCCCCGCGACCTGCGGGCGCTCGCCGCCGAGCCCAACACGACGGCGAAGCTCTCCGGTCTGGTGACCGAGGTGGACGGCCCCTCCTGGACGACGGCGGACCTTCGGCCCGCCGTCGAGCACGCGCTCGACGCGTTCGGCCCGGACCGGCTGATGTTCGGCTCGGACTGGCCAGTGAGTCTGCTCGCCTCCTCGTACGCCCGCTGGGTCGAGGCACTCACCGTGCTGCTCGACCCGCTGGGCGACGACGAACGGGCGGCGATCTGGCGACGGACCGCCCGCCGGGCGTACCGGCTGGAGACGCCCTGACGCCTCGCGGCCGGACGGGTCCCGACTCGGCCCCTGTCGATGGGCTGCGGGAGTGCGAGTTTGGTCAGACCTATGCCTTCACCGGATCAGCTAACGGCGACAACATGCCCGTAAGACCTTGGCAACATGCGTCAATGCTGGCAAGGTAACGGCTGATCGAGGGAAACATCTGACCTATCCCGACGGGTGGCGCGGGCGAGCGGCCGCGCTCCCCGCCGGGCAGGCTGGGTGGCGGAGAGGTTCCTGTCGCGCTGGGGGTTCCCCCGTCGCCGCGCCGGGGCCACGCTTGGGAGGTCAGATCCGACGATGAGCACCGTCGAGGCAACCGCCGGCACGCAGCGCGGCGAACTCAGCGACTGGTTCCGCGAACGGATCTCCCACGCCGTTTCCGAGTTGACCGCGGCGACGGCGCTCGTCGTCCTGTTCGTCGCGTTGAGCTTCGCCAGTCCCTACTTTTTGACGGCTGACAACCTCTTCAACATCGGGGCGCAGACCGCGGTGATCGCCATCATCGCCACGGCGCAGACGATGGTCATCATCACGAAGGGCATCGACCTGTCCGTGGGATCGGTCGCCGCGCTCGCCGGCGTCGTGGGAGCGATGGTCGTCCGCGACCTCGGCTTCTCGGTGTGGGCGGCGACGGCTGTCGCGATCGGCGTCGGCGCGTTGGCCGGTCTGCTGAACGGGCTGCTGGTCACCGTGGCCCGGATCCCGCCGTTCATCGCGACGCTGGGCACGATGTCGGTGGGTCGGGGCCTGGTCTTCATCATCACCGGCGCGGTCGGCGTCTACGGCCTGCCCCGCTCCTTCCAGCTGCTCGGCAACGGGGAGATCCTCGGCATCCCGTTCGCCGTGTTGATCACCGTCCTCGTCGCGGTCGGGGTCGCCTTCCTGCTCTCCCAGACCCGATTCGGTCAGTACACCTACGCGATGGGCTCCAACCTGGAGGCGGCCCGCCGCTCCGGCATCCGGGTGGGGCGTCACCTGACCGGGGTGTACGTGCTGGCCGGTGTGCTGGTCGGGTTGGGCGGCATGATCGCCGCGTCCCGGGTCAACTCCGGCCAGCCGAACTACGGGATCTCGTTGGAGCTCGATGTCATCGCCGCCGCGGTCATCGGCGGCGCCAGCCTGTTCGGTGGTCAGGGCCGGATCGTCGGGACCATCATCGGCGCGTTCCTCATCGCCCTGGTGCGTAACGGTGCTGTCCTGCTCGACATCAGCATCCACTACCAGCAGGTGATCGTCGGCCTGATCATCTGGGCCGCCGTCTACTTCGACCAGTACCGCCGCCGGCGGCTGGAATCACGGGGTTGACATGCCGTTCCGAGAGTCCGAACGAGGAAGGACACACATCATGGCGCACACCACCACCAGCCGGCGGGCGCGACGGCCCGTTCTACGCGTACAGGCCGTTCTGGCCGCGGCCGCGGCGACCGCTCTGCTCAGTGCCTGCGGCGGGGTCGAGGTCCGCGACGGCGGCGACGACGCGACGAAGGCGGCGAGCGGTCCGTTGAAGCTCGCCGTCGTGCCGAAGGCCGTCGGTGCCGACTACTGGAACACGGTGAAGGCGGGCGCGGAGTGCGCCGCGCAGCGCGCGGGAGACGTCACCGTCCAGTGGGACGGGGTGACCGCCGAGACCGATGTCGAGGGCCAGGTCAACCTGATCCAGAACTTCGTCACCAAGAAGGTCGACGGCATCGTCTACGCGGCCACCGACTCCAGTGCGCTGGCGCCCGCCACCGACAAGGCGCTCGCCGCGAACATCCCGGTCGCGATGATCGACTCTGGCACCAGCCCGCAGCCGTCGAACGTGCCGCTGTTCGCCACCGACAACCGCGCGTCGGCCACCGAGGCGGCGAAGTTGCTCGCCACCGAACTCGGCCCCGGCAACCACCAGGTGGCGCTCGTCGAGTTCCAGCCCGGCTCGCAGACCAACACCGAGCGGGTGGACGGCTTCAAGGCCGGCCTCGCCCAGTATCCGAACCTGAAGCTGGTCGGCCAGCAGCCCAGCCGCAGTGACGTCAACGAGGCACGACGCGTCACCGAGAACATCCTCACGGCCAACCCCAACCTGGCCGGCGTCTTCGCCGCCAACGAGCCGAGCGTGCTCGGCGCCGCGCAGGCCATCCAGGCGGCCGGCAAGTCCGGCAAGGTGGTCATCATCGGCTGGGACGCCGCCCCGGACGAGATCGCCGGGGTACGCAGCGGCCAGATCTCCGCGCTGGTCGTGCAGAACCCGTTCAAGATGGGCTACTTCGGCGTCGACAAGATGGTCAAGCACCTGCGGGACAAGGCGCCCCTGGCCTCGGCGGACACCGGCGTCACGTTCGTCACGAAGGAGAACATCGACTCCGCGGAGATCAAGGCGGTGCTCGAGCCGAGTTGCGCCAACCCTCCGGTGCAGTGATGGGCGCGACCCCGACGGCCACCGCCGACAGCGACAAGCAGCCGACCGCCGACGAAGCACCGGTCCTCGAAGCCCGGGGCATCGTCAAGCGGTTCGGGCACGTCGAGGCGTTGCGCGGTGCCGACTTCACTGTCCATCGGGGTGAGGTCGTGGCGCTGATCGGCGACAACGGCGCCGGCAAGAGCACCCTGATCAAGACGCTGTCCGGTGTCCACCCGCCCGACGAGGGCGAGATCCGGGTGGGTGGTCGGACGGTCCAGTTCTCCACGCCTGTCGACGCCCGGCGCGCGGGCGTGGAGACCGTCTACCAGGATCTCGCCGTCGCCGACGACCTCAGCGTGGCCGCCAACCTCTACCTCGGTCGGGAGATCCTGCGCTCCGGGCCACTCGGCCGGCTGGGGTTGCTCGACAAGCGCGCCATGCGGCAGGGCGCCGCCGCGGCCCTCGACCAGTTGGGGGTGCGGATCCCCCGGGTCACCACCCCGATCGCGATGCTGTCCGGTGGGCAGCGCCAGTGCGTCGCGGTGGCCCGCGCCATCATCTGGGCGACGAACGTGGTCATCCTCGACGAGCCCACCGCGGCGCTCGGCGTCGTGCAGACCGGGCGGGTGCTCGACGTCGTCCGGCGCGCCCGCGACGCCGGCATGTCGGTGGTGCTGGTGAGTCACAACATGCCGCAGGTGCTGGAGATCGCCGACCGGGTCGAGGTGCTGCGGCTCGGCCGTCGGGCGGCCCGGCTTCGTGCGGACGAGGTCACCACCGACGACCTGGTCGCGGCGATGACCGGCAGCACCGGCGGGGACCGGGACTAAGGCCTGTTTCGTAAGAACTGGCCGGCCTGGGGCGGGCCCGGACGACGCCCGGCGGCGTTGCGGTTTCGTCCGGATACGACACGGTATCCGGACGAAACCGCTCCTTGCCGGCTCGCCTCCCGGACTCTGCCTCGGCTCGACCGCCGCTACGAAACGTGGACACTGGCCGTTACGGCAGGAACTCCCGGCGGCGGTGGCGCTTCGTCGTCACCGCCGCACCACGGCACTGCCTCCCGCCTGGCCGGTGCACCCGTCAGGACGGTTCATAGGCGAGGTTGGGTCGCAGCCACCGCTCGGCGTCGGCGACGCTGGTGGCGCGGCGGGCGGCGTAGTCCTCGATCTGGTCCTTGCCGACACGGCCTACCGTGAAGTATTTCGCGGCCGGGTTGGCGAAGATCAGCCCGCTGACGCTGGCTGCCGGCGTCATCGCGAAGGACTCCGTCAGGCCGATGCCGAGCTCATCAGACTGGTGGCGCCCCGCGGGGCGGTCATGGGCGGCCACTCGACGATCCGGCCAGTCGCGTCAAGCATCAGCGGCACACCGATCTCGCTGCCCGGGATGTCGCGTTTGCTCTCGACGCCGATACCGCCGCGCTTGCAGGCGCGTTCCAGACCGCCGAACGCCGCGGCGACGTACCCGCACTGATGCCGAAGGTCCGAGTCGGACAAGGCGCGAATGCGGTCCCGCACGGCGTCCAAGCTCGACCCGGCGAAGTATCCGGCGAAGTCAGCTGACGTCGTCGGGCAGTCCGAATCTGGTAGCCCACCACCATCATCACTCTTTCGACAGAACGTGGCTGCTGATGCGCTGATATGCACCTCTCCCGGTGAATGACTGTGCACTGATCGCGATTGCCGCATCGAACCAAACGACACCTTGACCCTGCCCGTCAAACGCATCTGCGCCAACCGCCGCCCCATTACGTTCACTCATCATCGATGATTTGGGAAGAGTCCATGGCGTTTGCTCTTGTTTGAATCCGTTCGAAACCCGGATGACTTTGGGTCAGACGACCGCCACAGCGCCGCACCGACGAGGGTGCCGAAACCTCATCGGTGCTGGTCACAAGCCACAAACGGCCGCAGCCAGCCACAGACACCGTCGTGTCTGCGGCTGGCTGCGGACCACTCTCCGCGCGGCGCTCAACCTCGCCGTCCGGGAAACGCTCCTTGGTTCCGACCTGATCCGGCACCACGAACTGAGGGGCCGAGGGGGTACCCCATCGACTCCCGGAGCGTCAAAGACGCCGATACCGCACCTCGCGGCTCATCCGGCGGTGAAGGGTGCGCCGGCAAGGACGTCGCGCGGGGCGGGCGGCACACCGACAGGCATTTCACCACGGAATGCCGCCGCCCGTCCCAACAAATAGTGTCGGCTTGAACACATGGCGATCAATATGGTTGATCGGGTCTGCTGCTACTGCGCGTCGATATTCCGCGACGCGCCACGGCAAGACCTACGCAAGGGAGAATGTGCATGCTTGGCAACGCGCGCCGAATTCGGCGCGGTCATCGTCTGGGTCTGGCCACTCTGCTCGTGAGCGTGTTGGTGGTGGTGTCGTCCGGGCAACCGGCCCACGCCGCCAACCTCGGCAGCGAGCCGACCCTGCCCTACGCGCAACCGAGCAACGCCAACCTGCCCAGGGCTGGCTGCGACACGACCGCCACCGACCCGAAGAATCCGCCGGTCAACAGTCCGGCGGCCCTGCAGGTGATCTACGCGTGGAACGACTCCACCGGCAACCAGTACTCGACGAACGTCGAGCACGCCGCCCGCGTGATGGACCGCGTCGACTGGCTGCTCGACCAGGCCAGCAACTACGACCAGCACTTCAAGTTCAGCTGCCGATCGACGACCACCAGCACGTACAACCAGTACGCGCAGGCGATCGTGACGCCGGAGAAGATCGACACACCGAACACCGACTACTGGTCGATCGCGAACGAGCTCACGGCCAAGGGGTACGACGACAGCAACCGCTGGTACGTGCTCCTGACGGAGTTCGCCGCGCCATCCGCCTCGGCATACTGGTGTCCGACCAGTGGCGGTGCAGGCTGCGTCTCCATCGTTGAGGTGTGGGACAGCGGCGTCGTCGGGCACGAGGTGACGCACCTGCTCGGCGCCGGCCACGCCTACATGTCCGAGCACGTCTGGCAGGACTCCAACGGTAACTGGCTGGCCGAGCAGTACTGCCCCGACATCACCATGTGCTGGGGCGACTGGTGGGCCTACGACATGGGCTACCGCCAGAACTACGACCCGAGCGAGACCAGCGCGTCGTTCTATGTGGACAACTACCCCTCGACGACGACGAGAAACACGGCGGTGCATCCGCTGCTCACCTCGCCGGTCTGCTGCGACGTCGGTGCCAACAACGACCTGCTGACCGCGCAGGAGCGGACCATCGAGGCACAGGCACCGGGCACCGCGAACCCCACCGGGTTCACCACCTCCGGCTCCGGGGCCGCCATCTCGGTGACGCCGCAGGGCTCGTTCACCGGGATTTCCGCCCGCTACTTCGACAACCGCCGCTCGCTACAGTTCGTCAGCTCGCCGCAGTCGGCGGAGAAGTCGGTGCTGGTGAGCCGTAAGCCGTCGGTGACGGTCGGGCACAACTACAAGTTCTTCGTCCGGCTGCGCGCCGACTCCGGCAACGCCGCGCTGCGCCTGCGGTGGTACAACTCCGGCGGCACGCTGCTGTCCACGTCGACAAGCAGCTCGTTCGCCCTGACGTCGAACTGGCTTGAGTGGTCCCACCAAGCGGTCGCACCGTCGAACGCGGCCACTGTGCAGATCTCCGTGGTGGCGCCGGCCGGTGGTTCGCAACCGGCGACCCTGACCATGAACGTGGACACCCTGCAACTGACCGACTGTAGCGCCAACGAGAGTTCGCTGTGCCGCCCCACCACCTGATCCCACCCGGGTGATCCGGTCTTTCCCCACGTCGCGCGAGCGCGACGTGGGGAAAGACGTGGGGGGACACCGACCCGACGAGGAATCAGCGGGGAACGCTCGACCAGAACCCGCACTGGTGCTCGGCGGCCAGGTCAACGTTGCCGCTCCGGTCATCGGCGAAGGTCTGCACATAGGGCATGCGGGGCCAGCCGGGTGTGCCGGTGGAGGCGAAACGCGACCACGCGGTCACGAATCGGGATCGCAGTTCGGGCTGGGTCTGGTCGGTCAGGAAATCCATGTCGAACAGGTAGGCCAGTTCGAGACCGTGCGCGGCACCCCAGGGATAGCGTGGGTCCAGGACCGGGCCGTCGCGTTCGGCAAATTCGTAGCCGTAGACGCGGTTCCGCTCGGCGAGCAGGCGGGTCTGTTCCAGTGTCGGGCAGGCCCAGATGCGGTCCGTGGCGACGGCCGCCCAGGCCAGGCCGGGCGTGCCCCACGCGGCGACCGGATAGCGGGCCTCGACCTGGCCGGCCCGGTCACCGAATGCCGTACGCAGCGCGGCCCGGTAGTCGCCCGGCGTGTACGGCTTGGGGACCGGGTACAACTCGGTGAAGCCGAGGAAGGCGCGATGCTCGTCGAGGTTTCCGCCTTCCAGGACCGGCATGTGCTGGTACCGGCCGCTGCGCAGGGCGTCGGCCGGGCGTGCCGGCAGCAGCGGGGTGCCGTACGCGGGTGTCGCGAACGCCGCCAGGCCGGCGCCCTGGGTCTGGTGGAGAAGATCGGTGTACGAAGCGGCGCGCAGGCAGGCCACTGTGGCGCAGCCGAACCGATCCCGGAGCTGCGCGCCCTGGTTCTGCACAGCGGCCAGGCTGCTGAACTGCGAACCCGCCTTGATACCGGGCAGGAACAGCCCGTCCGGCCAGTCGGTGAGACACGACCCGGACTGGATGATCGCCTTGTCGAACAGTCCCACCGCCGACGGCGCGGTCAGCTGGGCGCACACGCTCATGCCGCCGCTGGATTCGCCGGCGAGTGTCACGTGGCGCGGGTCCCCGCCGAACGCGGCGATGTTGCGCTGCACCCAGCGCAGTGCGGCCTGCTGGTCCTGAAGGCCGAAGGTGCCGGAGCCGGGCAGGCCGGGCAGGCCGAAATAGCCGAAGACGCCGAGCCGGTAGTTGACAGTGACCACGACCAGGTTGCCGTCGGCGGCGAGGCGGCGCGGGTCGTACTGGTTGGCGGAACCCGCGGTGAACGAGCCGCCGTGCAGGAAGACCAGCACCGGGTGCCTGCCGGTCCGGTTGGGGGGCGTCGTCACGTTGACGTGGAGGCAGTCCTCGGCACCGGTGATCGGGCCGCCCCCGCCTATCGGGTTCTGGGCGCACTCGGCGGGCAACGTGGTCGCGTCCCGGACGCCGTGCCAGTCCGTTGCCGGCTGCGGTACGCGCCAGCGGTTCGGGCCGGTGGGTGGCGCCGCGTACGGCACGCCGTTGAAGACCCGGTATCCGGCTCCGCTCGCGCCCTCGATCAGACCGTTCTCCGTGCGGGCGAGCGCACGGGCCGGCGTGTCGGCCGCCGGGCTCGCGAGCCGCTGACTGCCGGCGTACGCGGGAGTCACCGCGAGCACCACGGACAGCGCCGCGACCGCGGCCGGTAGAAGTTGTCGCACGTGTTCTCCTTCGACGTCGGCGTCGCCGACCGGCCGGTCGAACCAGGTGACCGGCCGGTCGAACCAGGTCACTGTGCCCGGCGGGACCAGCACGATCGAGACAGTGATGGTCTTGAGGCAGCGGGGGCCTTACCGGCACCGTTGGGGTCGAGCAGGGCGTCGACAGTGCCGGCCCCGATCGCGCGGTCGAGATCGTCGACAGGGCCGACGGGGGCCGAAGCGCCGGGTGACTCGGGACAGCTGCGCCGCAACGGCATTCATGCGGTCCACGCTAGGAACATGGCGAGGATGCCAGCAGAGCCACGAATACCGGATTCGCTGTGACAAATGTACCGACGGCAGTGCCCCGTCGCGGGCGGTCAGCCGGTGTCGGTGTGTGCGCGTAGTCCCGAGAGGGTCAGGTGTCCGTGCGCCGGCCGCGTTCCTCGCGGCGGCGGGCGGCGGCCGAGGCGAGCGCGACCGGTGCCATGATCATCGCGACGACCCCGATGAATCCGACGGCGACCGACAGGTTCGTCAGCTCCGCCACGCCGCCGATCGTGGGGGGGCCGATGAGGAACCCCGAGTAGGCGATGGTCGTGACGAACCCGATCTCCCGCTCGCCGCCGGTGCCGTCGCTGCGGCGGCCGACGGCACCGGCCAGGTCGATCGCCACCGGGAAGGCGAACGCGACGCCGCCGCCGGCCAGCACGTACCCGGCGTAGGTGAGCCAGGCCACCGGCACGACGGCCGCCAGCAGCAGGCCGGCCCCGGCGAGCAGCGAGCCGACGACCAGGACCCGGATGGCGCCGAAGCGGCGCTGGATCCGTTCGCCGAAGAGCCGGACCACCCCCATCGCGAGACAGAAGACGGAATACATGACGGCGCCGGCCGCCTCGGACAAGCCCCGCTCACGGACCGCGAACAACGCCGACCAGTCGCCGTTGGAGCCCTCGACGACGGCGGAGATGAACGCGACGCCGCCCAGCAGCCACAGGACCGGGCGGCGCAGCATGCTCCGGTCGAGCCCGCCCCGCTCCCGGTGGGCGCCGGTGGTCGGCTCCGCGGTCGGCACGAACCGGATCACGGCGGCGGTGACGGCCAGCGACGCGAGCGCGACCAGGGTGAAGTACGGGAGCAGGCCCACGCGGTGCCCCGCGGCGACCGCGGCGGCCAGTGAGCCACCCAGCGCGCCGAAGCTGAAGCCGGCGTGGAAGACCGGCATGAGGGGCCGGTCCGCGCGGCGGATGACGGTCACGGCGGCGACGTTCATCGACACGTCGAACACGCCGAAGGACGCACCGAGCAGGACCAGGACGAGGGCGAGTTGCACCGGCGAGGTGACGAGCGCGAGGACGGGCAGCAGGCCGGCGGCTGCGACCGCCGACACCAGGATCATCACCCGGGCGCCGAAGCGGGCGCACAACCGGCCCGCGACCGAGGCCGCCGCCGCCAGCCCGACGCTCGCGCCGAGCAGGACAAGACCGAGCACCCCCGGGCTGGCGCCGATCTGTTCGGCGAGGCTCGGCATGCGCGGCGCCCACGAGCCGGCGATGATCCCGTTGAGCAGGAAAACGACGAACACCGGAACTGCCCTCGTGCGCACCTGGTCATCCCCTCTCTGGCGGGCACCTGGCCGGCACCGCTCGCACAGGACTTCCACGGCAACGGCGTGCCGGTCGGTGCGGTGCGGCCGGTCCGGAGTGCATGAACGTCCTACCGCAGGGTTGCCGGATGCGCTACCACACGTTCGTGGACGAGAGCGGCTGAGCCGACAGGTCCACACGGCGTAGGGCAGCCATGTTGGTCCGGCCGTACCGCAGAACGGGGGCGGGCCCGGCGCGGAGGGTGGTCCTCCGTGCCGGGCCCGACATCGGGTGGGTCAGCTGGCCGCGCAGGTGGCCGTCGTGCTCGGGCCGGTGCCGGCGCCCTGGAAACCGAAGCTTGTCGACTGCCCGGCGCCGACGTGTCCGTTGTAGCCCACGTTGCTGAACCGGACGGTGCCGCTGGTGCCGCTGGCCTGGGCACTCCAGGTGCCGGTGACCGAGGCGCCGCCGGGCAGCGTGATGGTCACGGTCCAGCCGTTGATGTCCGCGGAGCCGGCGGTGACCGTCACGCTCGCGGTGAAGCCGCCGGTCCACTGGTTGATCGCCACGGACGCGAGGCAGCCGTTACCGGTCGGCGGCGGGGTCGTCGGCGGAGCCGTGGTCGGCGGAGCCGTGGTCGGCGGAGCGGTCGTCGGCGGAGCGGTGGTGGGCGGGTTGGGCGCGCCGTTCGCCAGGCTGAAGGCCAGGTCGGGCTGGAACGAACCGGCCGTGAAGCGGCAGCCATCCGCCTCCCCCGGCGGCTTCACCCAGAGGTACGCGTCGATGTTGCTGTCGCCGGTGTTGGTCGTCGGGTACTGCCCGATGCGCCGGTCGGTGTTGTCGTCACCGCACCAGTCCCCGCTGGCGCCCCCGTTGCGGCTGGTGTCGATGACCTGGCGCTTGCCCGAGATGCCCATGCCGTTGAGGGCGGAGATGACCGCCCGGCCGAAGTTGGCCTCACTGGAGGTGGAGTTGTAGTTCGACACGTTGGTGAAGAAACCGTCGGCGTACTGCACGCCGGCCGCCCGGAGCCGGTTGGCCGTCTCACCCGCGCTGTTCCAGGTGGAGTGGCCGCCGTCGAGGTACACCTTGGCGTTGGGGTTGCCCGACTTGATGGTCCGGGTGGCCGTCGAGATCGCCTGGTTGCGGGCGTTGATCTCGCCGCTGTTCAGGCACGTCAGCAGGGCGAGTGAGTCGGTTTCCAGGATGATGATGACGGTCTGGTTGCCCAGCCCTCTGGCGAAGTTGGACACCCACGTCTGGTACTGGTTGAGGTCCGGCGCTCCACCGGCGCTGGCCCCGCCGCAGTCCCGGTTGGTGATCTCGTACACCGCCAGCACCGGGATCTGCTGCGCCGCGTTGGCGGCGCCGACGAACCCGGAGACCTCGGACTGCACTGTCGACGGGTTGAAGTTGGCGAACCAGCGGGCCTGCGGCTGACTCGCGATCTTGTCGCGGATGACAGCGGTACGCGAGTCGCCGGGGTTGGCGGCCACCCAGCGGATGACTGCCGAACTCGGGTCGCGGTAGAGCGATCCGGACAGCGCGCCGGCGGAGGCGCTGCCGACGGCGAGGCAGACGCCGACGGCGGTGGCACCCGCGACGGCCGCCACGCCAGCCGCCGATCTGCGGCGGAGCGAGGAGAGGATAGCCACGACGTGTTGCCTCCTGATCACATCGATGTTTCTAAGTTTATGGGAGCGTTCCCATGGACGGTAGCGGAGGTGCGCGCCGCTGCCAAGATGTGCGGACGCGCCCATTGGGGCAACGGCCTGAATCGATGCCCCAAGAGGCTCGCGCGGAAGCTCGCGTACCGAATGTAGGGTTTTTTCGCATAAGCCCGGTTGATGCGAGTAACGCTCAACTACCGTCACCCTTGGCGACGACAACCGATTTGTTGCCGTCTGCACCTCATGTCACGTGCAGAGACACGGTGTACGGAGAAGGGCCAGGTAGCTCGATGTCCAACTATCCACACCCGAACATGAGCGAGGCGGCGGGAGCCCAGCCGCGTCGACCGAGGGGGCGGCGGTCGCGCTGGCTCGTCGCCGGGGTCGCCGGCCTGACCGGAATGGCTGGCCTGGCCGCCTTCACGCCGGGGGTGAGCGGGGCGTTCGGGAAGAGCGGAAGCAGCCTGTCGAACGCCGCGACGCAGCTCCTCGCCGACGGCGACCGGACCAGCGGCGACGACCATGGTGGCCAGGACCCGGGCGGCCGCGACGGCAAGGACCACAAAAAGGGTGACGACCACCAGAGGGGTGACGACCACCGTGCCGGCCGGGGCGACGACGTCCGGGCCGTACCCTGCGGCGCCGACGAGCTGATCGCGGCGATCGTCAGTGCGAACGCCGGTCAGGGAGCGAAACTCAGGCTCGCCGAGAAGTGCACCTACACGCTCACCCGGTCCGCGCCGCTCCCGCCCGTGCCCTTCGGCGCCGTCGGCCTGCCGATCATCACCCAGACGGTGACCATCGACGGCAACGGGTCCACCATCGTCCGCGCGGCCAACGCCACACCGTTCCGGATTCTCGAGGTGGGCTCCGGCGGAGACCTGACGCTGCGCGACGTCACCATCAAGGGCGGTCAGGCCGACAGTGGGGTCGGCGGCGGCGGCGGTGGCATCCGGGTCGACGCCGGTGGCAGAGCCACCATCGAGAACACCGACGTGGTCTACAACCGCACAAACGGCCTGGGGGGCGGCATCGCCAACTTCGGCGTCACGAAGATCCTCGGCAGGAGTGACCACGGCGAGGGCTGGGACAGCAAGGACAAGAACAAGGACAAGGACAGGCACGGGGACGGCCGCAGCGACATCAGCAACAACAGTGCCGTGTACGACGGCGGGGGCGTCCACAACAACGGCACCCTCACCGTGGAGAACACCCGACTGAGTTACAACAACACGATCGGGGTCTTCACCATCCTGCCGCTCGGCGGCGCGGGCGGTGGGCTGTCGAACAGCCGGAGCGCCGTACTCCACAACGTCCAGGTGGACAACAACACCGCTGGCTTCCGCGGCGGTGGCATTCGCGGCGGCATCAACTCCACCACCGAGGTCACGAACGCCGAGATCAACAACAACAGGGCCGGCAGCGAAGGCGGCGGAATCTTCACCGACGGCACCTTCCACCTCACGCACGGCAAGGTCCACCACAACGAGGCCGGCCAACGCGGCGGCGGCGTCTACAACCAGATCGGCCAGTTCACGGCCGACGAGAGCCGGATCAACGAGAACACCGCCAGCACGAACAGCAGCATCGAACACGGCGGCGGCATCTACAACGGCAGTGGCACAGTCGTCCTGCGCCGCACGGAGGTCGACCGGAACCGGGCCGTGGGTTCGAGTTCGCAGGCCGGCGGCATCTACAACAACGCCACACTCACACTGACCGAAACCAGGGTCACGGAGAACATCTCCACCCTGGCACCCGGCGGGATCTTCAACGACGGCGGCCAGGTCACCGTCGACCAGAAGTCGGCCATCACCGGCAACCGCCCCACCAACTGCACACCCAGCGCGCCCGCTGTCCCCAACTGCTTCGGCTGATCATCGATCACTCCCGCAGTCGGATCGGCAGAGGTAACGCGACGGAGTATCCGGTCCCGCCGCAGGTTCGATCACCACGATCGGACCTGTGCGGGACCGGATGCCCGTCTACGCGCCAACCGGCGTACGTGCTCGTCGAGACCGGCCCCGAGCAGGCCCTCACCTGGCGGACCGGCCACCTGGGACACGGCTGCGGCGCGCTACCCGACCTGTTCTTCCCCGCCGACCGCTCATGGCTGGTCGCCGCGGGCTCTGGAACGACACCTGGACCTGCGTCGGCGGCCCGGAGCCACTGATCCACACGCTCCACCGCGCCCCCGGACCAACGGGTGCCGGGTTCGACTCGACGAGGACGCGCTGCCACCGGGGCTGACCCGAGAGTGACAGCAAACATCTGACCTAATCGCGTCGGACGCTCGCCGGACCGCAACCTGCCGGACATGCCATTGACATCATTCACTGTGAGTTCTAGCGTCGGGACGAATCGATTCGGCGTCGAGCTGGGTGCTCCGGCGCCGTCCGGCGGTCGGTCACGTGGGGTTCGGGCACGCACGGCGTGGGCCACCAATGATCCGACGACCGACCGGTCCCGCGTGGGCGGCGAGACCGGTGGCAGAAGCCTGTGGCGACGAGCCGTTCGGGGCGCCGTGGGCACATTGCGCCTTCCGGGTTTCGTCCGCGGCGAGTGTGGCCGGCGGGGCAGCCGGGAGTGGCGCGTCGTGGCGGTGTGGAGGTCGCCGTGACCCCCGCACCTGAGTCAGTTCGTGTCGAGTGGCGGGAGCCCATCATGACAAGACGTAGACCCATCCTCGGATTACTCGCGACGGCGGCGGCTGTCGTCCTGACCGTGAGCGCGGGGGCACTGGCCGGCGGCCTGGGCACCACCGCGTCGGCCGCCGACATCGCACCGGCGGCGGCGACCGCCGGGTGCGGCAAGGCGCCCACGTTGACGAGCGGTCAGCGGTCCATCCAGAGCAGCGGTCAGAACCGTAGCTTCATCCTGCGGATCCCGGACAACTACGACCGGAACCACCCGTACCGGTTGATCTTCGGATTCCACTGGAACGGCGGCACGATGAACGACGTCGACGGTGGCGGGTCGGACGGGGCGGCCTGGTCCTACTACGGGCTGCGGCAGCAGGCGAACAACAGCACCATTTTCGTCGCCCCCCAGGGCAACGGCAACGGCTGGGCCAACCCCAACGGCCAGGACGTCACCTTCGTCGACAACATGATCAGCCTGATCGAGGCGGACCTGTGCGTCGACACGACGCAGCTCTTCGCGCTCGGCTTCAGCTACGGCGGAGGCATGAGCTACTCGCTGGCCTGCTCCCGGCCGACCGTCTTCCGCGCCGTCGCTGTCTACTCGGGCGGGCAGCTCAGCGGGTGCAGCGGCGGCACCCAGCCCATCGCGTACATGGGGATCCACGGCATCGGGGACCCGGTGCTCAACATCTCCGCCGGACGGTCCCTGCGGGACAGGTTCGTCCGCAACAACGGGTGCACCGCGCAGAACCCGCCCGAGCCACGAGCGGGCAGCCAGACCCACATCACCACCACCTACTCCGGCTGCCGATCCGGCTACCCGGTGGTGTGGGCCGCCTTCGACGGCGGGCACGGCCCCGGCCCGGTAGACGGCGGCGGCGACAGCGGCGCCCGGACCTGGACCAAGGGCGAGGTGTGGAGGTTCTTCACCCAGTTCGGCAGCACCGACCCGACGCCGACCCCGACCATGTCACCCACCACGTCGCCCACCTCCAGCCCGACCACTCCGCCACCGGGCGGCACGTCGCCCCTGCGTAACGCGTCCTCCGGACGGTGCCTGGACGTCAACGGCGCCTCGCAGGCCAACGGCTCGACGGCGATCATCTGGGATTGCCACGGCCAGACCAACCAGAGCTGGACCTCGACCGCCGCCGGGGAGCTGCGCGTCTTCGGGGGCAAGTGTCTCGACGTCAGCGGCGCCGGCACCGCGAACGGCAGCTCGGTGATCATTTGGGACTGCAACGGCCAGTCCAACCAGCGGTGGACGGTCAACGCCAACGGCTCGATCACCGGTGTTGGTTCGGGCCGGTGCCTGGACGTGGTCAACAGCGGTACGGCCAACGGCACGCGCGTCCAGATCTGGGACTGCAACGGTGCGGCCAACCAACGATGGAGCCGGAGCTGACCCCGGCGAACGTCGCGGGACGGCAACGGTAGGTCCGGCTCGGCGGCGGAACCACAGGGTTTCGCCGCCGACGCCGGCGCAACAGTGACATTCGATGGAAGCGACCGCGTGCGGTACGCCAGCTCGACGTGCGACGTACGGCTTCGCTGTCGAAACCGACTGGGGAGGCGGTTCAGATGTTCGATTGGGAGAGTCAACGGCGCGGTGTCGGCGAGATTGGGCCACGCGGGCGGTCCTGGCGGCGCACGTGGCGTCCGCGTCGGTTGACCGTCGCGGTGGTGGGGGCAATGGTGGCGGCGGCGGCTGTGCTGACCGGCTTCGCCTCCCCCGCCCAGGCGGCAACCGCAATCACGATCAACGGTGGGTCCGGTGGCCGGGCGCTCGACGGGATCGGCGCGGTCAGCGGTGGCGGTGGCAACAGCAGGTTGCTGATCGACTACCCGGAACCACAACGCAGTGACATCCTCGACTACCTGTTCAAGCCGGGCCGCGGCGCCGCGATGCAGCTGCTGAAGGTGGAGATCGGCGGGGACACCAACTCCACCTCTGGCGCGGAGCCCAGCCACGAGCACACCCGGGGCAACGTGAACTGCAACCGGGGCTACGAGTGGTGGCTGATGGAGCAGGCGAGGGCACGCAACGCCAACATCGCCCTGGCCGGCCTGTCCTGGGGGGCGCCGGGCTGGATCGGGAACGGCAACTTCTGGTCCAACGACTCGATCGACTACCTGCTGGCCTGGCTGGACTGCGCGGGTACCCACGGGCTGACCATCAACTATCTCGGCGGGTGGAACGAGAAGGGCTACAACGCCACCTGGTACAAGAACCTGCGTTCGGCCCTCAACTCCCACGGCTACAGCGCAGTGAAGATCGTCGCCTCGGACGACTTCGGCTGGGGCGCCGCCGACGAATCGCTGCGGGACCCGGCGTTCGCCAACGCCGTACAGGTCTTCGGCAGCCACTACGTCTGCGGCTACCGCAGCGCCCAGACCAGCTGCCCCAGCTCCGGCAACGCGGTCTCCACCGGCAAGTCGCTGTGGGCCAGTGAGAACGGCTCCGACGACTACAACGCCGGGGCGCAGGCCCTCGCCCGTGGCATCAACCGCGGCTACATCGACGGCAAGATGACCGGCTACATCAACTGGCCCGCCATCGCCGCCATCACCCCCAACATCCCCTGGGCGACCACGGGTGTGGCAGTGGCCCAACAGCCCTGGTCTGGTGCCTACTCGATCGGCAAGAACGCGTGGGTGATGGCGCAGACCACGCAGTTCACCGCCCCGGGCTGGCGCTACCTCGACGCGTCGAGCGGCTACCTCGGCGGCAACCGCAACAACGGCAGCTACGTCTCGCTGAAGTCGACGAACAACAGCGACTACAGCACCGTCATCGAGACGATGGACGCCGGGTCGGCGCAGACCCTCGACTTCACCGTCACCGGCGGGTTGTCCACCGGCGCCGTGCACGTCTGGTCGACGAACGTCAGGTCGAACAACACCGCGGACCACTTCGTCCGGGGCAGCGACATCACGCCGAGCGGGGGGCGTTTCTCGCTCACCGTCCAGCCCGGCTACGTCTACAGCATCACCACCACCACCGGTCAGGGCAAGGGCACCGCGGTCAGCCCGGCGCAGGGCAACCTGAAGCTGCCGTACAACGACACCTTCGACAGCTACGACGTGGGGCGCGAGGCGAAGTACCTGATGGACCAGCAGGGCTCGTTCGAGATCGTCGCCTGCGCCGCTGGTCGCGCCGGCCGGTGCGTACGGCAGATGTCGGAGCAGACGCCGATCTTCTGGACGTCCGGCAAGGCTGAGCCGTTCACGCTGTTGGGTGACCTGTCCTGGCGCAACTACACGGTCTCCTCGGACGTGCTGCTGGAGAAGTCCGGCTACGCGCAGCTCATCGGGCACGCCAACACGTACAACCACCAGGGGCCACAGAACCTCAACGGCTACTACTTCCGGGTGACCGACGGTGGCGCGTGGTCCATCCGTAGCAACAACACAAGCGGCAACTGGCGCACGCTGGCCAGCGGAAACACCTCGGCGCTGGGCACCGGACGCTGGCACACCCTGGCGCTCACCCTCAACGGGAGCACCCTCACCGCGGCCATCGACGGCACCACCGTCGGCACGGTCTCCGACTCGACCTGGGTCGCCGGCCAGATCGGGTACGGCACGGGTCAGGGAGTCACCGCCCAGTTCGACAACCTCACCATCACGCCGGTCGGCAACTCCGGGGAGCCGGGCGCGACGACGGCGATCCGGGGCGCGGGTTCCAACCGGTGCCTGGACGTCAACGGAGCCAGCCAGGCCGACGGCTCGGTCGTGCAGATCTGGGACTGCAACGGCGGCGCCAACCAGCAGTGGACGCTCACCACGAGCAACCAACTGACCATCTACGGCAACAAGTGCCTCGACGTGGCGGGCACCGCGACGGGAAGCCGCGCGCGGATCATGACCTGCAACGGCGGTAGCGGCCAACAGTGGCGAGTGAACGCCGACGGCACGATCTCCGGGATCGGATCGGGGCTCTGCCTGGACGTCAACGGTGCGGGCACCGCCAACGGCACAGCAGTCCAACTCTGGACCTGCACCGGTGGCAGCAACCAGCAGTGGGTCCGCGGCTGACCGGTTGGTGCGCGTACGAGGACTCGTACCCGATTCGTGGCTGCCGGCCGCTCACCTGAGCGGCCGGCAGTCGTCCGTGGCCGCCACGACTGGCCGACTGCGCCGCACGGCTGGCAGACCACGCCAGCGCAGCCACTGGTTGCCTATGCTCGACGGGTGGAGGACAACGATCAGGCCGTGCTGGCCGGGATGCTCCAGTCGGCCGAGGAGGCCGCTCCGGTCGAGGCGGTCCAGGCCGTCACCGGCACCATCGCCACCGCGTTGGACGCGCTCGGCGTCTCGCTGCTCATCGCCGACCTCAGCGGCCGGGCACTGGTCCGGCTGACCCACCAGTCGGCCATCGGCCGCCCCGATCGGCGTCAGGGCGCGGAGGCCGCAGAGGTCTTTCCCTTCGACGGCGGGCCGTACGAGCGCACACTGCGCCAACAGAGCACCCTGGTGCTCCCCGGCGACGGCCACTGGACGGTGCTCGCACCCGTCACCGAACGCGGTGAGGCCCTCGGCCTGCTGGAGATCGACCTGCCCGACGAGCCGGACGCCACAACCGTCGCGGAGATCGCCCGCACCGCGCACGCGCTGGCGTTCGTGGTCATCGCCAACCGCCGACACACGGACCTGTTCGAATGGGGGCAACGCAGTACCCCGTTCACGCTCTCCGCCGAGATCCAACGCCGACTGCTGCCCGCCTCGTTCACCTGCGAAGCCGGGGCGTTCGCACTCTCCGGCTGGCTGGAGCCCGCGGCGAGCGTCGGCGGGGACACCTTCGACTACAGCGTGGCCCGCGACACGCTGCACGTCAGCGTCACCGACGCGATGGGTCACGGCGTGGCCAGCGCGCTGACCGCCACCCTCGGGGTGGGCAGCCTGCGCAACACCCGCCGCCGCGGCGAGAGCCTGATCAGGCAGGCCGAGGAGGCCAACCGAGCCGTCGCCGAGCACGCCAACGTCCGCGGCGCCTACGTGACCGCCGTGCTGGGCCGCGTCGACCTGACCACCGGGCGGTGCGAGTTGCTCAACGCCGGGCACGTGCCGCCGATGCTGGTCCGGGACGGCCGGGCCGCACCACTGGAACTGCCCGCCAACTTCCCGCTGGGCATGTTTCCCGACGAGGGCTACCGCAGCGGCCAGGTGCCCCTGCGGCCCGGTGACCGGCTGGTCATCGTCACCGACGGGATGCGCGAACGCAACGCCGCCGACCTGGACCTGCCCGCCGCCCTGCTCCGCATCGCCCACCTGCATCCACGCGAGGCCGTGCGCGCGTTGTCCGACGCGGTGCTGGCAACCGCCGGGCCGGCCCTGGCCGACGACGCCACACTGCTCATCATCGACTGGTACGGCGGCCGGGAGCGACGGTCGAGCAGCGCCGGCGCGGACACCGCCCGCGCCAGCACCCTCCCCTAGCGAGGGTGGTCACGACACGCGGGACGCCTCCTCGGCGTCGTTAACCGTGTCGAAGACGTCGATGACCCGGTCCACCGAGGTGATCGACAACACCGTACGCACCGGCGGAGCGACGCCGGCCAGGGCGAGCGAGCCGCCCCGCTCCCGCAGATCCTTGTAGGCGACCACGAGGATGCCCAGGCCACTGGAGTCCATGAACCCGACGCCGCTCAGGTCGACCACCACCGACTGGGCGCCGCTCCGCACCACCTCGCGCAACCGGTCCCGTAGCTCCGGCGTGGTGCTCATGTCCAGGTCGCCGGCAACCTCGACCACGGTGCCGATCCGCCCCTGCCGCGTCGACAGCGTGAAGTCCACGAAACCCCCTCGATACGGCGCCGTCACCGGCAACTCGGTGACACGGCGCGCCGTACTCACGGTGCCAGAAACTGGCCGCGAGCGCTCGTCGACGCGTGCCCGCACCGGATGCGGCGGTCCTCACCGGCGGGCCTCGTCCAGGCAGGCGGCGTTCGCGCCGACCAGCCTGGGGAGCGCGGCCAGGAACTCACGCAGCACGTGCCGGGGGTCGTGCTCCCGGGTGTCCGCGACCCCGGCCTGCGCGCCGGCGTCGGCGACGACCTGGCAGACGTCCCACAGGCTGTCGCCCACGCTGCTCCACTCCGAGCCGGGCCGGCCCGATGTCCGACGGCACGTTGTTGCGGATGGACATGACATCCGTGTGGGAGCGCAACGGCTCTCCTTCCCGCTCTCGTGTCGGCACGGTCATCCGTCCAGCATGTCGTACGACGTCGCCTCGTCGGGCAGCGCGAAGCCCAACGGTCGGGCCGCCCACTCGGCGGCCACCTTCTGCGGGTCACCGGTGCGGAACAGCGGCGGTTCGTGCAGCAGGAAGTCGCGGTGGCTGATGTTCCAGGCGTACGCGCCGGCCATCGCGAAGGCCAGCACGTCACCCACGCCGATCGGCCCGGCGGTGGCCGAGAAGGACAGGACGTCCTTCGGGGTGCAGAGCTGCCCGACCACGGTGACCGGCCCACCGTCGGTGCGTACCGCGTCGAGCCCGCGCCGCCGGTGCACGGTGAACGGCTGCGGGTGCCCCTTCGCCGCCGGTGTGCGCAGGTGGTGGGTGCCGCCGGCCACCACCACGAACCACTCCCCGTAGGAGCGCTTCACGTCGATCACCTCGGTGAGGTACGCCCCGCAGTAGGCGGCGACCGACCGACCCGGCTCGATGCGCAGCCGCACCGCCGGGTACGCGTCGACGACGTCGGCCAGACCCCGGCCGTAGCCGACCCAGTCGAATCGTGCCGTCGGGTCGGCGTAGTCGACGGCCATGCCCCCGCCGACGTCGACCTCGACCGCACCGACCTCGGCTGCCGCCCAACGCACCACGGCGGCGGCGACAGTGGCGGCGAGCGGGGCGTCCAGCCCGCTGGCCAGGTGGGCGTGGACTCCGCGTACGTCGATGCCGGCGGGCGGGTTGCGGGCACACTCCACCGCATCGGCCGGGTCCATGCCGAACGGGCTGGGCCCGCCGCCCATGAGCAGGCTCGCGCCGGGCGCGTCGACCGGCAGGTTCACCCGCAGCAACACCGGGACCGACCGGCCCGAGGCGGCGGCCAGCGCGCCGAGTCGCCGCAGTTCGGCTGGCGACTCGACGTGGATGCGGCGCACCCCCGCGGCGAGGGCGGCGGCGAGGTCCGGGTCGGTCTTGCCCGGTCCGGCGTACGCGGCCGGGGCACGCCCCGGCAGCACCTCGGCCAGTCGGCGCAGCTCACCCCGGCTCGCGGCCTCGAACCCGTCGACCACCGGGGCGAGGGTCCGCAGCACGCCGGGATCCGGGTTGGCCTTGACCGCGTAGAGCAGCTCGACCGGGCTGGGCAGCGCCGCCCGGATGGCGCCGACGTGTGCGGCAAGCGCGTCGAGGTCGTGGACGTAGACCGGTCGCGTCACAGTGGCCCGCCCATCGGGTTGGGCACCGGCACGAACGGCGCGGCCCGGTCCGCGTCGCGGTGCCACCGGACCAGGAGGTTCGCCTTGGCCACCAGCGGCTCACCGTCGAGCAACGCGCGCAACTCGGGCGGATCGTCGAGGTCGGCGGCCACCACCTCGATCACGGCCCGCAACTCCTGCCACAGCCGCCGTTCGATCCCCGGGCGCGCGTCGGCGAGGGCCCCGCAGATGCCACCGAGGTGATTGACGAACAGGCAGTAGACGATCCGCCGGCGGGCGTCTCCGGGGCTGTACCTGACCTGCGCCGGTACGCCGTCCGGCCAGGTCGCCCAGCGCTCGGTGTCGAGTTTGACGCCCTCCAGGTCGCGCAGCAGCATGCGGACCGGGCGGTGGTCGCCGTCGAGCACGACGACAACGTTCTGTAGGTGTGCCTCGTGCACGACACCGTGGCGGAGCCAGCAGCGCAGCACCGCCGGCACCAGCAGCCCGACGTACGCCCGCCACCAGGCCACCGGGTCCGGTGTCCCGAGCGGCGTGGCGGCCAGCGCCGCGGCCAGTACCGGAGTGTCACCGGGACGCAGGTGCGGGCGTAGACCCTCGCGCAGGATCGTCCCGTACGCCTCGTCCGGGCCGGGCACGTCGACAGTGCGGTAGGCGGGTTCGGCGAGCAGCCCGACCCCGTCTGGCAGCGGCACCCGGGCCAGCAGGTCGGTCAGGGCCACCGCGCCGGTGAGTTCGTAGCGGGCGTTCTTGCGCAGGCAGTTGGTGATCCGGACGTGCAGGCTGGTCTTGACGAACAGGTCGGCCGCCGGGGCGTAGAGGGTGCGGACGCTCGCCGTCGGCCGCACCGGCACGCCGCCCTCCCCCAGGTCACGCAGCCGTGGGTGGGTCGGCGGAAGCAGCGACAACTGCCAGGGGTGCACCGGCAGGACGCGGTGCCCGTGCGGAGGTCGCGGCGGGTCGAGGGCGGCCACGAGCGGATCGAACGGGCCGGCGCCGGCGACCAGCTCATCCGGTACGGCAAGCCAGTGCAGCCGGAACGAGGTGCGCAGTTCCGGTGCGTACGCCCGCCACCGGTCCGGATCACCGCTGCGCCACTTCGGGGTCGGGTGGTGCGGGTGGCCGAAGACGAGCGACTGTTCGGAGTCGACGTACGCGTCGATGGCCGGCTCACCGGTGGGGGTGGGATCCTCGGCCGGTCGCTCGGCCAACAACCGGGCCACGGTGTCCCGACTGGCCCGGACCTGCTCGGCGAACTCGTCGTTGGCCAGGTCGGTACGACCCGCCAGTTCCGCGGCGACCAGACCGGCCAGCCCGTCGGCGTCCAGGTCTGCCCAGCCTCCGGTGTCGGTCGTCCGCTGCACCGGGCCGGTGTAGCGGTGCGCACCGAGCGGTGAGATCCGCGCGACGGCGCAACGCAGCGTGACGCGCTGGTGCCGCAGCAGCACCCGGGCGGCACCGTCGACCACTGTCGGCGTGCCTTCGGGCGGGGCGAGTTCGCGGAGCACGCAGCCGAAGACGGCGTGGGCGGCGGCCAGGTCGGCGAGCTGGCCGGTGGCGGTGGCCGGCCGGGAGCGCAACCGCACGCTCGTCATCGTGTCTCCCGGAGGTAGTTCGGGCCGGTACGCAGGTAGTACTTGTTGATGTCGGTGCAACCCAGCCGCTGCTTGGGCAGCAGGGTGCCGGCGGTGAGCATCGCCTTGACCGGCAGGTGGGCGGCGCACAGGACCCGTTCGGTGAGGGTCCGTGCCGTCGGCCCGTCGCCCCACCGGTCGCGGGCGGCGGCGAGCCGGGGCGCCAGCGCCTCGGCGGGGGACGGCACGGGCAGCCCTCGGGCGGCCAGGGCGACAAGCGGTGCGGCGGCGGCCAGGTGCAGGGTGATGGTGGTGAACACGTCGGCCAGCTCCCGCGGGTCGCGTGCCCACATCCGGTCGTCGTCCAGGGCGAGCCCGCGCGGGCCACCGTGCCGGGCGTCGAGTCGCGCGCCGTCGTTGTCCTTGTAGAGCAGGCCGATCGTGCCGTCCGGATGGACCAGCAGGTGGATGTTCTGCGGGTGCGCCTCCAGGGCGATGCCGTGGCGGAGCCACAGGAAGACATGCCAGTCGAGCAGCAGGTCCAGGTAGGACTCCAGCAGCGCCACGGGCCGCTCGGGGCTGATCCGTTCCAGGACGGTGCCCGCGACCGGGTCGGCCGCGGCGAGGGCCGCGACCGGCACCACGTGGACCCCGGCCAGGTCGCGGGGGAATCGGCGCAGCAGGAAGCTGCGCCGCTCGTCGCCGTCGACGTGTGCCCAGGTGCTCTCGTCGGCGTGCCGGATCCGGCCGGTGAAGGCGGGTTCGGTGCCGGCGATCCGGTCGAGCAGCCCGGCCACGGCCGCGCCGTCGGCGAGCGAACCCGGGCGCAGGGTGCGTCGGTTGCGGGCGCCGAGGCTCGCGGTCGGCAGCGGCAACTTGAGATGCAGGTACGGGTCGTGGTCGAGCGCCACCGTCCGCATGGAGAGGGTGGGCCGCACGGAGACCGCCGGCCGGTCCGTCACCGGTAGGGCGGTGCGGGCGGCGGTGATCGGGTGCACCGGCAGCAGCAGCTGGTCCGGTCGCGGCGCGCGCGGCCACCAGGACGGCAGCTCACCGCTGAGCCGGACGTCGTGGGCGGGTGCGGCGTACCACCGCAGCGTGAGACGTGGGGCGTGCTCCGGGGCGTACCGGAGCAGGTCGTCCTCTGTGAGATCGTGCCGGCACCGGTCGGTGGGGTAGACCGGGTGGCCCTGGTGGGCGGCGAGCACGTCGTCCAAGAGCGCCGCCGGCAGACCGGTCGGGGTGCTGGCGCGTTCGGCGGCCACCTCGGCGAACACCAGTGGTCGGTGCCGGGCCGCGAGTCGCCGGGCCAGCAGGTCGGCACGGCACTCGGCCTCGAAGTCCCGCCAGCCGGCCGCCGCCTCGGCGTCGTCGCGCGGGGCGAGCAGCGTCAACAGCCCGCCCAGGGTGTCCGTCCGGTGGGTGACGCCGTCGGCCAGCAGCAGCACCGTCGGCGCGGCGCTGCGCAGGGCCTGCTGGAAGCCGTCCACCCGCACCGGGATGCGCAGGAGGCCGGCGGGGTGCGGCACCTGCCACCAGTCCGGCCCGTCCGGTCGGCCAGCGCTGAACAGACCGAGGTGATCCTCGCGCAGCAGGGCGTCGAGCACCCGCGTGAACACCTCCCGCTCGCAGTCGTCGCTCACTCGACGATCGTCCACTGGAGGTCGCCGCGGAAGGCGGCCAACGCCTGCCGGACGCTGTCCTGGTCCGGGCCGATCGCGTGCAGCACGGCGAGGTAGTCGCGGTTCGTGCCGGTGTGCTCGGCGAAGTGGCCCACCGCACGCAGCGGTCGGCAGCCCAGCCGGACCTCGCCGTGGACGGTGTCCAGTGGGCCCGGCGCGGCGGTGAGCCGGCCCGAGGTGTCCGCGCAGACGTACTCGACCTGGGCGTGGCTGTCGACGGTGGCGGGCAGGCCCAGGGCGCTCACCGGCTCGCCCAGGTGCAGCCGGATGACGTGCTCGAACAGCGGCACACCGAGCAGCTCGGCGAGGATCAGGTCCATCCGGTCGCCGATGAGGCGGTAGTTCACCTCGATCAGCCGGACCCGGCCGTCGGAGATGACGTACTCGGTGTGGCAGGCACCGAAGCCGACCCCGAGCGCGTCGAGGCACGCCCGCAGTTGGGTGCTCGCCGGTTCTGCCGGTGGCGACCAGGCGAGGCTCTCCTCGGTGAAGGTCGGTGGTGGGCCGAGGCCGGTGCACCACCCGCCGAGGGAGGCGAGCGTCGTGCCGTCGCCGAGGCTTTCGAAGGTCCGCAGTTCGCCGGCCAGGTATTCCTCCACCACCAGGGCGACGTCCGGCCGCCGGCCACGGATCTCGGCGACCCGGGCGAGCAACTCGGGCAGGTCCGCCACCAGGTACGCGTCCTCGCTGGCCACCCCCTCGCGGGGCTTGACCACCGCCGGGAACATCCCAGCCGAGACCTCCGGCGTGGTGCCCGGGTCGACGGTGACGGTGCGGACCAGATCGAGGCCGGCAGTCGCGATGGCCCGCCGGGCCGCGGCCTTGTCCTTGCAGAGACGGGCGGCGTCCGGGTCCTTGCCGGGCAGGCCGAGCTTTCGGGCGGCGATCGCGGTGGCCTCCTGGAGATGGTCGCTGTTGGACAGTAGCGCCACCGGCCGGTTCGACACCGTCGCCGCGACCACCGCGGCCGCGTCCCGGACCGCGCAGCGCGTCACCGGCGCGTCCGCCGGCCATTCCGTGGGCCGGTCGGTCAGCACCGTGGCCGACAGCCCCAGCGACTCCGCCGCCGGGAGGAACCCTTCCAGGACAGCGTCGGTGGGGTTGAGCGCGGTCAGATAGATCCTCATACCGCCTCCGTCGACTACCCGATGTCGCGATTAGGGTAGCCTACCCTTATTGGCTCTTCTCGATCAGCATCAGCACGGCAGGCGGTCGGCGTCAGCCGTTGGCGTTCCAGAAGCCGACGAGAGTAGCGGTCCACCAGCTGAGCTGGGACAGGGTGGTGGCGGCGACGCCGGGGAGCAGGGCGGACCAGGGCGGACGGCCCCGCACCGCGACGAGGCGTTCCCGGACCCGGCCGAGGAACAGCCCGTTGACCCCGACCAGCAGCACCGCGAGCAGCTTGACCCAGACCAGCCCGGACGACGTGTCCGGGCCCAGGGCGGCGCCGCTGGCGAGCAGACCCACAAGGCCCAGCCAGATGAGCAGGTGCGCGCCCCGTGCGGCGGTCAGCACCGTGCCGAGCGGTTCCCGGCGTAGCAGCCAACGGAGGCTGAACCAGTCCACCGTCAGCACCGCGCCGAAGCCCACCACCAGGCAGGTCAGGTGGCAGAAGAGGGCAACCATCCGCCAACCCGGCGAGAGGGTGACGTGTGGCGCGGCGAGGATCGCGAGCAGCCATCCGACGCTGACCGTCAGGATCGAGGCGGTGACGGCGGCCCGCCCGGCCGCGCGACGATGGCCACCCCGCCAGCCCGCCGTCGGTGTCGAGACGAACGCGTCGGGCGGCGACGCTCTCCCCGTACGATCCGCGGCACGCCGAGCGGGGCGGGCGCCGTTCGACGTGCCGGCGCGGTGCGTCGCACGACGGGACGCCCGCGACGAGGACATGTCGGCCTGCGGGTCAGCTGTCCGCATCGGCCGGTCCCATGGGCGGCATGCTCAGTTGACCGGCGCTGCCCCGGGCGTGCCGGGCCGACTGTCCAGGGTCCTCAGCTCGGTGGTGCGCGCCTGCTGGATCCGGCCGGCGAGCGCCTTCAGCTCCGGGCTTCCACCGGCGGCCTGCTCACCCCGGCACAGCACCACGGTCTGCGCGAGGTGCGCTCGGAGCAGTGCAGCCGCCCGGTCCGGCACCTCGGCGTCCGGCGCGCCGCGCAACTCGGCGAGACTGGCGTCGGTGACCATGCCGGGCATCTGATGCCCCTGGTGGATGTTCAGCTCCGGAACGTTGCCCTCGGCCAGCAGCCCACGGAGGTCCCGCAACTCCGCCTGATGAGTCTCCCGGACCTCGCGCAGAAGCGTTCGCAGCGACGGATCCGCGTCCGCCGGCCGGGTGTCGAGGTGCTCGATCAACGCGAGCACACCTTCGTTCATCGGGATCAGCAGTTGGATGAAGGCGTCGTCGGTGCCGTTGAGCAGCACGGGCGCTGTCGTCACCGGAGCGGACGACCCGGCGGAGGGCGGCTGGTCGGGGCTGCCCCAACCCTGGGTGAGACCGACGGTCAGCGCCGTCGCGACAAGGGTCACCGCGACGCCGACGATCCGCCAGGCGTGGACGGTGAACCCGTGACGTTCGCCGCCGGTCTGGTGCTCGTCCATTTGTCCGCCCCCGCTCACCGGGCGGCTTGGAACGCGCGGCCGACGACTGTCGCCCCGGTGCCGTCGGTGAACAACCCGGATCGGTCCTTGTCCGTGGCGGGCAGGCCGAACCAGGCGTATCGCTGCACGTAGGACAGTTGGCCGAGCATGGCGGTGGCCGCGGTGAGGAACGCTGCCTGCTGCTCCTGGCTCGGGAACTGTTGACGGCCACCGTCGAAGCGGATCAGGGCGAACTCGGTAAGCCAGATCGGTTTCCGGTAGCGCTGGTGGACAGCCTCCAGATACTGCCGGAGTTGGTCGACGGCGGTGGCGCTCGTGAAGTCGGCGCCGAACCAGTGCAGCGTGACGAAGTCCACCCGGTGGCCCCGGGCCTGGGCGCCGGTCATGAACCGGTCCAGCCAACCCTGCGGGTCGGGCGCGCCCCAGGCAACCGCCGGGCTGCCCAGCCTGCTGCCCGTCGCCATCAGCTGCGGCCACAGGTCCAGCGCCTGCTCGACTGTCATGTTCGCCTGCTCGGGCAGGTCCGGTTCGTTGAAGGTGAGCAGCTCCGGCCCCACCGCCTTCGCCCGGGCCAACTCGGCGGCGGTGACGTTCTCCACGCCACGGATCATGGGCACGAACGTCACGCCCCGCGGCGTGCTGATCCCCGGGTGCTGGGTGCCCCACGTGTAGTACCAGCCGGCCTTCGAGTTCGCCAACGCCTGACTGGCTCCGGCGAAGTTCCACACCCCGACGCCCTTGCGGGCGGAACTGACCGCCGGGGCGACCGGAGCCTTCGACGAGGGACGTGCGCTCGGCGACGGCGGGCCGCTGGGCGAGGCCACGGCGGTGGGCGCCGCGGACGGCGGGGCAGCCCACGAGGGCGCCACCGGATCCTCCGGCTGGATGACCACCGCCAGGGTGATGGCGGCAACGGCCGCGGCGACACCGGCGGCCAGGGACGGCAGCAGGCCACGTGGCCGGTGCACCGCGAGGTCGAGAGCACTCGGACCGCCGCCCGCGTCGGTGGGCACGCCGCCGGCCGGGGTCTGCCCGGCGGCGTGTCCGGCCGGCGGGCCTGCGGAGTGGTACCCGACGGCCTCCGCACCACCCGGAGGCACCGCCGCGCCGGGAAGGTGAGCGCCGAGACCGGCCGGCAACGGCAGCATCGGCAGTCCGGCGAGCAGCCTGTCGATCGGCAGGAGGGTGGTGCCCAGTCGTCCACAGAACGCGCAGTCGCGGACGTGTCGGGCCAGTCGCTTGCGCCACAGCGGGCTGGGAGTGCCATCCCAGTCGGCGGTCACGGCCGCCAGGTCCGCACAGCCAGGGCGGGCGCGCAGCGCGCGGACCACACCACGGGCGCTCTGGATCTGCTCCTTCATCCGGTGGATCCGCACCGCGACGTGCCCGGGAGACAGGCCGAGCGCGTCGGCGACCTCGTCCCGGGCGATCTCGCCGGTCTCCTCCAGCCACCACAGCGACAGCAACTCCTGGTCGTCCGGGTCGAGCCAGCGGGTCGCCTCGGCGACCTCGCGTCGCTGGTCGGTGAGGCCGAGCCGCAGGATGGTCATGCCGGCGAAGTCGGAGGCGGGGTCGGGCACGTTGTGGATCGCGTCGAGCCCGGCGTCGCGGTTGAGGGCGAGACGTCGGCGCTGTTCCCAGTCGCGCACCTGGCGGATGGTGATCGCCACCAGCCAGGACCGGTACGCCGCCGGGTCGTTGAGCGCGGGCAGGTGCCGGATCACCCGTATCAACGTCTCCTGGACGACGTCGTCGACGTCGGCGTGGCCGCGCAGCGCACGCCCGACGATGTTGTAGACAAGCGGGAGCGAGGCCGCCGCGACGTCGTCGAGGGCGCGCTGGTCGCCCTGTCGGGCCGCGACGACCAACCCGACATCGGGTAGTGCTCGACCGGCTGACGACATGGGTCTCACTCCTCGTGTGCTGATCCGCGTGGTCCCGCACGGTGTGCGCTGACCGCCCTCACGTTTGGAGACTGGCACCGGTGGGTCGGATTACCGAAATTCTCGGTAATCGGTGGGTCCGCCGCGACCGGGGGGCGTCGGCGGCGCGTGCGGGTGGACGACGCCGGGTATGGTGCGAGGTGTCGGTGTCGCCGGGCGTTCGCCCGAGCACGAGACACCCTGATCGGGCGCCCCTGTGTGCGCCGCACCGTCCCGAGGTCGCACGGCAACGAGTGCCGTGGCCCGGACGCTCCCCTTCACCGAAGACAGGATTCTGCATGACATCGAACGACAACGCTCGACCCGCCCTGTTCCTCGCCACGTCGACGGCCGACGGGTCCGACGGGTCGGTGGCGACGGTCGACGGCAGCGAGGAGGCCATGCGCCGGCTGCGCCACCCGTTCGCGGTGCAGCCGGCCCCGCAGAGCCCGGCCGCCGCCGACGACGGCAACCGGCGCGGCTGATCCGGCAGGGCCGGGGCCCACTCATACTTTTGGCTAGTAATTAATAATCCTTTCGGGTAGGGTCCGGGTCAACGAATGAACGACATGACGCGGTGGCGAGGCCCGTGATCGTGGCCTTGCGACAGCGCATCTTCGCCCGTATGTGCGCTCCGGCGGCAGGCCGGTTCGGAGATCCTCCGGTCGATCCGATCGACGGGCAGGTTTGGGAAGGACCATCCCCATGGCCAGCATCGTCGGCACCGCCACCAGCACCCGCGTCGAGCAGCAGAGCGGCGACCAGAGCCCAGACGACCTCCTGGTCGCCCTGGCGGCGACCGACCCGAACGACCCGCGCCGCCCAGCCCTGCGGGCCCGCGCCATCGAGGCGTGGCTGCCGCTCGCCCGGCACCTGGCCCGCCGCTACTCCGGACGCGGCGCACCCGACGAGGATCTGACCCAGACCGCCTCGGTCGGGCTCATCAAGGCCGTGGACCACTTCGACCACGACCGGGGCGTCGACTTCAGCGGGTACGCCATTCCCACGATCATCGGCGAGATCAAGCGATACTTCCGGGATCGCACCTGGGCGGTGCGCGTGCCCCGCCGCCTCCAGGAGCTGCGCCTGTCGATCAGCGCGGCGAACAACGCGCTGACCCAGACCCTCGGTCGCTCGCCGACAGTGGCCGACATCGCGTCGCACCTCGACCTGTCCGAGGAGACCATCCTGGAAGGGCTGGAGGGCGCCCGCGCCTACCGGGCCACGTCGCTGTCCACCCCGGCCGGGGTCGACGGCAGTCGGGAGCTCGGCGACACCCTCGGCGGCGACGACCACGAGTTCGATCTCGTCGAGATCCGTGTCGCCCTCGGCCCGGCCCTCGCCACGCTGCCGGAGCGCGAACGCCAGATCCTGACCCTGCGCTTCTACGGCAACCTGACCCAGGCCCAGATCGCCGACCGGGTCGGCGTCTCGCAGATGCACGTCTCCCGCCTCATCACCCGGTCGTTGGCGGCGCTGCGGCACCACCTCGCCGACCTCGACCACAGCGCGTTCTGAGGCTGGCACCGCCGCTCGGCGGCTCAGAGTTGGACGACGTGACCCACCCGTGGCGGCGTACGACCGCCGAGGACGTCGAGCCACGCGCGCTGGAGGGCCTCCGGCCCGGCACCGACCTGGACGTCGAGCCACCCGCTCACGATGGCGGCGAAGCGCTGCCAGGCGTCGGTGAACCGCTGGTCCAGCCCGGCCCGGCCCCAGTCCTGGGCGCGCTTGCGCATCTGGACCGGCGCGAAGAACACCTCTTCGGCGGCGTCGGCGTTCGGCGTCTGGTTGGTGAGCCCGACCGCGATGTCCCGGACGAGGCGGTCGCCGAGGTGCCGACGCAGGGCGGCACGGGTCGCGGGTGCGCCGGACAGGTCGAGGTAGACGGTCGGCACCGCGTCCAGAGCGGCGATGTCGTCGTACGGGACGACCTCGTCGTAGCAACCGAGCGAACGGGTGAAGGCCAGGTTGCCGGGTGAGGTGAGCCCGACCAGGCGCGGCCCGCGACCGCGCAGCTCGAACGCGGCGGCGTACGCGGTCTTGCTCGACGCCGACGACAGCAGCAGCGCCTCGGCGCCGTAGAAGTCGTTGTCGACGACCTGGTCGGCCAGCATGAACGAGGTGAAGAACAGCGGCCGGAACAGGATCAGCAGATCCTCCTGGTCGGGCTGGTACGCCGGGTCGCCGGTGGTCGACCGGTACGCGTTGTACGGTGACGGCAACTCGGCCCGGTGCGGGCTGGCGTCGCGGAAACCGGTGGCGTCCACCCGGCTCGGCCGCACCAGCAGGTGGCCGGAGGGCGGGAGGTAGCCGTAGACCCGCTGGCCCACCTCGACGCCCGCGACTGTCGACGTGACCACCTCGGCGAAGCCCCAGAGCGGCGGCAGGCCCCACTGTGGCCCGAGCCCGACCGACGCCGGCGGGAAGAACTCCCAGTAGCGCATCGCGTCGCCGAGCACCGCGTAGGTGACGTTGTTGGCGGTGAGGCCGACCCGGTCCACCCGCAGCAGCGCCTCGCCGTCGGCCACCGGGGGCGGGGTGCCATCGACGAGAGTGGTCTGCCCGAGGTCGTCACGCGCCACGGCGAAGGTCCATGAGTCGGCCATGAGCTGACGCTAGACACCCCTGGAGACCGAGACAAGTGCACTGGGAGTGCAAAATCCCACTGTGCCCGGTCAGGTCCGGGCCGCGAGGTCGCGCAGGTGCGCGAGCGGCAGGTGCGGCGGTCGCCACTCCACGAAGAGGGCCGTCGCGTCGTCCTCAAGCCTGTCGTCCTGGTAGCCGACGACGGCGCGGACCAGACGACGCATCGTCTCCGGGCTGGGCAACCCGTCGTTGAGGGTGCGGTTGACGAAGTCGACGAGCCGGTCCAGCCCGAACTGTTCCCCGTCGGCGTTGCGCGCGTCGGTGATGCCGTCGGTGTAGGCGAGGATGCGGTCGCCCGGGTGCAGGTCCTCCACGTGCACCCGCGGGCGGCGGGCCGACAGGTGGCCCAGGCCGAGCGGCAACGCGGTCGGCCCCGGCAGCTCCCGAATGGCCTTGCCGTCGCGCAGCAGCATCGCACCGGGGTGACCCGCGTTGATCATGCCCAGTCGGCCGGTCCGATGGTCCAGCTCGATGAGCAGCCCGGTCGCGAAGAAGTTCGGGTGCTCGGAGCGCACCCATTTGTCGATGCTGATCGCCGTGTCGACCAGGTCGAGGCCACACCGGCGTGCGTTGCGGTACGCGCTCACCACCAGCGAGGCCAGGGTGCTCGCCTTGATGCCGTGGCCGCAGGTGTCGAAGAGCCCGACACTGAGCACGTCGTCGTTCAGCGCGTAGTCGAAGATGTCGCCGCCGACGTCGTAGCAGGGCTCGAGGATGGCGGTGACCACCAGGTCGTCGGTGGCGAAGGTCAGCGGCGGGAGCAGGCCCCAGACGATCTCGGCCGCGACCTGCATCGGGAGACGCCGCCGCATCCGCTCGACCACGTCACCGTAGAGCCGGCGGTTGACCAGGATCTGGGCGACGTTGACCGCCACCTCCCAGGCCGGCCCGTCCATGGCCGCGTCGGCGGCCAGCGGCGAGACGATCTCCAGCACGCCCATCCGTTCGCACCCGAGCAGCAGTGGCACCCAGACCCGATCCGGGTTGTCGGGCGCGCGCTGGATGTCGAGGCCGGTGAAGGCCCGACCGGCGAGGGTCGTCTCGATCGACAGCTCGTCCCGGACGAGACCCGCGCCGAGCAGCGGCACCAGCAGGGACTGCGTGTAGTCGGCCAGGTAGATCACGATCTCGGTGGCGTCGATGCCGGGAGCCGCCCGGGCGACGAGCTGGGACAGCTCGTCCGGGCCACCACGGGGTGCGTTGAGCTGTAGCCACCGCACCATCTCGCCGACGTCGCCCACCCTCCACCTCCCCCCCGTTTTCCCGAACCGTACGACCACAGCAGCGCGAGCGGTGAGGCTACCGCGCCCGGCCGTCATCCTCGCCCGCCGATCACCCGCTCCCGGTCGGCCGGGTCCCCTTTCGTCCCAGTCGTCACAGCCATCTCAGTCGTTTCGCAACTATTGCGTATTAGGTGTGCAAAAGTCCGATTGAGCAATCCGTGTGCGGTGTGGTTTCCGACCGCTGCACAACCGGCGTCTGGTGAGATGCCTTCGCGAAAGGGCACGTCGTGACAACCAAACTACTCAGCCATCGACGACGCGCGGCAATGTCCGCACTGGCGGCCGTCGCCGCCAGCGGCACAGCCGTCGCTGTCCTGATCTTCAGCGGCACCGGCGCGAGCGCCGCCGAGGCACCAGTCGACCTCGGTACGGCGGCGAACTTCTCCGTGCTGGCCGGCTCCACCGTCACCAACACCGGGCCAAGCTTCCTCGCCCAGAGCCTCGGCGTCAGCCCCGGCAACACCGCACCCGGCTTCCCGCCCGGCATCGTCGGCGGTGAAACCCACCTCGGTGACGCCGTCGCGTTGCAGGCCAAGAACGACCTGACCACCGCCTACAACGACGCCGCCGGCCGAACCCCGTTCACCAACCTTCCGGCCGAACTGGGCGGCACCACGCTGCTGCCCGGGGTCTACCGGATCGGGGCCGCGCAGCTGACCGGCACCCTGACGCTCGACAGCCAGGGTGACCCGGCTGCGGTATTCATCTTCCAGATCGACTCGACCCTCATCACCGCGTCCAACAGCAGCGTGGTGTTCATCAACGGGTCCTCGCCCTGCAACGTCTACTGGCAGGTGGGCAGCTCGGCCACCATCGGCACGGGCACCCGGTTCATGGGCAACATCCTGGCCCAGACCTCGATCACCATGAACACCGGCGCCACCCTCCAGGGCCGTGCCCTGGCCCAGACCGGCGCGGTCACCCTGGACACCAACACCATCAACGCCCCCGTCTGCCTCCAGCCGACGGGTACGCCCACCCAACCGACCGGAACACCAACCGGCACGCCCACGGGCACACCGACGAGCACGCCGACTGGAACCCCGACCGGGGCACCGACGGGCACCCCCACCGGTACGCCGACCGGCCAGCCCACGGGTACGCCCACCGGCCAGCCCACGGGTCAACCCACCGGCCAGCCCACGGTCACGCCCACCCGCACGAAGCTGCCCGTCACCGGCGGCAGCGGGGGCAGTGCTCTGGTGCCCGTCCTGACCGGGATCGGCGGTGTCGCCGTCGCCAGCGGCGCGGCCCTGCTGCTCCTCTACCGGCGTCGGACGACCGACTCCTGACCGAGGCGCCCCGGCGGCCGGTAACCAACCGGCCGCCGGGGCGGCCCCACCGCCTGTCACCCGTCCCGCCCACCCGCTGGCGAAGACTCCACCATCGCAGCGCGGAGGGCGGCCAACGACACTGTGGCGAAACCCACCCGGGAGTCACTCGCCCCGTACGGCAGCCACACCTCACCATCGTGGATGAGCGCCCCGCAGGAGTAGACGACGTTGGGTACGTACCCGTCCTGGTCGTCCTCCTCCGGCGACAGGAGCGCACCGGGAAGGTGCGCCACGACCCGCTCCGGTCGGTCCAGGTCCAGCAGGAGCGCGCCGATCGCGTACCGGCGCATCGGCCCGACGCCGTGGGTGAGCACGAGCCAGCCGGCGTCGGTCTCGATCGGAGATCCGCAGTTGCCGACCTGGATCAACTCCCAGCTGTCCCGCGGGCCGTGCAGCGGGATCGCTGCCTGCCAACGGTTCTCGCCGTCCAGGACGGTCAGGCCGATGGTCTCGCCGTCGGCGCGACAGAGCGCCAGGTGCCGGCCGCCGACAGTACGCGGAAACAGCGCGAGCCCCTTGTTGCGGGCACCCGGCCCGCGCATCGGGGTGGTCTCGAAGCGCCGCAGGTCGCTGCTGACCAGGGCGCGGGTGGCGATGCTCCGGCCGTCGTAGGCGGTGTAGGTGGCCCGGTACACCCGCCCGGACTCGTCGTCGAACCGGACGAACCGCGCGTCCTCCATGCCGTTGCTCTCGGCGGGGCTGGCCGGCCAGAGCACCCGTTGGTGCAGAGCCGTGTCGGCGGGGAAGGCCGTGGCGTAGCTGCCGGCGTTGGTGCGTCGCAGTTGTTCGAGGGTGCCCATCCCGGTGCTGCGGGAGAGCAGATCGGGTGGCAGGGCCCCGAGCACCCGCTCGAAGGTGGCCTCGTCGTACCGCTCGGGCAGGGCGTCCAGCACGGTGGCGGCCACCTCGTTGTCGCAGTCCTCCTCGGCGAGGCCGGCGACGAGCAGGTCCCGGCGGTGCCGTACGCCCGTCCGCTGCCCGACGGCCAGCGGCCCGGCCCGATCGGCGACGGTGAGCTGACGCCCGGGTCCGAGGACGGCGGTGGCGAACCCGATGGACGACACGTGACCCTCGCCGATCTGGCGCAGGCTGACCGCGACGCGCAACTGCCCGGTGCCCAGACCGGTCTGGTCCGGGTGGGCCACCATCGACGGGTTGCAGAGGGCGGCGGCCTCGACGGCGTACTCGTGGCTGAAGTAGGCCCCGACCAGCAGCCGGCTGGTCGGCGAGAGGTCTCGGGCCCGGGCGGCACGATGCCGGACGAGGTCGTAGTGGTGGTGGAACGTGCCGGCCAGGTCGCGGTGCCGGGCGCCGAAGCGGTCGAAGGTGTCCCGCAACAGCCGGCCGGCCTCCTCGTCGTCGAGGCGCGCGACCCGGTCGATGAGTGCCCGCGCCCGGGTGCGGACGACCGCCGCGTCCTCCCCCGGAACGAAGAGCTTGACGATGACCCGCCGAGGATCCGGGGCGAGAGTGGCGTCCTGCCGGACGGCCAGCCTCCGGGTCACGACCACCGCCGGGCGTGTTGCAGTGTGGAGATGAGCGCCAGGGTGGACTCGGCGCCCTGGTTGAGGTTGGGTCCGTGCGCGGTCAGCCCGTCGTAGCCGCCGCCGGTGGCCGGGTCCCACATCGGCGTGCCGAGGTCGTTGTCGCCGAGGAACCAGCCGACCGCCTGTCGCACCCCGTCGTCCCACCCGGGGTCGCCGGTGACAGTGGCCGCCGTGGCGCAGGCGTCGGCGAGCGCGGCGACCTCGATCGGCTGCTGGTCGTGGTGCAGCCGTACGCCGCCGTGCCGCCAACCACCGACCGGCACCACCGACAGCCGCCCGTCGCGCAGCTGGACGTCGCGCAACCAGGCCAGCATCCGCAGGCCGTCGTCCAGGGGTGGGCCACCCTCGCGCAGTTGACTGGCGACGATGACCACCTCGGCGAGGGCCGCGTTCGCGTAGGTCAGCTCCTGCCGTGGCCACGGCCAACGCGGGTCGGTGCCCGCCGGGCCGACAGTGCGGGCCGCGTCCGCCAGCAGCGACGCCGCGACCACGTGACCCGGGTGGCGGCGCAGCACCTCGGCCGCGCCCAGGCCGGCGAAGGCCATCGCGTGGGTGAACTTGGTGCGCCGGCCCGCGCCCCGGCTGAAGGCGACGAGCGCCTCCTCCCGTACCCAGGACGCGGGGCTGCGGGCGACGGCCGTGCCCAGGCCCCACAGCGCCCGACCCCACCAGTCGCCGAGCCCCGGTTCGTCGGCCCAGCGCCGGTCGTGTCCGAGCCGGTTGTGGAAGCCACCGTCGGCGTGCTGCGCGTGGGTCAGGAACGCGAGGTAACGCTCCGCGAGCCAGATCAGCTCCTCGCTCGGCTCCGGCTCGCGGCTGACGACGACCAGGCCACGGGCCACGTCGTCGGTGCAGTAGCCGTGTTCGCGGCGGACAATGGCGTGCCGGGCGTGTTCGAAGAGACCTGTGTCGTCACTCATCCGGAGCAGGTGCGCGAAGCTCGGCGCGGGCGCCGTCACCCAGCGTCCCCGCGTGGCTGTTCGGGGCCGGCCGATGGTCGCGGTCATGCCGGCACCACGCTGACCGCCGGCGGGCGGGCTTCGCTGAGCTGCTCCGCGAGCGTTTCGTACCGGGCCGCCACCGCCGGCCAGCGCAGGTGCGCGGCCAGCGGTCGGACCCGGCCGGCGAGCCGCGCCGGCAGGCCCGGCTCGGTCAGGACCCGCCGGATCGCCGCGGCCAGCGCCGCCGGGTTCTGATGGGGTACGACAAGACCCGGCCCGCCGGTCAGCAGCTCCACGGCGTGCGGGAACGCGGTGGCCACGACGGGCACCCCGGCGGCCACCGCCTCGATGAGTACGCCGGAGGTGACCTGTTCGCGGGAGTCGTAGGGCAGGACCACCACGTCGGCGGAGCGGATCAACCGGCCCAGCGCCTCCTGGTCGTGGTAGACGTCCTGGTAGTCGACGGCGTGCGCGACGCCCAACTGGGCGCCGAGCTGGTGCAGCCCCGCCCGGTACGCCTCGCCGTGGTGCTCGACCACCTTCGGGTGGGTCCGGCCGGCCACCGTGTAGGTGGGTGTCGGTTCCAGATCCTGCAACCGCGCGAGGGCCCGCAACGACCACTCGATGCCCTTGCCGGGGCCGAGCAGCCCCCAGGTCAGCAGGTGCGGGCGGGTGCGCCGCTCGACGGGTACGCCGGCCAGTTCGGCGGCGCCGTGCGGGATGACAGTCACCTTGGCCGGCGGCACGGCGTAGCCGATCAGCAGCCGGTCCCGCGCGGTGTCGGTCATCGTGACGACCGCCCCGGCGGTGGCCACGATCCGCTCCAACAGGGACTTCTGCCGGGCGGTGGGCTGGCGGAGCACTGTGTGCAGGACCACGATGCTGGGCACTGTGAGCCGCCGCAGCAGCGGCAGGACGTCCTCGCCGTCCGTGCCGGGGTAGATGCCGTACTCGTGCTGGACGATCGCCACGTCGAAGGTGTTCAGGGCGGCCGCCGCGTCCCGCCAGCCGCCCGGGGTGAGCGCCGACCAGGTGTGCACGACCCCGGGCACCGGACGCTGGTCGTCGCCGTGGTCGGTGACGCGGACGATGCCACCGCGTGTGCCGTCGGCGGTCAACTGGGCGGCGAGGGCGGAGTTGAACGTGGCCAGTCCACACCGGGTCGGTGGGTGGGTGCTGAGGAATCCGTAGCTGGGCATGAACGTCGGGCCTTTCCGGTTGTCGGCCCTCGCCGGAGTACGGGGCGAGCCTCACGCGGGAACGGCGCACGCCGGTCAGCGTGTGTGACCGGCGGGGCGGGTTGGTTCAGCCGTTGACGAGCTGGTCGTAGACGGCGAGATAGTCGGTGACCATGCGGTCCGCGCTGAAGCGCTCCAGGGCCCGCTCCCGGCACCGCGCCCGGTCCAGGCCGGTGACCCGGGTGACCGCGTCCACGGCCTGGTCGACGGTGTGCACGAGGAAGCCCGTCACCCCGTCGTCGACGACCTCCGACATGGACCCCCGCCGGTACGCGACGACCGGGGTGCCGCAGACCATCGACTCCACCACCGACAGTCCGAACGGCTCGTCGAAGGCGATCGGGTGCAGCAGTGCGGTGCTGTCACCCAGCACCTCCGCCCGCCGTCGCGGGCCCACCGACCCGAGGAACACGACCTGGTCACCGTCGATGTGCGGGGCCACCTGTTCGGCGAAGTACCGCTCGTCCTGCACGATGCCGCAGATGGTCAGGGGTCGGCCCGCGCGCCTGGCGATCTCGATCGCGGTGTGGGTGCCCTTGTCGGGGTGGATCCGGCCGAAGGCGGCCAGCCCGGGGCCGGCGTCGCCGGTGAACGGCAGCCCGCCGACGTCGACACCGTGGTGGACGGTGGCGACGTAGTCGAGCGTCGGTGCCCGGTCAGCGTCGGAGATCGACACGTACGACGAGCGGGCTCGGGCGTAGGCGGGCAGGATCTCCGCGCCGGAGAAGCCGTGCACAGTGGTCAGCAGCGGGGCGCGGCAGTGCTCGGCGAACGCCAACGGGAGCCAGTCGAGGTGACTGTGCACCAGATCGAACTCGGCCGAGCGGGCCAGCGCGTGGGAGACGTGCATCGCCTCCCACACCCGGCCGTCCAGGTCCGGGTCGTCCGCGTACCCCCGTGGGCAGACACCGTCGAGCTTCGCGGAGGTGACGGAGTCCAGTGTCGCGAAGAGCGTCACGTCGACGCCGTGGCTGGCCAGCCCCTCCGCGAGCAGGCCGGTCACCTGCTCCCACGGGCCGTAGTGGTGCGGCGGCGTACGCCAGGCGACCGGTCCGAGCAGGGCAACCCTCAAGGGGAGGACGCGTCGACGAGGTCAGCCGCGTTGAGGTGCAGTGTGGCGAGCAACCCGGAGTGCTTCGCCGGGTCCACGCGCTCGGGCAGCTCACGCTCGACCCAGTCGGCCCGGGCCTGCTGGCCCCTGTCGCGAAGTGCGGTGACGATCCTGTCCCTGGCGATCCTCATCTGGTGCTCCCCTGGTTAAGGCGTTCAAAACGATCATTCGCACGGATGGCGCCGGGGCTGGCCCACCGGCCGTACCGGGCTGCGATGACCAGCGAACCCGACAGCCGGGACGTGGCCGGCGATCAACAACACGACGGGCCGTCGCGGCGATGGGGATGACGATCGGTTACGCCCCTGACTGGGCTGGTGGCGACGGCGTCTGGCGGCCACCGGGATCCCGGGCGACATGTCCACCGTACGCCCTCGGGGTGCGCCGGCGCACACGCACCGGCCGCCGAGCCGGCCGGTGCGCGCCCACCCGCGGACTGGATCCGCTGGTCAGGGCTCCAGCACCACCTTGCCCGCCCGGCTGCGCGCCTCGGCGAACACCAGGGCGGCGGAGACCTCGCTGAGCGGGTAGCGGGCGGCGATCTGCGGCACGATCACCCCTTGCCGCAGGAGGTCGAGCACGATGCCCAGGTCGGTGCGCAGGCGACGCCGGAAGGCGGTACGGCGGGTGAGCTGACCGGCCCAGAAGTTGTAGAAGCCGGCCCGGTGACCGTTCGGCAGCGCGTTCCAGGTGTAGAGGCGGGCCAGCAGTTTCACGAAGACCCACACGACCGACTGGCCGGTGCCCACGGCGGCGGCGTTGCCGTAGACGACGAGCGTGCCGCCACGGGCGAGCAGGCCGTACGAGGTGCGGACACCCGGGCCGCCGACCGGGTCGAAGACGGCGTCGACACCACCCGGCGACAGCTCCCGAACACGCGCGGCCAGGTCCGGGGCACGGTAGTCCAGCGGTTCGACGCCGAGGTCGCGCAGCCCGGCGTGGTGCCGCTCGGCCGCGGTGCCGATGATCCGCAGGCCGAGGTGGCGCCCGAGTTGGACGAGTACGCTCCCGACGCCGCCGTTCGCGCCGTGCACGAGGATGGTCTGCCCGGCCCGCAGGCTGGCGCTCTGCACCATCTGCCACGCCGTCACGCCGTTGACGACGACTGTCTCGGCGGCGGCGGGGTCCAGATCCACGGGTACGGGGGTCAGGGCGTCGATGTCGACGAGCGCGTGCGTGGCCCAGGCGCCGGTCTTGGTGACCGCCGCCACCCGGGTGCCGACGAGCGAGTCGCCGCCGCCGGGGCCGACCGCCCGGACCGTGCCGACGAGGTCGTAGCCGGGCACGAACGGGAACTTCGGCTGGCCGGGGTAGAGGGCGTGGCGCATCTGCTGCTCGGCGAACGAGATGCCGGTGGCCTCGACCTGGACGAGCGCCTGCCCCGGGGCCGGGGTGGGCATGGCGCGACGGTGCAGTTGGAGTCCCTCGGGCTCCACCACGCCGGGCAGCACCACTTCGGTGATCATCGTGTCGGTGGTCATGGGATCCTCCTAGTTTGTAAGTGTGCACTCACACACTTCGCGGGGTAAGAATGTGGGGCCACAGTCGCGGCCCGAGGGTCGGCGGCCGGGTGGCTGGTCGTGGAGGTGTCAGGGGTGGCGGATGCCCGCGGTCAGCGCACGGGCCCACGGCTCGGGGACCTGGTCCAGCCCGGCGGTGACGATCAGGTGGCAGAGCTGGCCGTACGCGAAGAACTGCTGCACCTGCGCGTCGCTGGCACCGGACCGGTCCTGCACGAAGGTCGCGACCCGCCGGTAGCCGGCCCGCACCACCTGGGCGATCTCGGGAATGTCCGTGACGGCCTGCGCCTGCACCTGGAAGAGGAGCAGATCGCGGTCGGCGATCAACTCGGCGTAGGCACCGCCCATCGCGTCGAGGATCTCCTCCGCGCCGCCGCCGGCGGCACGCTCGGCCCCGGCCTCTATCGCCGCGGCGATCCGCTCGAAACACGTGTCGGCGGCCGCCACGAACAGCCCGAGCTTGCCGGCGAAGAGCCGGAAGACGTACGCCTCGGAGATGCCGGCGGCAGCGGCCACGGCGGTGACCGGGGTGGCGTGGAAGCCGGTGCGCGCGAACGCCGACACCGCGGCGTTCAGAACGGTGATCCGGCGGGCCTCGGCAGTCGATCGCATGTTTGTAAGTGTGCACTCACAAACTAGGCGCGTCAAGTCAGGCGCCGATTGAATCCGCGCTCACTCCAGCGGGTAGAGCCGGGCCGGGTCGGCGCGCATCTGCCCCACCACGCTCTGCATCGCCTGCCGCCGGTCGCGGAACAGCTCCCGCTCGGCCGGGTCCAGAAACACCGCGCGGAGTCGCCGCATATCCACTCCGATTACGGATAGAGGACGACATGCGCGAGCACCTTCCCGGTGGAACCGTGACCCCCGCCGACGGCCTCACCCTGAGCCGGATGGGCTACGGGGCGATGCAGTTGGCCGGCCCGGATGTCTTCGGCCCACCCCGCGACCGCGAGCAGGCGCTCGCCGTGCTCCGCGAGGCCGTCGACCTCGGTGTCCGGCACATCGACACCAGCGACTTCTACGGCCCGGTGGTGGTCAACGAGCTGATCCGCGAGGCGCTGCACCCGTACCCCGAGGATCTGCACCTGGTCACGAAGGTCGGCGCGCGACGCGGCGCCGACCGCTCCTGGATCCCGGCGCTGGAGCCGGACGAGCTGAAGGCCCAGGTCCGGGACAACCTCAGCCACCTCGGCCTGGACGTCCTGGACGTCGTCAACCTGCGGGTCGGTGTGGCGGAGGGCACCGGCGACGATCCCCTCTCCGAGCAGTTCGGCGCCCTCGCCGAACTGCGGCAGGAGGGGCTGATCCGACACCTCGGGCTCAGCAACGTCACGCTCGACCAGCTCACCGAGGCCCAGGCCATCGCCCCGGTGGTCACCGTCCAGAACCTCTACAACCTCGCCAACCGGCAGGACGACGCCCTGGTGGACAGGTGCGCGGCGGAGAACATCGCGTTCGCCGCGTTCTTCCCGCTCGGCGGGTTCACGCCGTTGCAGTCCGACACACTCAACGACGTGGCCGCCCGGGTGGGGTCGTCGCCGCAGCAGGTCGCCCTCGCGTGGTTGCTTCAGCGCTCCCCCACCACAGTGCTGATCCCGGGCACCTCGACGCTGGCGCACCTGCGGGAGAACCTCGCGGCTGCCGACCTCAAGCTGTCGGCCGACGCGATCGAGCAGTTGGACGCGATCGGTTCCTAGTGCGCGCTAGTGCTGGTGCGGCCGGTTGCGGACCAGGGTGAGCGTGAGCACGGCGGTGACGAGGAAGACGATGCCGCTGACGCGCAACCCGGCCTGGACGCCGGCGGTCAGTGCCTCGGCGAGCGCCGCGCGTACCGGATCGGGCAGTGGTTGGTCGCCGGTGGCACCGGCGGCCACCGCCGCCCGCACGGCGGCCCGGGTGGGTTCGCCGACCTGGTGCGCGGCCAGCCGGTCGGGCAGGTCGGCCACCATCGTGGTGGTCAGGAGCGTGCCCAGGAGGGACGAGCCGAGCACCGAGCCGACCTGGCGGGCGGCGTTTACCGCTCCGGCGGCCATGCCGGCCTGAGCGGGCGCGACGCTGGCCAACGCCGCCGCCGTCGCCGGTGCGACCACCAGACCGCTGGCGGCACCGAACAGCGCGAACAGCGCCCAGCGGTGACCGAACGACGCGGTCGGCCCCTGGGTCGCCAGCCCGAAACTGGCCACCGCACCGAGGACCAGGCCGAGGGCGATCGGCGCCTTGAAGCCGGTACGACGGACCACTCGCCCGGCACCGAAGGCGACGAGCACGTAGGCGCCGAAGAGCACGAGCATCCGCCAGCCGGTGTCCAGCGGGCTGAGTGCCTGGGCACGTTCGTGGAAGAGGACAAGCAGGATCGCCACGCCGGTGAAGCCGAACAGCGACACCGCGGCGACGACAGTGACGGCGCTGAAGGACGCGGACCGGAACAGCCGTACGTCGAGCATTGGCGCGCTGGACCGCAGCTCGACGAGCACGAACCCGACAAGCGCGACGAGCGCGATGATCCAGGCGGCCAGAACCACCGGGCTGGCGTAGCCGTCCTTGCCGCCCTGGATCGTCGCGTAGACGGCGGCGGCGATGGCCACCGTGCCCAGCACCAGGCCGGGTACGTCGAGTCGGGCGGCGCTCGGCCGGGATTCGGCCACCCCGACGGCTGCCACGACGAGGGTGATCAGGCCGAGCACGATCGTCGACAGGTAGACGCTGTGCCACGGGTGGTGCCGCAGCAGCGCGCCGGCGATGAGCGGGCCGATCGCGAGGCCGATGCCCGAGGCCGCCGACCATGCGGTGATGACCTCGGTACGTCGGTGCGGGTCGGTGAATGTCGCACCGAGGATCGCCAGGCTGTTCGGCAGGATCAGGGCCCCGCCGAGGCCGGCGACCAGCTGCCCGGCGATCACCCAGGCCACGCTCGGGGCGCTGGCCACCACGGCGGCGCCGACGATCATCGCGACGACTCCGGCACCGAACATGCGCTTGCGTCCGTAGCGGTTGCCCAGCGTGGCGGCCGACAGCACCACGCTCGCCACCATCAGGGTGTAGGCGCTGGGAACCCAGATCAGGGTGGTCGGGTCGACCCGCAGGTCCTGCTGGATCGTGGTCAGGGCGGAGACCGTCGCGGTGATCTGGAGAAACGTGATCATCGCGCCCAGACACATGGCGAGCAGAGTCACCGCGCGGGAGCCGCGCACTGCGGAACGGACGGCACCGGCCGGTCCAGGCGCGGGTGGGGCTGCGATGTTGCTGGTCACGGGGCTTCCTCACGGACTGAGTAAGCTGACTTGCCTTTGCGCAAGTCAGCATACCCCAGTGAAGCACCTGACTAGTCTCCATGCAAGTCAGGTAGGCTTGACGGCATGGAGGATCTCCGGGACGACCGCGACTCCTGGTCGAGTGAGAACTGCTCGGTGGCCCGGGCGATGGACATCGTGGGCAGCAGGTCGACGGTCCTGATCATGCGCGAGGCCCTGCTCGGCACCCGCCGCTTCGACGACTTCGTCCGCCGGGTCGGCGTCGGCGAACCCGCCATGGCCGCCCGACTCAAGGACATGGTCGCCGCCGACCTGCTCGAACGAATCCCCTACCGCGAACCGGGGCAACGCACCCGCCACGAATACCAGCTCACCCGCAAGGGCCGCGAACTCCTGCCCGTCATCACCGCCCTGCGCAACTGGGGCGACACCTGGGCCGCCGACGACGCCGGCCCATCCGTCGTCGCCACCCACCACGACTGCGGCCAACCGGTCCGCGCGGTCCTCCGCTGCGCCGCCGGCCACGAAATTGAGGACGGCGACATCGACATCGCCGCCGGCCCAGGCCTCATCCGGCGCGGCTGACAGCTCTTCTTCGTCACGCCCGGCCGCGCGGGTCCTTCGGGTGCCGCTCGGGAGAGCTGAGCAGGGTGTTACACCGCCGCACCCACCCTTTGATGCGTGTCTCAAACTGCTGCCGCAGCGCGCCCGCTTCCTGTGCCGGGAGGCGCGCAAGTCCCGGCACGGACGCGTCGGGCGGCGGTCCGCGGCCCACCTCCAGTGGTTCCGCAATGGTGTCGACCTCGCGCCCTGCGCTGACATGGCCTGCTCATGGCGCTGTCCGGCCGGCCGACATGAGGAACAACCCGACAACGCCGTTTCCGGCTTGGCTGCTCGCTACCTTTCGGCGAGCGGTATGGGAATCACTGCGTGGGAGACCGGCGCTGAGAATCACATTCGTCGGCATGCCTGTGGCAATGTTCGGACGCGATTCGGTGCGCGGACAGTGGAGCCGCCGAGATCGCCTCGACTCATGCTCCACCAGAAAAGAGGCCCGTAAATACGCATCAAGGCGGATACCCGGAGACTGCCATCCCGAGTCCGCCTTCACGGGTCACGTCGCACCACCATGTCCCGAGCAGGACCAATCAGGAAGACGGACAGAACCAGTGCACACAGCAGGTTGTACATCTACCGATCGCCACCGGAACGCAACGAACGACACAGAGAACGTCCTGATCGCGGCCCTGGTGACGGCCGAGATCATCGCGATCGGGCCGCTGATCTACATCGCCAAGCTCAGCGGACCGGACCTGGGCCTCATCGCTCAGGCGACCATCACCACCATCGGCGGGATCGCACTGGCCGTGGTCGGGGCGATCACGGCAGTGCGGCGCAAGCGGCCTATCTGGAGCCGGCGCTGACGCGAGCGAAGTCGGGCGCGGATCCATGCGGGGATCCATGCGCCCGACTTCGCTTGCTCCGTCCGCGCTCATCGGGCCTCCCGCCGGTACGCGGCGGAGGACCGACCACGGCCGGAATGAGCCAGGTCGGGCGGTAGGGCTGCTCCACACGCGCTCGGTCACGTCACCCGGCGCGCAGTACGGCCGGTCGATCGTGCCGTCCGTGCGACCTCCGAGCGCCGCCATCAATCGATCATGATGACTGAAGATGTCGTACAGGCGTTCTAGTGTCAGGGCATGGTTGAGGCGTTGGCGCTGGCAGACGAGGCGGTCTCCACCTGTGTCGACGACGCCACCTGGGCCCTCGCCGAGGACGAGTTGGTCGCCGCGCTCGACGCCACACACCGCCTGGAGCAACGGCTCGCCGCCGTCAAGCTCGCCCTGGTCCGCGAGATCGACAGTCGAGGCACCGCTCGCGCGCAGGGCGCCTCCAGCACAGCGGTCTGGCTGCGCGAGCGACTCCACCTCACCATCTCCGCCGCCCGCCGGCTCGTCGACCTTGCCGCCGCCCTCGACACGGGCAACCCTGAGGTGCGCGCCGCGCTGGCAAACGGGGATATCACGGTGGATCAGGCCCGGGTCATCGCCGACACCGTCGCCACCGTGCACGCGGCCGCCGGCGCGGAGGCAGCCGACAAGGCCGTCGGCGTGCTCACCGACTGGGCCAACCAGTTCGACCCCACCCTCCTGCGCAAACTCGGCACCCGCATCCTCGACCACGTCGCCCCCGACATCGCCGACGCCGCAGCCCAAGCCGCACTGGAGGCCGAGGCCCGCCGAGCCAGCCGCGACCGCCACCTCACCCTCACCGAGCTGAGCGACGGCCGTCTCCGACTTACCGGCATCCTCGACACCGAAACCGCAGGCCTCCTCCGCACCACCATCGACCCACTGACCGCACCCGGTGGCCCCGACGACCAACGCTCCCCCGCACAACGCCGCCACGACGCCCTCGCCGACATCTGCCGACTCACCCTGCGCACCGGCGACCTACCCGAGCACGGTGGCGGCCCCGCGCAAATCGTCGTCACCACCACCTTCGACACGCTCGCACAGCAACTCGGCGCAGGCACCCTCGACACCGGCCTACACCTCACCCCGGAAACGGTCCGCCGACTCGCCTGCGACGCCGCGATCCTCCCCGCCGTCCTCGGCAGCGCCAGCCAGACGCTCGACCTGGGCCGACAACGCCGCCTCGTCAGCGGCCCGCTGCGCCGCGCCCTCGTGCTGCGCGACCGCGGCTGCGCCTTCCCCGGCTGCGACCGCCCACCACGCTGGTGCGACGCCCACCACATCCGGCACTGGGCCGACGGCGGCACCACCAGCCTGGCCAACGCTGTGCTGCTGTGCGGCCACCACCACCGACACCTGCACCACAGCGACTGGGTCGTGCGACTTGGCGGCGACGGCCACCCCGAATTCACCCCACCCGCCTGGCTCGACCCCGACCAGATCCCCCGCCGCAACCACTACCACCGACGAACGTAGAAACGGCCTGCCGGCGCTGAGCACTCTGTCGCCGTGCAGCCTGATCCAGGTGGTCCCACGCGACGGCTCCGCCCTCCACGACCGAGACCCCGGATGCCCCCGCATGCGCGCCGCGCCGCCACGTTGGTGCGCTGGCACGCCGCCACCTTGGTGCGTTGGTGCGTTGGTGCGCCGCCACGTCGGTTGCGCCGCCACGTCGGTTGCGCCGCCACGTCGGTTGCGCCGCCACGTCGGTTGCGCCGCCACGTCGGTTGCGCCGCCACGTTGGTTGCGCCGCCACGTTGGTGCGCCGCCACGTTGGTGCGACGGCGCAGGCCGGCGCTGGACGTGAGCCGGACGGACTGCGGGCCGTATTTGCCTTCCGCGGGACAACCAGGTCACCGGCGCCAGGATCGGCGTCAGGGTGTCGTGGACCGGTGACAAGAGCATCCCGGGAGGCAACGAGCCTGCCGCCAAGCGCGGACCAGCGCTGGCACGTCCGCGTAACGGGCGGCAGGGACGGCCCTTGTCGCTCGGTCCACGACGCGACGTTGATCGTCGTTGCCCCGCCAGCCCTCTTCGGAGTCGAGCAGGTGGTGCAGCGTGCGGCCGAGCAGGTGCACGGTGGTCCGCTCGTCGATCACCGCGCCACGGACGAACTCCTCAGGTGCCATGTAGCGCCGCGAGCCGGGCAGCCGTTCGGCGTGGAGCCGGAAGGGTCCGGGTCGGTACTCGTCCAGGTCGATCAGGCGCATCCGGCCGGCCGAGAAGTCGTACAGGAAGCAGCCGTCGTAGAGGTCGACCGCGACCAGGCCGGCGGCGCTGACGGCGAGATGGGCGTCGAGAATCGCGTCAAGGGCCGCCTCGACCTGCGGCAGCGGAAGTTGCTGGAACCGGGTGAGGGCGCCCCGGTTCGCGCCGTGCACGGTGGCGTGGTTCAACACGTCGCCGTCGTACCAGGGGTAGACGAGCGTGAGCCCGGCCGGTCCGTGCACTGCCTGCTCTGGACGGACGATCACCGGGTGGCGGACTGCGGCATGCACCGCGCAGGCTCGGTCGAGGGAAGCTCTGCCCTCGGCCGTGGTGGCCGTCTTGACGAGCCAACGCCGGCCCGCCTCTTCGACCCCGTAGGACAGGCAACCGGAGTCCTGCTCGTCGAAGACCGCGAAGGCCGAATCGATCGACGGCACGGAAACCCCCCGGAATGGCATGGACACCCCCCCGAGTCGGCAGCGTAAATGACGCGCAAAGCACCCGGCGCGTTGCGAACTTGTTTCCAAGGTGACGGCCAGGTTACGAGTACTTCTCGATGATCTATACCGATCCTAGGTTTCGGCCACCGTCACCGGTCGTGGCGGCCGGCACCGAACGTGGAGGCAACGACGTGCCACAACCGGACACACATCGACCTGACCAGCCTGCCCGACAGCGCCACCGCCGCGCCGACCAGCAGCGGCCTGCGCCGGCAGCGCACGTCCGTGCTGGACCACGTCGGCGTGCCGGCCGAGCGTACCCGCGTGACGATGGAGAGCCGGAAGGTGCACGCGACCACCTCGCACACCCCGGACTACCTGGGCCTGACCGGCAAGAGCGGGGTGTGGAAGATGCTGGCAACTCGTCCCCGCCGGAGCCGCCCGGCCGGTGCGGGTGCGGCATCGACCTGACTTCGGCCTCGGTGGGATCGCCACCGAGGCCGAAGCCCTGGTGCTCCGGCCTCAGTCGCGGGTCAGCACGATGAGGTCGGCGTCGTGGGTCGCGCTCCACCGCACGGGCAGGCCGACCGTGGCGAGGTGGCTGCCGGAGTAGCGCCGGTCGCCGTGCGAGTAGCGGGCCGCCGGGTCGAGGCCGCGCAGTGGCAGCCGGACCGGGCGGGACGGGAGCAGACCGGCACCGTCGAGCCGGCCGGTGTGCCAGGCCAGGACGACCACCCGGCTCTGGTCCGGCGCGGTGTACTGCACCGCGCAGCGGGCCTGGTCGGGTCCACCGATCAGGTGCACCTCGCCGTGCGTGACGACGTCCCGGATCTCCTTGTAGCGGGCGATCCAGCCGGCCGCCTCGGCCCGTTCCGCAGGGGTCCACGCCCGGATGTCCGCGCCGACGCCGAGGACGCCGGCCATCGCCAGCACGAACCGGAACGCAAGCGAGCGTGGTCGCCTGTCGAACAGGCCGGGCGCGTCGGTGACCCAGGAGCTGAGCAGGTGCGGGGCGTTGGCGTGCAGGAAGCCGTACTGGATGGCCAGCCGGTCCAGCGGGCCGGTGTTGTCGCTGGGCCAGAACACGTCGGCGCGGGCGGCCATCGCCAGGTCGGTCCGCCCACCGCCTCCGGCACACGCCTCGATCAGCACGCCGGGGTGGTCCCGTCGCAGCCGCTCGTAGACGCGGTGCAGGTTGGTGACGTGCGCGCCGTCCAGGTCGACCGGGCCGACCCCACCGGGCCGACCCGGTTCGGTACGCGGCCGGTTGAAGTCCCACTTCAGGTAGTCGATGTCGTACCGGCGGAGCAAATCGTCCACCGTGGAGTGCACGAACTCGGCGACCTCCGGCCGACCCAGGTCGAGCAGGTACTGGTTGCGTACCGCGGTGAGCGGTCGCCCGTCGACGGAGTAGACCCACTCCGGGTGCTCGGCGTAGAGGGCCGACGTCGGGTTGACGCACTCCGGCTCGACCCAGAGCCCGAAGTTCAGCCCGAGCGCGCGGACGTCGGCGATGAACGCGTCGAACCCGGCCGGGAACTTCGCCGGGTCGGGCGTCCAGTCACCCAGCCCGGCGGTGTCGTCGTCGCGGCCGACGAACCAGCCGTCGTCCACGACGAACGTCTCCACGCCCAGCTCGGCGGCGATCCGGGCGAGCGCGAGCTGGCTCTGCGCCTCGACGGCGAAGTAGGTGGCCTCCCACGAGTTGTAGAGCACCGGGCGCGGGGTGAGCCGGTCGCCGGCCAGCAGCCGCTGGTGGGTGTGCCAGACCCGGGCCAGCCCGTCCAGGCCCTCCGGGCTGTACGCGCCGGTGACCACCGGCAGGCTCAGCCGCTCGCCCGGGCCCAGCTCCAGCGGGCCGTCGACGAGCTGACGGCCGACCCGGACCCGGGTCAGGCCGCCGGTGTCCCGCTCGGCGCTGATCTCCCACGAGCCGGTCCAGGACAACCCCATTCCCCACGCCGGACCGGCCGGGTCGGCGGTGTCCCGCACGGCCAGCCAGGGCACGTGCAGATGCCCGGGTACGCCCTGGGAGCTGCCGATGCGGAACGTGCCGTGGCCCAACTCGACGTGGGAGAGCTGGAACTCCTGCGACCACTGCCCCCACTGGTGGCTGAGCAGCGCGCCGTGCGGCGTGGGTACGCAGAACCCGCCCGATCCGGCCCGGACCACCCGCAGCGGGCCGGTGCCGTCGTTGCTCAGCTCGACCCAGCGCTGCACCACGTCGGTGCCCTCGGGCACCCGGTAGTGCACAGTGGCGCGCAGCCCGGTCACCGTGTCGGCGAAGTCGACGGCCAGCTCCCGCCCGTCGGCGTCGGCCCGTACCCCGGTGTGGGAGAAGCCGACCCGGCGCTGCCCTCCGGGGGTCTCGATCACCAGGTCCGCGCCGGTGAACGGGCGGTCGGCGTCGGTGGCGTACTCGATGGGGGCGCCGTCACCGGCGGTGAGGAACGGCACCGGGCCGTCGTAGGCGACAGGCGACGGCCCGTCGGAGACGCCGTGCGGGCCCCACGCGACGAGTTCCAGCCAGCGGCCGTGCGCCGGCACGGTCACCGTGTACTCGGTCCGTGTGCCGCGCAGCGTCCAGCGCTGCCCCTGCCGGGCGGTCACTTGACCGCTCCGAGCGCCAGGCCGGACACGAAGTGTCGTTGGAAGCGCAGGAAGACAGCGACGGTGGGGATGGCCGCGATGACGGTGCCGGCGGCGATGACGTTCCAGGACGAGACGAACTGCCCCTGGAGGCCGAGCAGCGCCGGGGTGACCGGCATGTTGTCGTCGGTACGCAGCACGGTGATCGCCCAGAGCAGGTCGTTGAAGATCCAGGTGAAGGACAACGCGCCGAGGGCGGCCAGCGCGGGCCGGGTCAGCGGCAGCATCACCCTCGTGAAGATCTGGGCCGTGCCGGCGCCGTCGATGGTGGCGGCCTCCTGGATCTCGCCCGGCAGGTCCCGCATGAAACCGTGCAGGACGAAGGTGTAGAAGCCGAGCCCGAAGCCGACCTGCACCGCGATCAGTGCCCAGAGCGTGTCGTACAGGCCGGTCAGCTCACTGAACTTGGCAACCGGGATGAGCAGGATCTGCGGTGGCAGCAGGTTGCCGGCGAGCATCAGCAGCAGGATCGTGCGCCGCCCCGGGATCCGGAAGCGGCTCAGCGCGAACGCGGCCATCGCGGCCAGCGCCAGGCTCAACGCCACCGACGGGACGGTGACCAGCATGCTGTTGATCAACGCGCGCAGTTCGCCGCCGTCGGTCCACGCCTGTCGGTAGGTGTCCAGTGTGAACGACCGGGGCAGGCTGCCCACGCCGTGCGCGGCGATGTCGTCGAACGATCGGGTGGACATCACCACGACCCAGATCACCGGTCCGAGCCACAGCAGCGAGAGCAGGATCATGGCGGTGTGGAAGGCGCCGGTGCGGAGCTTGTTCATCAGGCTTCCTCCCGGAACGCGCGGACCAGGTAGCCGAGGATGACGGCCAGCGCGAGCACGAAGATCACGACAGCGATGGCGGAGGCGTAGCCCAGCCGCAGGCTCTGGAACGCTGTCGAGTACATGTAGGTGCTGAGCAGCTCCGACGAGTGGTACGGCCCGCCCTTGGTCAGCGACCAGACGATGTCGAACGAGCGCAGCGAGTCGATCACGATGACCGACAACACAACGGCGTTGACCCCCTTGAGCTGGGGGATGGTGACATGCCGCAGCCGCTGCCAGGCGTTGGCGCCGTCCATCCGGGCCGCCTCGTGCAGCGCCGGGTCGATCGCCTTGAGCCCGGCCAGGAACAGCACCATCACGTAGCCGATCTGCCGCCACAGGGCGGGCAGGATCACCGCGTACAGGGCGGTCTGCGGGTCGGCGAGCCAGGGCCGGATCAGGCTCTCCAGGCCGACGGCCCGCAGGATCGTGTCGGCGATGCCGTCGGGCTGGTAGAACACCCGCCAGACCAGCGCGGTCACCACCAGCGAGAACACGACAGGGGTGAACAGCGCCGCCCGGTAGAAGCCGACGCCGCGTCGCTCCTTCTGCAACACCAGCGCCATGCCGAAGCCGCCCAGCACGGAGAGGCCGCCGAAGAGCACGAGCCAGATCACCGTGTTGACGAGCGCACCGCGGAAGGTGGCGTCGCCGGCCAGCTCGACGTAGTTGTCGGTGCCGACGAAGGCCGGCGACGACATCCCGTCCCAGCGGGTGAGCGAGAACCAGAAACCCTGTAACGCCGGCCAGAACACCCAGATGCTCTCGACCGCGAACGGCACCAGGACGAACGCCACCAGCAGCGGCGACAGTCGAGCCGACCGTCGCCGCCGCCGGGTGGGTGTGACCGAGGTCGGGGAAATCGTCGCTGTCACGTCAGCCCTTGAAGACCTTCTCGGCGCCGGCCTGCCACTCCCGCAGGATCGCGTCGATCTGGTCCGGCTTGTCGATGAACTTGGTCAGCGCGGTGTCCGCGGTCGGCTGGAGTGCGTCGCTGGAGTCGCGGTTGAAGAACTGGGTCAGCTCCTTGGCCTCGTCGAGCATCGCCTTGCCCTTGGCCACCAGCGGCGAGTCGGACGCCCTGGCCTTGGGGTTGGCCGGCAGCACGATGCCGGAGCTGGCCTTGACGTACGCCTCCTGGGCCTCGACCCCGGAGAGGTAGCTGAGCAGGGCCTTGGTGCCTGTCGGGTTGGCGGTCTTCGCGCTGGCGAAGAAGCCGTCCGTCGGGGCCTCCTCGGCCAACGGCACCGCCGGGTCGATGATCGGGAACCGGAAGAAGTCCAGGTCACCGAGGGCGTCCTTGGGGGCGGCGTCGGCGAAGAACGTGCCGATCAGGAACATGCCGGTCTTGCCGGCCAGCAGGGCGGTGGTCGCCTCCTGGAACGGGTACGCCTTGCCCTTGGGGTCGAAGTAGGGCAGGGCCTCGTGCCAGCGGGTGAGGACCGCCTTGACCTTGGGGTCGTCGAAGCGCTGCTTGCCGGCGAGCAGCTCGCGGTGGAACGGCGCACCGTTGATCCGGATGTTGAGGTAGTCGAACCAGGCCGAGGCCACCCACGGGGTGTCGCCGAGGCCGATGCCGATCGGCGGAACGCCCTTGCTCTTCAGCGTCTCGCAGACCGCCAGGAACTCGGTCCAGGTCTTCGGCTCCCGCACGCCCCACTTGGCGAAGTTGGACTTGCGGTAGAAGAAGCCCCACCAGTAGTTGTTCATCGGCACGAAGACCTGCTTGCCGCTGGCGTCGGTGGAGAGGGCGCGCAGCGACTGCGGATAGTCACCGAGCGACTTCCAGACGTCGGAGACGTCCAGCAGCAGGTTCTTGCTGGCGTAGTCGTTGGCGACCGAGCCCGCGTACCAGGTGTAGAGGTCCGGGGGGTTCGCCGAGGTCAGGTACGTCGGCAGCTGGGTGCGGAAGGTTTCCGAGGCGATCGTGTTGAGGCTCGCCGTGCCCTTGCCCTGCGCGTTGAAGGTCTCGATCAGCTTCTCCATCGCGGCCTTGGCCTGCGGCGAGGAGAGGTTGGACTGGATGGTGACAGCGCCCGAGCCGCCGCTCGTCGTCGGCCCGCTGGCGGAACTGGCGCACGCGCTGAGGAACGAGCTGGCGCCGAGGGCACCCAGGCCAGCGAGCCCGAGGTGGCCAAGGAATCGCCGGCGACCGGGGTCGAAGTCGCTCACGGAGGTATCCCTTCCTCTACGACACGTAGCGTCACCGCGCGATGTGTCGTCCATGTGAATGCTGTGACGAGAAGGTTGCATCGGCCGTCGCCGACTGTCAAGATATCTTCGTAATTAATGATTAGACGAGACCAAGGCGAGGTCAGGTGGATCAGCCTATGCGCCGGCTTGAAGGCAAGAACGCGCTGGTCACTGGTGCAATGGGCGGGATCGGCGCGGCCACGGCCCGGCGGCTCGCCGCCGAGGGCGCGGCGATCGCGCTGCTCGACGTGCACGATCCGGCCCCGCTGGCCGACGAACTGACCGCGCGTGGCTACCGAGCACTTTCCGTAGTGGGCGATGTCAGCGACGAGAGTGACTGGGCAGCGGCGGTCTCGACCGCGCGCGCCCACCTCGGCCCGATCGACATCCTGGTCAGCACCGCGTACGCCGTGCGGGTCGCTCCGGCCCACCAGACCAGCCGGCAGTCCTGGGACCACCAGCTCGGCGTCAGCCTCACCGGCTCGTTCCTCGGCGTCCGTGCCTGCCTGGACGACCTGCGGGCGCGCAACGGCGCGGTCGTGCTGATCTCCTCGGTGCACGCGCTTGTCGGGTTGCCCGGTCGGCCCGCGTACGCCGCGGCCAAGGGCGGCCTGGTCGCGCTCGGCCGCCAACTGGCAGTGGAGTACGGCCCCGAGGTGCGGGTCAACACCGTGCTGCCCGGCCCCATCCTTACCGCTGCCTGGGCGGACGTGTCCGAAGAGGACCGCGAACGCAGCGTCGCGGAAACAGTGGCGAGACGCTTCGGCACGCCGGACGAGGTGGCCTCGACAGTCGCCTTCCTCGCCTCACCCGACGCCGCGTACGTCACCGGCGCGAGCCTCGTTGTGGACGGTGGCTGGACAGCGGTGAAAGCCTCGGCCTGAGAGATCGATACCAACCAGCGAAAAGGCCAGGAGCATTGGCACAGTACGCACGCCGCGGCGTCCACGGGCAGACCGTCGAAGCGATCGCGCGTCGCATCCTCACCGGCGAGATCCCCGCCGGCGCGACCCTGAACATCGTCGCCCTCCAGGAGGAGTTCGACGTCAGCCTGACGGCGCTCCGCGAGGCACTGAAGGTCCTCTCGGCCAAGGGTATCGTCGACGCCCGGCAGAAACGCGGCACCTTCGTCCGGCCCCGCGCCGACTGGAACCTGCTCGACGGTGACGTGATCCGCTGGCAGTTCGCCGAGGGCCCCGACGAGCGCCTGCTGGAAAAGCTGCACGAGGTCCGCGCGATCATCGAGCCGGCCGCCGCCCGGCTGGCCGCCATCCGGGCGACCGAGGACGACCTGGCCGCCCTCGACCGGGCACTGGCCGAGATGGCCCAGGCCGACGGTGATCCCACCGCCGCCGTCGCCGCCGACCTCGCCTTCCACCGCGCGCTGCTCACCGCCACGCACAACGAGCTGCTGGAGCGGATGGAGGTGGTGATGGAGACCGGGCTCGCCGAACGGGACCGCCTGGTGCACGGCGGCGCCGCGCACGACGACCCGGTGCCCAGCCACCGCGCCGTGGTCGACGCGCTGCGCGAGCGGGACGAGACGGCGGCGGAGACCGCCATGCGTGAGTTGCTGGACAAGGCCGTCCGCGACGTCGAGAAGGCACGGGGACGAAGGGGCAGTCAGTGAAGATCGAGCGCATCGAGACCTTCCTGGTCGCGCCACGGTGGCTGTTCTGCCGGGTGGAGACCGACGACGGGCTGGTCGGCTGGGGTGAACCGGTGGTGGAGGGGCGCGCGGAGGTGGTGCGCGCCGCGGTCGAGGTGCTCTCCGAATACCTGATCGGTGCCGATCCGCTGCGGATCGAACAGCACTGGCAGGTGCTCACCAAGGGCGGCTTCTACCGGGGTGGCCCGATCCTCTCCAGCGCTGTCGCCGGCCTCGACCAGGCGCTCTGGGACATCGCCGGGCAGGCGTACGCCGCGCCGGTGCACGCGCTCCTCGGCGGGCCGGTGCGCGAGAAGGTGCGGATCTACTCGTGGATCGGCGGGGACGAGCCCGGCGAGGTCGCCGACGCCGCCGCCGCGCAGGTCGCCGCCGGCCTCACCGGCGTCAAGATGAACGCGTGCGGGCGACTCTCCCCCATCCCCACCTCCGCCGAGGTGGACGAGGTGGTCGGCCGGGTCGCCGCCGCCCGCGAGGTGCTCGGCGGAGACCGGGACATCGCCGTGGACTTCCACGGCCGGGCCGGGCTGGCCGCGGTCCGCCGGATCCTGCCCGAGCTGGCGCCCCTGCGCCCGTTCTTCGTGGAGGAGCCGGTCCTGCCCGACCAGGCCCACCACCTGCGCGACATCGTCGCCAGCACACCGATCCCGGTGGCCACCGGCGAGCGGCTCTACGGCCGCTCCGAGTTTCTCGGCCCGTTGCAGGCCGGGGTCGCCGTGGTCCAGCCGGACCTGTCGCACGCCGGGGGGATCTCCGAGGTCCGCCGGATCGCCACGCTGGCCGAGACGTACGGCGCGCTGCTCGCCCCGCACTGCCCGCTGGGCCCGATCTCCCTGGCGGCCAGCCTCCAGGTGGCGTTCGCGACACCGAACTTCCTGATCCAGGAGCAGAGCATCGGCATCCACTACAACGCCGGCTCGGAGTTGCTGGACTACCTGGTCGACCCGGAGCCGTTCCGGTTCGTGGACGGGCACATCGCCCGCCTCGACCGACCCGGCCTGGGCATCACCGTGGACGAGGCCGCGGTCCGCAAGGCCGCGCGGACACCGCACGCCTGGCGCAACCCGGTCTGGCAGCACGCCGACGGGTCGTTCGCGGAATGGTGACCGGCGCGACGTCGGTGCCGCTGCGGGTGGCGTACGACGCGGCGCACGGCGGCCGGTGGACAAGCCTGCGCGGCGGTGGCCGGGAGTGGCTCTGGCGCGGCCCGGATCCCGGCCGAGACGAGGTACGCCCCGACGACGCGTTCGTCGACGCCGGCGGCCTGGAGGAGTGCCTGCCCACCGTGCGCGGCTTACCCGACCACGGCGAGGTGTGGTCGCGCCGGTGGCGCGGTGCCGGCCCCGGCACAGCGGTGATCGAGCGACCGACGTTCACAGTGAGCCGCCGGATCACCGACGACGGCGGTGTGGTGGTGGCCGACTACCGGCTGGCCGCCGACCCCGGGCACCGGTTCATCTGGGCCGCACACGCCCTGCTCGACCTGTCCCCCTCAGCCCGCCTCGACGCACCCGCCGGCACACCGACCCGGCTGCACCCGGAGGCCGCCGCGTTCCTACCGCCGGGCACCTGGCCCACCGGCGACCCCTGGTTGACCGGGGCGTGGCCGGCACCCGCCGGGCTGCGGATGGACAATCTCGGCCCGGACGACGGGACCGCACTCGGCGCGGTGCTGCTCGACTGCCCACGGGTCCAGGTGCGCGACGGCGCCGACCGGCTGAGCCTGGAGCTGGAGTGCGCGGGGCAGCCCCGCAGCACCGCGCTCTGGCGCAACCTGGGCGGCTGGCCGGCCAGCGGCCCCTACCGCAGCATCGGCGTCGAACCGATGCTCGGCGCGGCCTTCGACCTGGCCGACGCTGGCCCCGCCGACGCGGCGACAGTTCCGCCGGCCGGTGAGGTCACCTGGCGACTCACCATCTCCGCCCACCGCATCCACTGAGGACACCCGTGATGAACCTGCTCGACGAGCTGCGTACCCACCGGCTGCTGGCCATCGTGCGCGGCCCGGACCCGGCCGCCGCGCTGGCCGCCGTACTCACAGTGGCCGAGAACGGCGTCGCCCTGGTCGAGGTCTCGCTGACCAGTGCCGACGCGCTCGGCGTCATCCGACGCGCCCGGGCCGCCCTCGGGCCGGACTACGCCCTGGGTGCGGGCACCGTGCTCAGCGCCGAGGACGCCCGCGCGGCGGCGGACGCGGGCGCCGGTTTCCTGGTCACCCCGGCGATCGCACCGAGCCTCGCCGAGGGTGGCCGACTCGGGCTGCCGGTGCTGGCCGGGGCACTCACCCCCACCGAGGTGGTGCAGGCCACCGGTGGCGGGGCCAGCGCCGTCAAGCTCTTCCCGGCCTCCCTCGGCGGGCCCGACTACCTCGGCGCGCTGCGCGACCCGTTCCCGGGCACCGCGTTCGTGCCGGTCGGCGGGGTCGACGCGGACGGCGCGCGGCACTACCTCGACCGGGGCGCCGTCGCGGTCGGCGTCGGCTCTCCGCTGCTCGGTGACGCCGTCCGGGGCGGCGACCTGGCGGCGCTGCGCGAGCGCGCTGCCACCTTCCGCGCGGCGGTGCAGCGGTGACCGACCTGCTCACGCTCGGCGAGACGATGGCGGCGTTCCGCACCACCGGCCCGCTGCGACTGGGCGGCACCGCCGGGATCTCCGTCGCCGGCGCCGAGTCGACGGTGGCCATCGGGGTGGCCCGGCTCGGCCACCGGGCCGCCTGGGTCGGGGTCACCGGCGCTGACGAGCCCGGTGAGCTGGTCCGCCGTACGTTGCGCGCTGAGGGTGTCGACCTGGCCTGGTCCCGGATCGACGCGACAGCGCCCACCGGGCTGATCCTCTTCGAGAACCGGGTCGCCGACATCAACCGGGTCACCTACCACCGCGCCGGGTCGGCCGGCTCCCGGCTGCGCCCGGCCGACGTGACACGTGCCTTCGACGCGCCCGGGCCACCACCCCGGCTGCTGCACGTCACAGGCATCACCTGCGCGCTGGGCGCCGAGCCGTACCAGGCGGTGCTGGAGGCCGTGCGGCGTGCCCGCGCGGCCGGCAGCACTGTCTGCCTGGACGTCAACCACCGGCAGCGGCTCTGGTCGGTCGCCGAGGCCGCCGCCGCGCTTCGACCGCTGCTGCCCGCGCTCGACCTGGTCGTCGCCTCCGACGACGAGTTGGCCGTCCTGACCGACGCGGCCGACCCGGTCGCGGCGCTCCTCTCGGCCGGCGTGACCGAGGTCGTGGTCAAGCACGGCGCCGACGGGGCGACCAGCCACCGCGCGACCGGCACCGTGCACCGGCCGGCCCGGACGGTGCCGGTGGTGGACACCGTCGGCGCGGGCGACGCGTTCGTGGCCGGCCTGCTCTCCGCCTGGCTCGACGGTGCCGACGCGCCGACCCGGCTGGACCGGGCGGTCACCACCGGCGCGTTCGCGGTGGCGACCCGGGGTGACTGGGAGGGTCTGCCCGACCGGGCCGAGCTGGCGCTGCTCGACCACGGCCCCGGCGGTACGGTCCGCTGACGATCCCTTGGAGGAGCACCATGGAGCTGACCGAACCGACCGTCTGGAGCAGCGACCGGCTGGAGCTGGGCGAAGGGCTGCGCTGGGTCGACGACCGGCTGGTCCTCGTCGACCTGCTGGCCGGACGACTGCTGGAGACCGACGGTGACGCCCCCGCCCCGCTGCGGGAGGTTCGCCGCCTCGACGTGCCGCTCGGCGCGGTCGCCCCGGTGGCCGACCGACCCGGTGACTGGCTCGCCGCCGCCGGCACCGGCATCACGGTGCTACCCGCCGGCGACGACCCCCGGCCGGTCGCCGACCTGGTCGCGGACGCCCCCGAGCCGACCCGGATGAACGACGCGGTCGCCGACCCGCACTGCCGCTTCTGGGCCGGCAGCATGACGTACGCGATGGTGCCCGGCGGGGGCACGCTGTTCCGGCTGGCCCCGGGCGCCGAGCCGGTGCCCGCGGTGACCGGGTTGACCATCCCGAACGGGCCGGCGTTCGACGCGGCCGGCACCACCATGTACCTGGCCGACACGCCGCGTGGCGAGGTCGACAGGTTCACCGTCGACCCGCGCACCGGTGACCTGCACGGGCGGGAGCCGTTCCTGCGGTTGTCCCCCGCCGACGGTGGCCCGGACGGCATGACTGTCGACGCGGCGGGCCACCTCTGGATCGCGTTCTGGGGCGGCTCGGCGGTCCGCCGCTACCGGCCGGACGGCACCCTGGACCGGGAGATCCGGCTACCCGCGACGCAACCGGCCGGCATCTGCCTGGGCGGCCCCGACCTGCGCCGGCTCTTCATCGGCACGGCCCGGGTGGGGCTGGACCCGGCGGGCCCGCAGGACGGCGCGCTGCTCGCGGTGGACGTCGAGGTCCCCGGCCTGCCCGCCGCGTACGCCGCCGCACCGGTGAGCTGACGGAGGCATATCGGACGCCAGGGCGGGAAGAACCGCACCGGAGCGCGCAACCGACGGCAGGGGGCGAGACGGTGGGCATCGTGGGGTGGACGTCATGAACGGACCGGTCGGCGACGAGCCGATGGGCGAGTTGGAACTGGTGCACACCTTCACCGGCCCGATGCCGACCGGGGTGAGCGTCTCGCACCGGGGCCGGATCTTCGTCAACTTCCCGAGGTGGGGCGACGAGGTGCCGGCCACCGTCGTGGAGCTGCGCGACGGCCGGGAGGTGCCCTACCCCGACCAGGCGTGGAACACCCCGTCCGGTGACGACGACGCGGGCGCGTTCGTGTCGGTGCAGAGCATCGTGGTGGACCCGGCCGACCGGCTCTGGGTGGTGGACACCGGCAGCCCGATGTTCCAACCGACGAAGCCGGGTGGGCCGAAGCTGGTCCGGATCGACCTGGACACCGACACTGTCGCCCAGGTGATCACCTTCCCGCAGGACGTGGCGCCGCCGACGACGTACCTCAACGACGTCCGCTTCGATCTGCGCCGGGGCGAGGCGGGAGTCGCCTACATCACCGACTCGACCGACTCCGGGCCGAACGGGATCATCGTCGTGGACCTGGCCAGCGGGGCCTCCTGGCGGCGGCTGCACGACCACCCGTCCACGAAGGCGGAACCGCTGAAGAACTACCGCCCCTTCGTCGAGGGCCGGCCGCTTCTGTCCCGCCCGAAGGACGGGCCGCCGAAGCCGCTGGCGATGGGCTCCGACGGCATCGCCATCTCGGCCGACGGCAGCCGGCTGTACTACTCGCCGCTGATCTCCCGACGCCTGCACAGCGTGTCCACCGAGGCGCTGGCCGACCCGTCGGTCACCCAGGAGGCGGTGGCGGCCACTGTCGTGGACGAGGGCGACAAGGCCACCGGGTCGGACGGCTTGGAGAGCGACGACGCGGGGCGGCTCTACCTCACCTCGTACGAGCACAACGCGGTGCTGCGCCGACTGCCCGACGGCCAGGTCGAAACCCTGGTCCACGACCCGCGACTGCTCTGGCCGGACACCATGTCGGTGGCCACCGACGGGCACCTCTACGTCACCGCCAACCAGCTGCACCGGCAGCCGCAGTACCAGCGGGGCCAGGACCTGCGGCGCAAGCCGTACGCGCTGTTCCGCACCCGCATCGACGCCGGCCCGGTGCTGCTGCGCCGCTGACCGGGCCGGACGTCGTCGGTCAGCGCGTCGGCAGGCTGCGGTCCAGGAGGTCGAAGAGGGCGGCCCAGTGGCGTTCGGCGGCCTGCTCGTCGTACATGGGGGTGTCGGCCATGGTGAAGCCGTGGTGGGCGCCCGCGTACACCTCGGAGCGGTAGCGCACGCCGGCGGCGTCGAGGGCCTTCTCCAGGGTGGCGATCTGCTCCGGGGTCATCGACCGGTCGGCGTCGGCGTGCCCGAAGTACACCTCGCCGGTGATCGAGCCGACGCCCAGGTGGGGGCTGTCCGGCGCGTCGGTGGCGAGGTATCCGCCGTGGAAGCTGGCGATCGCGGCGATGCGGTCCGGGTGCGCCTCGATGGCCCGCAGCGCGTTCGTGCCGCCCAGGCAGTAGCCGGTGATGGCGACCGGGCCCGGCCGGACGTCGTCGCGGGCGGCCAGGAAGTCGAGGTACGCGGTGGTGTCCCTGTCGAACACGTCCGGGGTCAACGCGCCGACCAACGGCATGATCTTCTCGAAGAGCGCGCCGCGCTGGTCGGCCTCGCCGAGTCGGGACAGGTCGAACAGCGGTGCTCGGCCGGCCCGGTAGAAGAGGTGGGGCGTCAGCACCAGGTAGCCCCGGGCGGCGATCCGCTCCGCCATCTCGACAAGGCGCGGGCGCGGCCCGAAGGCGTCCATCAAGAGCAGCACCGCCGGGAAGGGGCCGTCGCCGTCCGGCCGGGTCACTGACGCGTCCGCGACCCCGTCGCCGGTCGGGATATCCACAGTCGTCGTCTCCACCGCGCCTCCTCGTCCGAAAGTCCTTGATCGTCGGGAACGCTACCCGCCGGGCAGCCGACCCGGGGACCGTCACTCCCTGGATAGGCCGACCCTGGGTGGTCGTCGACGGCCGATCCAGGCTTGGCGGTGACCGATGAGGGACACCGCCGACCTGGGAGATGTTGTGCTCGACCTGACAGTTCCGAACCTGACCGGAAAACTCGCAGTCGTCACCGGCGGCAGCGACGGCCTGGGCCTCGGCCTGGCCACCCGGCTGGCACGCGCCGGGGCCGAGGTGGTGCTGCCGGTCCGCAACCCGGCCAAGGGCGCCGCCGCGCTGGACGCCGTCCGGGCCGCCGCGCCGGGTGCCGTCGTCTCGACGCGGGAGCTGGACCTCGCGTCGTTGGACTCGGTGGCCACGCTTGCCGACACGCTGCTCGCCGAGGGTCGACCGGTCCACCTTCTGATCAACAACGCGGGTGTGATGACGCCGCCGACCCGGCACGCCACCGCCGAGGCCTTCGAGCTACAGTTCGGCACCAACCACCTCGGGCACTTCGCGCTGACCGGGCGGCTGCTGCCGCTGCTGCGGGCCGGCCACGCCCGGGTCACCACCATGTCGAGCAGCGCCGCCCGTTCCGGCAGGCTCGACTGGGACGACCTCCAGAGCACCCGCCGGTACGCGGCGATCCGCGCGTACAACGCCTCCAAGCTGGCCACCCTGCACTTCGGGCTGGAACTTGATCGACGGAGTCGGGCCGGCGGTTGGGGCATCGTCAGCAACGTCGCCCATCCCGGCACCACAATGACCAACCTGTACGCGTCCGGTCCCAACCTGGGCCGCGGCCGACCCTCGCCGCACCACTCGATCATGAGCCGGCTGGCCCGCTGGGGCGTCCTGGTGCACTCGGTGGACGCCGGGCTGCTGCCCGCCCTCTACGCCGCCACCAGCCCGCAGGCACGGGGCGGAGCGTTCTACGGCCCGGACGGGCTGGGGCAGTTCACCGGCAGACCGACAGAGCTGGTCGTGTACCGCTCCGCGCGTGGCACCGACGACGCGGCACGGCTGTGGACGGTGTCGGAGCGGCTGGTGGGTGTCGAGTTCCCCGACAACTGACCGTCGGTCAGGCGCGGACGAAGCGCACCGCGTCCGCGATCACGTGGCCGTCGGTGTCCTCGGTGCGGATCAGCACGCTTCCGTCGCTGCCCGCCGTGAACGGGTAGGTGCCCAACGCCACCCACTGGCCGCCGGCCTGCCGCTGGTCCACGGTGCGGGTGACCAGCCCGCCGGAGTACTCGATGTCGACGGGCACGTTCGTCGCCCGGTTCGGGTTGGCGGTCCAGCGCAGGTGCACGGTCCACGACCCGGCGGCGGGCAGCGTCGGGCGGAACCGCAGCCGGTTGACGCCCTTGGCGGTGTTGCCGTCGTGCTCGTAGTCCGGGCCGTAGTAGCCGCCGACGCTTGTGCTGCGCAGCCACGTGCCGGCCCGGGTGATGCCGCTGCTCGCCGCGTTGTCCAGGATCACCTCGCTCGTCGAGCCCCACTCCAGCACCGCGCCGTCCTGCCGCAGCCGGGCCTGGAGGGTGGGCACTGGCACCTCCTGCACGGCGAGGTTCCCGGCGAGGGCCAGCGACGCGGCGGTGGCCGCCGCCTGGCCGAGGATCATGAACACCGGTTCCATCCGGATCGAGCCGTACGCGATGTGGCTCGCCGAGAGGCACACCGGCACCACCAGGTTGGCGCACTGCGCCCGGTGCGGCACGATCGCCCGGTAGCTCACCGGGTACGGCGCAGGCACTCCGATCTGCACGTCCCCCTCGTTGCGTACCCGGCCGTCGACCACCACCCGTTGGCAGTTGTGCGAGTCCATCGTGTAGCTGGCCAGCCCCACCGAGTCGGCGGCCCGGACCCGGCCCCGGCAGTCGGCCTCGGTCATCACGTACGCGGCGACCATCCGGCGGGCCTCGCGGATGTAGAGCAGCGGTGGCCAGCCACCCGTGGAGGTGAACTCGTCCACCGGCAGCCCCCAGCGGGCTGTCGAGTCGCGGACCGACGCCGGCAGCCGGGGGTCGTTGGCCAGGAACCACATCAGCCCCTGCTGGTAGGTACGGTGCTCGGCGATGATGCTCTCCCGGACAGCCCAGCTCGCCGTCGGGTACGCGTGGTTGAAGCCGATGTTGTCGGTGGACACGGCGCCGTTGTTGTTGGAGTCGGTCTTCCCGCCGCCGATCGAGTGCGTGGTGAAGTACGGCCCGGCATAGCCGGCCTGGATGTGGCGCAGCAGCAGCTCGTACCGGATCGGGTCGTAGCCGGACGGCTTGCCGAACGGGATCCGGTTGGCCGCCTGGGTCAGGCACATCCGGAAGCAGTACGCCTGGATCCGGTCGTCGGCGCTGCCGCGCGGGGCGAGCGGCGTGGCGGAGATGCCCGGCAGCAGGCCGCTGGCGGGCGAGCCGGCCGTCACGTACGGGTCGACGGGGTAGGCGAACTGGTGGGTGTTGCCGGACTGCACCCCGTTGATCGTCTCGCCGTACGTGTCGTTGGACTCCCGCCCGACGGTGAAACCCACACCGGCCATGGCCAGCAGGTCACCCTCGTAGGTGGCGTCGACGAACACTCCGCCCCGGTAGATCGCGCCGTCCTCGGTACGCAGCTCGGTGATCCGGTCGCCGCTGCGGCCGACACCGCTCAGCCGGGCGTCGACGATCACCGGCACCCCCGCCTCGGCCAGCAGGTCGGCGAAGACGTCGGCGGCGACGTGCGGTTCGAAGGTCATCCGCAGCGGTGACGTCGGCGTGAGGGTTCCGCCGTGGTATTTCACGTACACCCGGCGGTAGAACTCGGCGGCGAGGCCGCCGATGGCTGCCTGGACGCCGGTGTCGGTGGCGCCCAGCCCGGCGGTGCTCAGCCCGCCGACGTGGCTTGTGGGCTCCACCACCACTGCGCTGCGACCGAGCCGGCGCATGGTGATCGCGGCGGCCAGCCCGCCGGAGGTGGCACCGTAGACGACCAGGTCGGCGGTGGTGACCGCGGCTCGGGCGGGGCCGGCGCGGAACGGGTCGGTGAGGCCGGCCAGGACGAGGCCGGCACCGCCGGCGGTCAGCAGCCGACGACGGGACAGGGGCAGGGACACGGCGGGGCTCCCGAGGGGTAACCGGTGGAGGGGACGGTTACAGAAGCACGCCGCTGCCGCTGCTAGCGAAATTCTTCAATCTCTGCCGGCGGGTGTCAACGGGTCAGGGGCGGTAGCGGTAGCCCATTCCCGGCTCGGTGATCAGGTGGCGGGGGCGGGCCGGGTCGTCCTCCAGCTTGCGCCGCAACTGGGCCAGGTACTGCCGCAGGTAGTTTGTCTCGTTCTGGTATTCCGGCCCCCACACGTCCTGGAGGAGCTGACGCTGGCTGACCAGCTTGCCGGGGTGGCGCAGCAGCTTCTCCAGCACGCTCCACTGGATCGGAGTCAGCTTGACCTCGGTGCCGTCGTCCCGCCGTACCCGGTGGTCGGCCAGGTCGACGGTGTGCTGGCCGATCCGCAGCGCCGGCACCGCCTCGCTGGGCCCGCCGAGCCGCCTGGTCACCGCGCGGATGCGGGCCAGCAGCTCCTCCACCCCGAACGGCTTGGTGACGTAGTCGTCAGCGCCCGCGTCCAGGGCGGCGACCTTGTCCGCACTGCCGGCCCGGCCGGAGAGCACGATGATCGGCACTGTGGTCCAGCCGCGCAGGCCGCGGATCACCTCCACGCCGTCGATGTCGGGCAGGCCGAGGTCGAGGACCACCAGGTCGGGCGGGTGACTGGCGGCTGCCTTCAACGCGGCGGCGCCGGTCGCGGCGACGTCCACGTCGTACCGGCGGGCCCGCAGGTTGATCCGCAGCGCGCGCAGGATCTGCGGTTCGTCGTCGACGACCAGGATGCGCGTCATTCCCGCGGCTCCTCCGAACTGGTCTGCGCGGCGGCCGGCAGCCGCAACACCATGGTGAGGCCGCCACCGGGGGTGGTCTCCGGGGTGATGCTGCCGCCCATCGCCTCGGCCAACCCCCGGGACAGGGCCAGCCCGAGACCGACGCCGGTCTGGTTGTCCCGGTCGCCGAGGCGTTGGAACGGCAGGAAGACGTGCTCCCACTGGTCCTCCGGGATGCCCGGCCCCTTGTCGATCACCCGCAGCTCGACCTGGCCGGCGTGTGCGCTGGCGGTCACCGTGGGCGGTTGGTCGGGCGGGCTGTGGCGCAGGGCGTTGGCGATGATGTTGACGAGCACCCGTTCCAGCAGGCCCGGGTCGGCGGTGGCCGCCGGCAGGTCGGCCGGGATGTCAGTGCCGACCGTCGCGGCGGCCGGGCCAAGTTCGTCGAGCGCCAGGGGTACGGCGTCCTCCAGGCCGATCGCGGTCGCGGTGATGCCGAGCACGCCCGCCTGGAGCCGGCTCATGTCCAGCAGGTTGCCGACCAGCCGGGCGAGCCGGTCCAGTGACTCCTCGGCGGTCTCCAGCAACTCCTCGCGGTCGGACTCGTCGAACTCGATGTCGTGGCTGCGCAGGCTTGTCACCGCCGCCTTCGCCGAGGCCAGTGGCGTACGCAGGTCGTGGCTGACCGCGGCGAGCAGCGCGGTGCGCATCCGGTCGGCGGCGGCGAGGGGACGGGCAGTGGCGGCCTCCTCGGCGAGGCGTTCCTGGCGCAACGCGACGGCGGCCTGGGCGGCGAACGCCTCGACGATCCGCCGGTCGGCAGCCTCCAGGCGTCGACCGCAGAGCACGACGGTGATCCGGTCGTCGACAGGTACGGCGGTCTCACCGCCCTGCGGGGTGCAGGGCGGCTGGTCGCCCACACTGGCCACGACGTCCCAGGCGTGCTCCTCGCGGGCCCGCTCCGGGCGCCCGCCGGCGTCCTCGGCCAACTCCAGCACGCTCACCGCGCGCAGCCCGAAGGTCTCCCGGAGCTGTTCCAGCAGGGCGGGCAGGGGGCGTTCGCCGCGCAGCACGCCACCGGCGACGGCGGCGAGGGTCTGCGCGTCGGCGGCGGCGCGGGCTGCCTCCCTGGTACGGCGGGCGGCCACGTCGACGATCCAGCTCACCGCCAGTGCCACGCCGACGAAGACGGCCAGGGCGAGCAGGTTGTCCGCCTCGGCGATGGTCAGCGTCCGGTACGGCGGGGTGAAGAACCAGTTGAGCAGCAGCGACCCGCCGAGCGCGGCGACCAGGGCCGGCCACACCCCGCCGACCAGCGCGACCCCGACCACCCCGGCGAGGAACAGCAGGATGTCGTTTGTCAGCGTCAGGTCGGGCAGGGTCTTCAGCAGCACAGTGAGCAGCGGCATGCCAAGCACCGCCAGGCCGAAGCCGAGCAGCCGTCGACGTCGGGACAGCGCCGCCGGCACGGCCATCGCCCGACGGCCCCTGCCGGCCTGCTTGTGGGTGACCAGGTGCACGTCGATCGAGCCGGACAGCGCGGTGGTGGTCACCCCGACTCCCCGGGCGAAGATCTGCGCGAGGCGACCCCGCCGGCTCGCCCCGAGCACCAGTTGGGTGGCGTTCACGCCCTGGGCGAAGTCCAGCAGCGCGGCCGGCACGTCGGTGCCGAGCACCTGGTGGTACGTGCCGCCCAGGCTCTCGACGAGGACCCGCTGGCGGGCCAGTTGGGCCGGATCCGCGCCGGCCAGGCCGTCGCTGCGGGCCACGTGCACGGCGAGCAGGTCGGCGCCCTTGCCGCGGGCCGCGACCCGGGCCGCGCGGCGGATCAGCGTCTCGCCCTCCGGACCACCGGTCAGCGCGACCACCACCCGTTCCCGGGCCTCCCAGGTGGCGGCGATGCCCTGTTGGCTGCGGTACCTGTCGAGCTGCTCGTCGACCTTGTCGGCCAGCCAGAGCAGCGCCAGCTCACGCAGGGCGGTGAGGTTGCCGACCCGGAAGTAGTTGCCGAGCGCGGCGTCGATCTTGTCGGGTCGGTAGATGTTGCCGTGCGCCATCCGCCGGCGCAGCGCCTCCGGTGTCATGTCGACAAGCTCGACCTGCTCGGCGGCGCGGACGATCTCGTCCGGCACTGTCTCCCGCTGGGTCGCGCCGGTGATCTGGGCGACCACGTCGTTCAGCGACTCCAGGTGCTGCACGTTGACGGTGGACAGCACGTCGATCCCCGCGTCGAGCAGCTCCTGGACGTCCTGCCAGCGCTTGTCGTGCCGGGAGCCTGGCACGTTGGTGTGCGCCAACTCGTCGACCACAGCGATCTCCGGCCGACGGGTGAGCACCGCGTCCAGGTCCATCTCGGTGAACTCGGCGCCCCGGTAGTCCATGGTTCGGCGGGGCACCTGCTCCAGGTCGCCGAGCATCGCGGCGGTGTGTTGCCGGCCGTGGGTCTCCACGAAACCGATCACCACGTCGGTGCCGCGCGCGGCCCGCCGCTGAGCCTCCTCCAACATGGCGTACGTCTTGCCGACGCCGGGAGCGGCCCCGAGATAGATGCGCAGTTCTCCGCGTGGCACGGGGACCATCCTCCCTGGTCAGGTCGGCGGGCGGGGCCGCGCCGGTCGGCACGGCCCCATCCGCGAGTGCGCTCAGCGCGCGGCGAACTGCCTGTCGAGGGCGAGGTTGAGCTCCAACACGTTGACCCCGGGCTCGCCCATGAACCCGAGCCCCCGACCGTCGGTGTGCTCCCTGACCACCTTGCGGACCGCCGCCGGGTCCGCGCCGCGCTCGCGCGCGACCCGGTTCACCTGCAATTCGGCGTACGCCGGGCTGATCTGCGGGTCGAGGCCGCTGGCGCTGGCGGTGACCGCGTCGGCGGGGACCGCCGGGTCGGCGGGCGCGTCGCCCCGGATCGGGGTGACCACCCCGCCGGCGGCCACGTAGTCCTCGCCGGGTTGGGCCGGCTCCACCGGCACCCCCTGGTACTCGGTGACGAACGGCGTGGCCGGGGCCGCCTGGTTGACGCTCACCGCCCGGGTGACCGGACCGGTCAGACCACCGGCGTGGAAGACCGCGAGCACGGCGCCCACCCCGTCGTCGGTGCAGTACGGGCGTCGGCCGTCGACACCGTTCAGCTCGCCGACGGACTTGCTGCGCCCGCAGACCTGGGTGAGCAGGCTCTCGCTGGACTCCTCCGGGTCGGTGGCGATGGTGTCGACGACGCTCTCCGGCCCGAGGTTGCTGGCCGAGGTGGACGTCGGGTCGTAGCCGTCGCCGGCGGCCGAGGGGCGGGACTGGAAGTAGCGGGCGATCGGGTCGCCGTCCGCGTCGGTGAAGGACTGGCCGATCAGCGCGCTGCCGACGGCGTTCCCGCCTGCGGTGATCAGCGAACCGTCGGCCCCGTGGTGGAGGCCGGGTAGCTGACCGAGCGCCACCAGGGCCAGCGGGTAGACCAGGCCGAGCAGCACTGTGAAGACGAGTACGGCGCGCAGCGCGGCGAGGTGTTGGGCGATCCAGGTGGGTAGGCGCATCACGAAATCCCCGGGATGAACTGGATGAGCAGGTCGATGAGCTTGATCCCGATGAACGGCACGATGATGCCACCCAGTCCGTAGACCAGCAGGTTGCGGCTGAGCAGCTTCGACGCGGCGGCCGGCCGGTACCGCACGCCCCGCAGGGCGAGTGGGATCAGCGCGATGATCACCAGGGCGTTGAAGATGACAGCGGCCAGGATCGCCGACTCGGGGCCGGACAGCCGCATGATGTTCAGCGCGTCCAGGCTCGGGTAGAGGCCGGCGAACATGGCCGGGATGATCGCGAAGTACTTCGCGATGTCGTTGGCGATGCTGAACGTGGTGAGCGCGCCACGCGTGATCAGCAACTGCTTGCCGATCTCCACGATCTCGATCAGCTTGGTCGGGTCGGAGTCGAGGTCGACCATGTTGCCGGCCTCCTTGGCGGCCGACGTACCGGTGTTCATGGCCACCCCGACGTCGGCCTGGGCGAGCGCCGGCGCGTCGTTGGTGCCGTCACCGGTCATCGCGACCAGCCGACCACCCTCCTGCTCCCGCCTGATCAGCGCGAGCTTGTCCTCCGGCGTCGCCTCGGCCAGGAAGTCGTCCACCCCGGCCTCGTCGGCGATGGCCTTCGCGGTACGCGGGTTGTCACCGGTGATCATCACGGTCCGGATGCCCATCCGGCGCATCTCGTCGAACCGCTCGCGCATGCCGGACTTGACGACGTCCTTGAGGTGGATGACACCCAGGGCGCGGGCGGGTTCACCGCCGACGTGCTCGGCGACGACGAGCGGGGTGCCACCGGTGCCGCTTATCGCGTCCACGATCTCGCCGACCTGCTCGGTCGGGTGACCGCCGTTCTCGCGTACCCACTTCATCACCGCGGCGGCGGCGCCCTTGCGGACCCGGCGGGCCGTGCCCACCGCGCCGGCGTCCACGCTGGCGTCCGGGGTCAGGTCGACGCCGCTCATCCGGGTCTGGGCGGTGAACGGTACGAAGGTGGCGTGCGGCATCACGCCGGGCTCGCGTTCGCGCAGCCCGAAATCGTTCTTCGCCAGGACGACCACCGAGCGCCCCTCCGGGGTCTCGTCGGCCAGGCTGGACAGCTGCGCGGCGTCGGCCACGGTCGCGGCCGTGATGCCCTCGACGGGTACGAACTCGGCGGCCTGCCGGTTTCCCAGCGTGATGGTGCCGGTCTTGTCCAGCAACAGGGTGTTGACGTCACCGGCCGCCTCGACGGCCCGGCCGCTCATGGCCAGGACGTTGCGCTGCACCAGCCGGTCCATGCCGGCGATGCCGATGGCGGAGAGCAGCGCGCCGATGGTGGTGGGAATCAGGCAGACCAGCAGCGAGATCAGCACCACCCCGGTGACGCCGGAGCCGGTGATCGCGCCGCTGTCCGGGGCGGCCGCCTGGTACGCCCTGGAGAAGATGGCCAGCGGTTGGAGGGTGACGACGGCCAGCAGGAAGATGACGGTCAGCGCGGCGAGCAGAATGTTCAGCGCGATCTCGTTCGGTGTCTTCTGCCGGTTGGCGCCCTCGACCAGGGCGATCATCCGGTCGATGAAGCTCTCCCCCGGCTTCTGCGTGATCTTCACGATGATCCGGTCGGACAGCACCTTCGTGCCACCGGTCACCGCGCTGCGGTCACCGCCGGACTCCCGGATCACCGGGGCGGACTCGCCGGTGATGGCCGACTCGTCGACGCTGGCGATGCCCTCGACGATGTCGCCGTCACCGGGGATGATCCCGCCGGCCTCGACGAGCACCACGTCGCCCTGGCGCAACTCCGGCGCGGGCACCGCCTCGTCGCGGTAGGTGTTGGCCCGCGCGCCCGGCTTCCAGTCGACCAGCCGGGTGGCGATGGTGTCCTTCTTCGCCTGGCGCAGCGTGGCGGCCTGGGCCTTGCCCCGGCCCTCGGCGACCGCCTCGGCCAGGTTGGCGAAGACCACTGTCAGCCAGAGCCAGATGGTGATCGCCCAGGCGAACACCGACGGGTCGAGCACCGCCAGGACTGTGGTGAAGGCCGCACCGACCTCCACGATCAGCATCACCGGGTTACGCCAGAGCGTGGTGGGGTTGAGCTTGCGTACCGCGTCGGGCAGGGACCGGACGAGCTGCTGGGGGTCGAGCAGACCCCCGCCGGTCCGGTTGCCCTGATCGGCCTCGGTGGCGGGTAGCCCGGGTGTCACGGACATTGCTTCGTTCCTCATGGTGGTCAGAGCCCCTCTGCCAGCGGGCCGAGCGCGAGCGCGGGCAGGAAGGTCAGCGCGACCAGGACGACCGTGACGCCGACGACCATCCCGATGAACAGCGGTCGGTGGGTCGGCAGGGTGCCCTCGGACGCGGGGGTGGGTGCCTGGCGGGCCAGCGAGCCGGCCAACGCGAGCACGAAGATGATCGGCAGGAACCGGCCCAGCAGCATGCACAACCCGAGCGCGGTGTCCCACCAGGTGGTGTTGACAGTGATGCCACCGAAGGCGGAGCCGTTGTTGTTGCTGGCCGAGGTGAACGCGTACAGCACCTCGGAGAGGCCGTGCGGGCCGACGTTGAGCGCTGTGGCGTTGTTGCCGGTGGCGAACGCCGCCGCCGTACCGACGAGCACCAGGATCGGCGTGATCAGGAAGTAGAGCGAGGCGAACTTGATCTCCCGCGCCCCGATCTTCTTGCTCAGGTATTCGGGGGTGCGGCCCACCATCAGACCGGCCACGAAGACCGTGATCACCGCGAGGATCAGCAGACCATAGAGACCCGAACCGGTGCCACCCGGCGCGACCTCGCCGAGCATCATGTTGACCATCGTCATCATGCCGCCGAGCGAGGTGAACGAGTCGTGGAACGAGTTGACCGCACCGGTCGAGGTCAGCGTCGTGGCGGCGGCGAAGGTGGCCGAGTTCGACACGTCGAACCGCACCTCCTTGCCCTCCATCGCCGCACCGACCGCCTGCGGCACAGTGCCGTGGCCAGCCAGCTCGAAGATGTTGGTGATGGCGACGCTGAGGAACGCGAGGATGCCCATCACCGCGGCGATGGCGTAGCCCTGCCGGTTCTGCCCGACCATCCGGCCGAAGACCCGGGGCAGGCTGAACGGGATCAGGAAGATCAGGAAGATCTGGAGCCAGTTCGTCCAGGTGGTGGGGTTCTCGAACGGGTGCGCGCTGTTGACGTTGTAGAAGCCGCCACCGTTGGTACCCAGCTCCTTGATCACTTCCTGGCTGGCGACCGGGCCGCCGGTGATGGTCTGGGTGCCGCCGGTCAGCGTGCTCACGTCGGTGCCGCCGGAGAGGTTCTGCACCACGCCGCCGATCATCAGCGCGATGGCGCCGAGCACGGCGATCGGCAGCAGGATCCGCAGCACGATCCGGGTCAGGTCGACCCAGAAGTTGCCGAGCTGCCCGGTGCGGCTGCGGGCGAAGCCGCGGACCAGCGCGACCGCCACCGCGATGCCGACCGCCGCGGAGACGAAGTTCTGCACAGCCAGGCCGGCCATCTGCACCAGGTGGCCCATCGTCGACTCACCCGAGTACGACTGCCAGTTGGTGTTCGTCACGAACGACACGGCGGTGTTCCAGGCGCCGTGCGCCACCACCGGATCGAAGCCCAGCGACAGCCACAGGTGGTTCTGCACCCGCTGGAACAGGTACAGGAAGAGGATCGAGACCGCGGAGAACGCGAGCACACTGCGGGCGTACACACCCCAGGTCTGCTCGGCGGCCGGATTGACCCCGACCAGCCGGAAGATGCCCCGCTCGACCCGCGACTGTTTCGTGCCGGCGACGGCCCGGAACATGTAGTCGCCGAACGGCTTGTAGACGGCGACGAGGGCCGCCACCAGCGTCACGATGAAGATGACGCCCGCTGTTGTCATGGTCATCAGAAGCGCTCCGGAAACAACAGGGCGAACACCAGGAACGCGCCCAGGACGACCGCGAGCACCAGACCGACGGCGTTTACCGCGTTCACAGCTTCTCCACCGCCCGGACCACCAGGGCGAGCACTGCGAACAGCACCACCGTCAGGACCACGAACACCACGTCAGACACGCTGACTCCTCTTACCGGAAAGGTTCGTCGCGACCGCCTTCCGGTCGCGCCGGGCAAGCAAAGCCCGCCACCCGCCGGACGGGAGGGGTCATAACGCGACAGTGACGGCGGCGAACCTTTTCTTGACGTGGTTTTCACACCCGCCCACTGAGCAGGTGAGATGCGGCACAGGCCCTCGATGGTCCGCGGAGGCCAGGACCAGTTACCCGCCCCTTTGCTCTGCACCCGCGGAGGCGACGCTCACGGTCGGTAGCTGGCGCCTCCGCGGGTGCGGAGCAAAGGGAACGCACCAGGGCCATGCGACCCGGATGGGGTGGCGCATGGCACGGTGGGGCGGAGGTGGGCGGCCGGTCAGGCCGGGCGGCGGGCCACCAGCACGTCGCGCATGATCGACTGGTCGACCCGGTGCCGCAGCGCGCGGTAGGGCTCGGCGTCGACCACTGTCAGTCCGGCGTCGGTCAACGCCGCCGCCGCGTCGTCACGGCTGGCGACGTGGGTGTTCCACGAGATCCCCAGCGCGCCCCCGGGGCGCAACAACCGGGCCCAGACCGGCGCGGCGTCCGCGAGCAACGCCAGCGGGTCACGGGTCAGGCCCTTGTCGGCGGTACGGCTGCCGTGCTGCACGCCGTACGGGGCGTCGGCGACGATCAGGTCGACGGTCTCCGGGCGGAAGAACTCCCCCGAGCGGGCCGTGTCGGCGTTGACCACGTCCAGCAGCTGCGTCTGGCCGGCCTTGTGCGCCTCGCGGGTGGGCGCCAGCTCGATCCGCACCCGCCGGCCGACCACCTTGCGTTCGCGCCGCACCGGCCCCGACTCCAGCACCCGGTGCTTGACCCGCTTCTGCTTCAGCCAGGTGGTGATGAACGTCCGGTACGCCTCGACGTCCTTCTGGTCGCGCTCGATGCCGGCGGCGTCGAACCCGTACATCAGGGCCTGGTTGAGGGTGGTGCCCCGACCGCAGAGCGGGTCGAGCACCCGGAACCGTCGGCTGGTCAGCTCGCCGGCCCAGTTCGAGGCGAGCAGGGTGACGTTGAGCAGCAGCTTGGTGAACTGCTCGTTGGTCTTGCCGGGGTACTTCTGGATGGTGAGCAGGTCGTCGTCGTAGCGGTCCAGTCGGCTCCACTCGATCGGCCGCAGCAGCTCGCCGACGATCTCGAACAGCGCGTACCCCGCGGAGAGGTTGCCCAGGACGGCCAGGTCACGCTCGGTCAGCCCGTCGCCGGTGAACGTGACGTAGGACGCCCCTCCGACAACCTCGGTGTCCAGCTCACCGACCTGGCCGTCCAGGGCCGAACGGCCGAAGATCTCCAGCTCGGCCCGGGTGAGGTCGACGGCGGAGCGGGCGTACACCCGGTTGGTGGCGGGCAGGATCAGCAGGCCGTAACGCGTCATGATCCGGCGAGTATTCCACAACCCGTCACGGTCGCCGGGAACCGGAGCGGCGACTGGAGCGACTACCGGTACATGGGGTGTGAGCAGTGGCGGGAGGTCCTGTCCGCGCAGTTGGACGGGGAGGAGACCGCCGCCGAACTGGCGGCGGTGCAGGGGCACCTCGACGGGTGTGCCGAGTGCCGGGCCTGGTTCACGGCGGCGGCCGCGGTGACGCGTCGGGTCCGTACCCGGTTGGTCGCCGATGTGCCCGACCGCACCGCGGCGATCCTGGCCGCCGTCGCGGCCGAGCCGACCCGCCGATCGCGGTGGCGGCGCCTGGCCGGCGCTGGTCGGCTGGTGGCCGGCCTGCGCGCGGCGCTCGGGCGTGGTCGGTTGGTCACCGGGCTGCGCGCGGCGCTCGGGCTGCTCGGCGCGGTGCAGTTGGTGCTCGGCCTGGCCCAGGTGGGTCGGGGCGCGACCGCCGACCACCTGCACCCGACCGGCCAGCACCTGTGGCACGAGTCGGCCGCGTGGAACGTGGCGGTGGGCGCCGGCTTCCTCTTCGTCGCGGTACGCCGCAGCCCGCCGGCCGGGCTACTGCCGATGCTCAGCGCGTTCGTCGGCACGTTGCTGCTGCTCTCGGTCAACGACCTGGCCACCGGCTCGGTGGGCGGGGAGCGGTTGGTCAGTCACGGCTTCCTGGTGGTCGGCTACCTGATCACTGTGGTGCTGTCCCGGCCCGGTCTGCGCCCCGGTGGACCCGCGCCGCAGCGGCAACCGGCGCCGTCACGCTGGCGGTTCGGGGCCGACGAGGTGGACCGGCCGCTGCGGGTGGTTCGCCCCGAGTCGTACCCGGCGCAGGCCGCCGACCGCTACCCGGCCCCGGCGGCGCGTACCGACCAGGCCGCCCCGGCGGCGCATGGCGGGCAGGCCGGCGGACGCCGCGCCGCCTGAGCGGGCTCCGTCAGCCCTCCGGTCGCGCCGGTTCGCCGCCGCCGACGGCCTGCGGGATGACCTGTTCGACGATTGTCAGCAGGGTGGTGGCGAGCAGCAGGTGCACCTGGGCACGGGTCAACGCGCCGCGCTGGAGCCACTCCCGGGCGGTCGACGTGGCCAGCCCGCCGTACGCGCGAGCCATGGCACGCAACTCCTCCCGGTGCCCTGCCTCGCCGGCCAGGCCGACGGCGACGAGCATGCGGTCCGCGGCGACCTCCTCGGCTTCGGCGAGCACCCGCTCCACGTCGGCGTCGCCGCCCATTCCTCGGGCGGTGACCGCGGCCAACCACGAGGTGCTGTGCCGCGACACCACGTCGAGAAACCAGGAGACGCTCGCGTCGACCCGGGTCCGCAGGTCACCCTTGGGCAACCGTTCGAGGGCGACCTCCGGGATTGTCACCATGACCCGGACGACCTCCAGATAGAGGTCCTTCTTCGCGCCGAAGTAGTGGTTGACCAGGCCGCGAGCGACGCCTGCCTCCCGGGCGACGTCGGTGGTCGACACGTCCGCGTACGGGCGTTCGCCGAACAGCCGGACCGCGCAGGCCAGGATCTGCCCACGCCGGGCGTCCGGCTCCAGACGGCGGCGGCGCGGAGCCGTCTCGACATTCATCTGCCCGACCCTATCGAGCGCCGTTCGAGCGGCCTGCGGTGATCCACCTTCTGCTTTACCCTTGCCACGCATCAGTGACAGTCCGACCGGCCCGGCCTCGCCGTGCATGCCATCGGACCGGATCAACTGAGTAAGGGAGCGAAGCCTTGGTTTCTCGACGTCGATTGTTGTCTGGCGCGGCCGGTGCGGCCGTCGGCCTCTCGGCCGCCGGTGCGTTCGGCGGGTCGGCGACAGCGGCCCCGTCCACCTCCACGGTGACGGCGCCGCTCGCGGCCCGCCGTGGTCGACTGATGAGCCGAACGGTGGTGACCGCACCGGCCATCCCGTTGACTCACCTGTCCGTCGCGCACAGCGGCCCGGCGGCGGCGGTACGCCTGCGGACCGGCAAGGGGTGGAGCGACTGGCTGGAGATCAGCGCGTGCCCGAACGGTCGGGACGGTCGGGCGGTGTCGGCCCGGTCGGACATCGTGGTGGCCAACGGCGCGACCGGATACGAGGTCCAGGTCGGCGACGGCTCGGCTGCCACGGTCGTCGAGCTGAACATGGTCGACGGGGCTCGGCAGACGGTCGCGAACGCGGAGACGAACAGCCTTCCGCTGCCGCCCGGCGCGCCGCGGCCGCCGACGTATCTGCCCCGTTCCGGCTGGGGAGCTGACGAGTCGTTGCGGGTCGGCCCGAACGGCAGCGTGCTGTGGCCTGGCGAGTTCTACCCGGTGCAGACGCTGACGGTCCACCACAGTGGGGTGTACGAGCACAACGAGGACCCCGATCCGGCGGCCACGGTTCGTGCCATCTACTACGACCAGTGCGTACTCCAGGAGTTCGGCGACATCGGCTACCACCTGTTGATCGACGAGGGCGGACGGGTCTACGAGGGTCGCTACTCCGACCCGGGGCCGCAGCCGGTCTACGGCCCAGGTGTCGGCAGCGACGGTCGACCACTCATGGTCAACGCGGCGCACGTGGGCGGTTTCAACGCGGGCAACATCGGCGTCTGCCTGCTGGGCCGGTACACGTCCCGCCTGCCCAGCCCCGCCGCGCAACGGTCGTTGGCCCTCGTCCTCGCGGGGCTCAGCCTCACGAGTCGACTCGACCCCACGGCTCGGACCGGATACGTCAATCCGGTCAGCGGGGCGGGTGGCAACGTGGCTGTCATCTCGGGCCACCGGGACTGGGCGAGCGTCGGGGCCGATCCGACGGAGTGCCCGGGCGACTATTTCCACCCCTACCTCGGCCAGCTACGCCAGGACGTGGCGACTCTGGCCGCGATGCGCCCGACGCCGCCGCCGCGGCCACCAAGGCGCTAGTTCACGGCCCTGCCACGCCGCCCCCCGCCAGCGCGCACACCGCCCTGGTGGGGGGCGGTGCCGCATCCTGACCACCGAACCCCGAGATCAGCCAAGGCTGCGCCCAGCTGGTCACCGGCCGAACTTCTCGATCGCGTCGGGGGTCACCGGGGTGAAGAAGTTGACCAGGTTGCCGTCGGGGTCGCGGAAGAGCAGGGCTCGGTTACCCCAGGGCATGGTCGTGGGCTCGTTCACGAAGTCCTCCACCACATTCTTCAGCTTCTCGTAGAGCGCGTCCACGTCTGCCACGAGGAACTCGATGATCACGGTGTGGTTGTCGGCCGGGCGGGCCGACCCTGGCGCGAACAGGGGGACGGTGCGGGTACTGCCGATCGCCAGCGTGCCGTGGGCGGTGCGCAACTCGGCGAAGTCCTCGTTGCCCCAGGCCGCCTGCACGCCCGTGATCTTCTCGTAGAAGCCGACCAGGCGGTTGATGTCGCCGGTGATGATGCGGATCGATACGAAATCCATGCCTTCTCCCTGTTCAGTACGGTCGGCACCGGTCTGTCGTCAGTACGCTAACTCGAATACTGGACACATCTGGTCCAGTATTCGAGTTAGGTTCAGGACGTGGCACGACCGACAGCCCAGGTGCTCGCACTGCTGGGGCTCCTACAGTCCGGCGGCGTCCGGACGATGGCCGAGCTTGCCGAGCGCCTCGGCGTCGAACCGCGCACAGTGCGGCGCTACGTGAGTCACCTGGTCGACCTCGACGTGCCGGTGGAGTCGGTGCGCGGTCGCTACGGCGGCTATCGGCTCGCCGCCGGTTATCGTCTGCCGCCGCTGATGTTCAGCGACGACGAAGCCTTGGCCGTCCTCCTCGGCCTGGTTGCCGGCCGCCGTGCCGGGCTGGCGACGGCTACGGGTACGGCGGGCGAGACTGCCACCGCGAAAATCCGGCGCGTCCTGCCGTCGCGGATCGCGGACCGGCTGGACGCCGTACTCCAATCCCTGGCCTTCACCACCGAACCCGGCGACCTGCCCGCGCCGCGGACAGACGTACTACTCACGGTCGCCGAGGCGGTCCGCCAACACCGGCCGATCTCACTTCGGTACACCTCGCGCGACGGCAGGCGTAGCGTGCGCGCGCTGCATCCGTTCGGGCTGGTCAACCACGCGGGCCGGTGGTATGTCACCGGAGCCGACCCGGATATCGGTGAGGATCGGACCCTTCGGCTCGACCGCATCGCGGACGCGAGAACGCTGCCCGGCTCGTTCGAGCCGCCCGTCGGGAACGATCCCGCAGGGCACCTCCTCACCTCGATGGCACAGGCGCCATACCAGCATGCGGTGTCGCTGCGGATCCGCGGAACACGTGAGCAGATCCGCAGGCAGCTACCGGCCAGCATCGCCGAGGTGCGAGAGGGTGCGGACGAAGGCTGGCAGGACGTGGAGATCCGGGCAGAGAGTCTCGACTGGTTACCCGCTGTGCTCGCCGCGCTCGACCTGCCGTTCGTCATCGAACGCCCCGACGAACTCCGCGACCGGGTCGTCGCACTCGCTGAGCGATTGGCGGCCTCCGGACGACGTGAGTCGACCCGCAGCTAGGGCTGGCTGCTGATCGAGAGTTATTGACATGCTGCCAACAGCGCGCGAGGGTGGTGCACATGCCGACGCCCGACGGTTCCCCCTCGCCCTGGCGCGAACCGGAGCACGACGACCTCGCCGACCTCGCCCGCGCCTTCTTCACCAAGGAGGTGCTGCCGCACACCGACCGCCTGCTGGCGCAGGGCCACCCGGACCGCGAGCACTACCGACGCGCCGGTGAGCTGGGGCTGCTGGGCCTGTCCGTCCCGGAGGAGTACGGCGGCGGGGGCGGCCGCTTCACGCACGAGGCGGTGCTGCTGCACGAGCAGGCGTACACCGGGGAGAGCAGCCTCGGGTTGGCCGTCCACAGTGGCATCGTCACCGGCTACCTGGTCGCGTACGGCAGCGCGGAGCAGAAGCGGCGGTGGTTGCCCGGCCTGTGCAGCGGCGAACTGGTCGGCGCGATCGCGATGACCGAGCCGGACGGCGGCTCCGATCTCCAGGCGATGCGGACCCGGGCGGTCCGCGACGGCGACGACTACCTGGTCACCGGCGCGAAGACGTTCATCACCAACGGCGGCCTCGCCGACCTGATCATCGTGGCCGTGAAGACCGACCCCGAGCAGCGGGCGGCAGGTGTCTCGCTGCTGGTCTGTGAGGTCGCCGGCGACCCGGAGGGTTTCCGTCGGGGCCGACTGCTCTCCAAGATCGGGCTGCACGCCAACGACACCGCCGAGTTGTTCTTCGACGAGTTCCGGGTGCCGGCGGCCAACCTGCTCGGCGACGCCGAAGGGCTGGGCTTCGTCCAGCTCATGCGGCAGCTCCCGCAGGAACGGCTGGTCATCGGCGTCGGCGCGGTCGCGGCCATGGAACGGGCCGTCGAGCTGACCGTCGCGTACGCCAAGGAGCGCACCGCCTTCGGCAAGACGCTGATGGGCCACCAGAACACCCGGATGGTGCTCGCCGAGTGCGCCACCCGCACCCGGGTCAGCCGGGTCTTCCTGGACGACTGCATCGTCCGGCACACGCGCGGCGACCTGGACGTGACGACCGCGGCGATGGCGAAGTCCTGGCTCACCGACGGGCAGTGCGAGGTCGTCGACAGGTGTCTCCAGCTGTTCGGCGGCTACGGGTACACGACGGAGTACCCGATCGCCCGGATGTACGCCGACGCCCGCGTCCAGAAAATCTACGGCGGCACCAACGAGATCATGAAGGAGTTGATCGCCCGTGCCCTCTGAGGCGTACGTCTATGACGCGGTCCGCACCCCGCGCGGACGCGGCCGGGACACCGGCGCGCTGCACGGGGTCAAGCCGATCTCGCTGGTGGTCGGCCTGATCGACGCGTTGCGCGAGCGCAACCCCGGCCTGGACGTGGGCCGGCTGGAGGACCTGCTGCTCGGCATCGTGACCCCGGTCGGCGAGCAGGGCGGCGACCTGGCACGCGCCGCCGCGTTGCTGGCCGGGCTGCCCGACCAGGTGGGCGGGGTGCAGCTCAACCGGTTCTGCGCCTCCGGGTTGGAGGCGGTCAACTCGGCCGCCGCGCGGATCCGCTCCGGCTGGGAGCATCTGCTGCTCGCCGGCGGGGTCGAGTCGATGTCCCGGGTGCCGATGGGCTCCGACGGCGCGGCCTGGGCCACCGATCCGCAGACCGCGCTCGCCACGTCCTTCGTACCCCAGGGGGTCAGCGCCGACCTGATCGCCACCCTGGAGGGCTTCACCCGCGACGACGTCGACGGCTACGCGCTGCGGTCGCAGGAGCGGGCCGCCAAGGCCTGGGCCGGTGGGCACTTCAACCGCTCGGTGGTGCCGGTCCGTGACGGCAACGGGCTCGACATCCTCACCACCGACGAACACCCGCGCCCGGAGACCACCCGGGAGGCGCTGGCCCGGCTGACCCCGTCCTTCGCCACGGTGGGCGAGGCCGCCGGCTTCGACGCTGTCGCGTTGCAGAAGTTCCACTGGCTGGAGGCGATCGACCACGTCCACCACGCCGGCAACTCGTCGGGCATCGTGGACGGCGCCGCGCTCGTACTGATCGGTTCGGAGCAGGTGGGCCGGGACCTCGGCCTCACCCCGCGGGCCCGGATCGTCAGCGCGGCGGTCAGCGGTGCGGACCCGACGCTGATGCTTACCGGCCCGATCCCGGCCACGCAGAAGGCGCTCGCCGTCGCCGGGCTGACGGTCGACGACATCGACCTGTTCGAGATCAACGAGGCGTTCGCCGCGGTGGTGCTCAAGTACGTCCGCGACCTGGGCCTCGACCCGGACCTGGTGAACGTCAACGGTGGCGCGATCGCGCTCGGCCACCCGCTGGGCGCGACCGGGGCGATGTTGCTCGGCACGGCGTTGGACGAGTTGGAGCGCCGCGACCTGCGCCGCGCCGTGGTGACCCTCTGCATCGGCGGCGGCATGGGCGTCGCCACAGTTCTCGAGCGCTGCTGACCCGGGGGAAAGACCAATGACCACCACCATCCGGTACGACCGCAGCGACGACGGCATCGTCACGCTCACCCTGGACGACCCCGACCAGTCGGCCAACACCATGAACCGGGCGTACGCCGCCTCGATGAGCGCGGTGCTCGATCGGCTGGAGGCCGAACGCGATCTCGTCGGCGTGATCGTGACAAGCGCGAAGCCGACGTTCTTCGCCGGCGGCGACCTGCCGGAGATGATCCGGGCCACCCGCGCCGACGCGCCCGAGCTGGCCGAGCTGCTCGACACCATCAAGCGGGACCTGCGTCGGCTGGAGACGCTGGGCAGACCGGTGGTCGCGGCGATCAACGGCTCGGCGCTCGGCGGTGGCCTGGAGATCGCCCTCGCCTGTCACCACCGGATCGCGCTGGACGTGCCGGACAGCCGGCTCGGGCTGCCCGAGGTGACCCTGGGTCTGCTGCCGGGTGCGGGCGGTGTCACCCGGACGGTACGGATGCTCGGCCTGGCCGCTGCGCTGACCACAGTGCTGCTCACCGGTCGACGGATGCGCCCGGCCGACGCCCTGGCCGCCGGCATCGTGGACGAGGTGGTCGCCACGCCCACCGAGCTGCTGGATCGCGCACGGGCCTGGGTCGCGGCGAACCCGCACCCGGCCCAGCCCTGGGACCGGCCGGACTATCGGATGCCCGGTGGCACCCCGGCCAGCCGCTCGCTGGCCGCGCAGTTGCCCGCCTTCCCCGCGACCCTGCGCAAGCAGCTCAAGGGGGCCCGGCTGCCCGCACCCGAGGCGATCCTGGCGACCGCCGTGGAGGGCGCGCAGGTCGACCTGGCGACCGCGTTCACCGTGGAGACCCGGCACCTGATCGGCCTGCTCACCGGGCAGGTCGCCAAGAACATGATCGGGGCGTTCTTCTTCGACCTGAAGGCCGTCAACGGCGGCGCGGCCCGACCGGCCGACGTGCACGCCCCGCCGGTGCGCCGGGTGGCGGTGCTCGGTGCCGGCATGATGGGCGCGGGCATCGCGTACGCCTGCGCCAGCGCCGGGTTGGACGTGGTGGTCAGGGACGTCACGCCAGAGGCCGCCGGCCGGGCGCGGGAGCACGCCGAGCGGTTGCTGGCCCGTACGGTTCGCAGGGGCCGCGCGACGGAGACGGACGCCCGAGCCGTGCTGGACCGCATCACCACCACCGACCAGGTCGACGCGTTGGCCGGCTGCGACGTCGTGATCGAGGCGGTCTTCGAGGACCCGACGCTGAAGAAGGCGGTCTTCGCCGAGGTGCTGCCGGTGCTCGCGCCGGGCGCGTTGCTCGCCTCCAACACCTCCACCCTGCCGATAACCGGGCTGGCCGAGGGTGTGGACCGGCCGTCCGACTTCATCGGCATGCACTTCTTCTCCCCGGTGGACCGGATGCCGCTGCTGGAGATCGTGGTCGGCGCGCGGACCAGCGACACCGCCCTGGCGCGGGCTTTCGACCTGGGCCGGCGGATCGGCAAGACCCCGATCGTGGTCAACGACGGCCGGGGCTTCTTCACCAGCCGGGTGATCGGTCGGTTCCTGGACGAGGCGGTCGGCATGGTCGCCGAGGGCGTACCGGCCGCGTCGGTGGAGCAGGCCGCGGTGCAGGCCGGCTACCCGACCGGGCCCCTCGCCCTGGCCGACGAGGTCAGTCTCACCCTGATCCAGCGGATCCGCCGCCAGTTCGAGGCGGCCAGCGAGGAGTACCTGCCGCTGCCCGCGCACCGGCTCGTCGACGAGCTTGTCGACGCGTACGACAGGTCGGGGCGTACCGCCGGTCGGGGCTTCTACTCCTACGACGACGGCACCCGGGGCCGGTTGTGGCCCGGCCTCGCCGACCTGGTCACCGACGCCGGCCGGGCGGTGCCGTTCACCGACCTCCAGGAACGGATGCTCTTCGCCGAGGCGCTGGACGCGCTGCGCTGCCTCGACGAGGGGGTGCTGCGCACCGAGACCGACGCCAACATCGGCTCGATCTTCGGCATCGGCTACCCCGCCTGGACCGGCGGGGTCATCCGCTACGTCCGGCAGTACGCGGGCGGTCCCGCCGGCTTCGCGGCCCGCGCCGCCGAGCTGGCCGAACGCTACGGCGACCGGTTCACGCCCCCGGCCGACCTGGTCGACAGGCTCGCCGCCTCGACCGCCCCTTCCACAGCACCGGCCGGCGCCGCGTGAAGGGGCCCGCAGCACCGTCCGAGCCGCCCACCGACTCGCCCGACAGCGGCGGCTCAGCGCACAGCGGCTCAGCGCACAGCGGCTCAGCGCACAGCGGGCGGGCGCGTGGCGGGCCGTTGGCCGGGGTTCGGGTCGTGGAGTTGGCCAGCCTCGCGCCGGCGCCGTTCGGCTGCATGGTGCTCGCCGACCTCGGCGCGGACGTGGTGCGGGTGGACCGGCCGGGAGGCCCGGGTGCGGGGCGGCTGGCCGCGCCGACCGGTGGGCCGTTGCAGCGCGGCCGGCGGGTGACCGCACTGGATTTGAAATCTTCGGCCGGCGTGGCCGACCTGCTGCGCCTCGTCGACCGGGCGGACGTGCTCGTCGAGGCGTACCGGCCGGGGGTCGCCGAACGGCTCGGCTTCGGCCCGGAGGTCTGCCAGGCCCGCAACCCCCGGCTGGTGTACGCGCGGATGACCGGCTGGGGTCAGGACGGCCCGCTGGCGGCGCGCGCCGGGCACGACATCGACTACATCGCGGTGGCGGGGGCGTTGGAGCCACTGGGTCGGGTCGGTGAGCGCCCGTACGCGCCGATGAACCTCCTCGCCGACTTCGCCGGCGGCGGCATGCTGCTCGCCGTCGGCGTGTTGGCCGCACTGTTGGAACGGGAACGCTCCGGCGTCGGCCAGGTGGTCGACGCGGCGATGGTGGACGGGTCGGCGTTGCTCACGTCGTTCCTGCACGGGCTGCTCGGCAGTGGCCTGTGGTCCGCGCCGCGCGGGCGCAACCTGTTCGACGGTGGAGCGCCGTTCTACGACACGTACGCCACCGCCGACGGTGGGTTCATGGCCGTCGGCGCGATGGAACCGGCCTTCTACGCCGTACTCCTCAGCGGTCTCGACCTCGCCGACGACCCGGACCTGCCCGCCCAGTACGACCCGAGCGGCTGGGACGAGCTGCGCCGGCGCTTCACCGAACGGTTCGCCGAGCGGACCCGGGACGAGTGGACGGCGGTCTTCACCGACCTGGACGCCTGCGTCGCGCCGGTGCTCGCCCCCGGCGAGGCGCATGGGCATCCGCACAACGCTGCCCGGGGCACGTTCGTCGAGGTCGGCGGCGAGATCCAACCGGCCCCGGCCCCCCGCTTCGACCGGACGCCCACCGATCAACCAACCCCGGCGCCGGACCCGGAACGGGACATCCGGCCGGCGGCGGAGATTCTCGACACCTGGCCACGACGGACCTGACGGGTCCGCGCTCTCGGAAAGTGGTGGCACGCTCGGCAGAGCCGATCCCAGCCGGGACGGCAGCCATTTCTGCCAGGGAGTCGACGAGCATGGCCACGGACCTGTGGAAGGGCCACATCAACGGAATCCTCTACGGAATCCAGTTCGAGCAGGTGCTTGACGACTCGGTGGTGGCCTGGGTCGCCAGTGGCGTGATCGAGGGGCGCTACCCGGGCGACCGGGCCGCGACGCTGGACGCGCTGGACCAGGCGCTGCGCTCGGAGGTCCCGCTCAACGACGCGATCGAAACCCGGCACAGCGAGGAGAGCATCCGCGCGTTCCTCCAGGGCCTCTCCACCGCCCTCCGGTCGCGCTGATCAGGAGCTTTGCGCAAACCTCCTGGTCAACGGACTGCGGCGGTGCGGGTGGTGGTGGTACCAGGTGGCGAAGAGGGCGATCGCCAGCAGGAGTTCCGCCAGGTCGCCGCCGTAGTACATGAGCTGGGCGGCGGCGCGGAACGCCTCCGGATCCGGGTTGCCGAGGCCGGGCGGGAGGGTGCCGGCCTGGGCGTACAGGTACTTGGCCAGCACGGCGTGGCCGGCCGCCGCACCGAGCAACGCGCCGACCCGTACCGCCAGCCCCGGCCGGCGCGGCGCCGGGTCCGGCCCGGCCAGGGACCAGGCGAAGAGGTAGCCGGCGGCCAGGTAGTGCAGGTGTACGGCGTGGTGCAGCACGGGCTGCCGCCCGGCCGCCGCGTACAGCGGGGTGAGCAGCACCAGCGCCAGCCTGACCCGTGCCGAGCAGCGCCGCGGTGACCGGGTGCGCGATCAGGTGCAGCGGGCGGGCGCGCAGCAACCGGCCCACCGTCCGGCGTACCGGTGTCGGTGCGACCCGCAGCAGCAGGGTCACCGGGGCACCGAGCACCAGCCCGAGCGGGGCCAGCATGCCGAGCAGCAGATGCTGCGCCATGTGCCGGCGCGGGTCGCCGGGGAATTGGGCCAACGGCCCGACGGCCGCCGCCAGCGTTCCGCACCCAACCAGCCAGGCGGCGGTACGCCGATGGTCCCAACCCCGGGGGTCACGCACGGCGGCCAGCAGGTAGCCGCCGGCCAGCAACGCGACAGGGAACAGCGGAAGCCAGGCCGGCCCACCCGTCGCGTGCCCACCGTGCGCGAACGCGGGCGGCACGGCCACCGTCATCGGCGGCGCTCGCTCGACCGGACGTGCCAGAGCAGCAGGGCACCGGCCAGCAGCAGCGCCGCGCCCGCCACGTTCCACACCACGTCGTACGGTACGAGGTGCACCCCGTAACGGATCTGGTGCAGCCGCAGCACCTTGTGGTCGATCAGCCCGTCGAAGAGCTGGAACCCTCCGGCGCCGAGGAGGAAGCCACCCCCGGCGAGCCGGGCCGACAGGGCGTGCCGCCGGCGCAGGTCGGCGAACCAGAACAACCCACCGACCAGGGCGATCACCTCGGCGGCGTGCAGCAGCCCGTCCGAGAGCAGCGCCACCATGGGGGTCGACCGGTCGTAGAAGTGGTGCCAGCCCAGCAGCTGGTGGAAGACGATCTCGTCCACCGCCGCCATGATCGCGATGCCGATCAGGACGCCGGTGAGCGCCGAGGCACGTACGTCCGGCACGTCGGCGGTGCGCCCACTCGGCAGGCTCGAACCGACCACCACACACCTCACATCCGCCAGCCAAGCCCCAAAATACCCCAAATTCGACGAATAACCGCCACCGGAGCCGGCGTGGCGATCCGCCCCCGCCAAGGTCAACACGAGTTCAGGAAAATCGGGGTGTCCAGCCCGATGGGATGCCCCGCTTTCAAGGAACCCGTGTTGATCAAGCGCGCGGCGGGCGCGGCGGGCGGCGGGCGCGGCGGGCGGCGGGCGCGGCGGGCGCGGCGGGCGCAGCCGGCGGCAACATCCCCGTTTCGTGTCTCCGGAGCCTCGCGCGGCATGATCATGGAGCTGGGGCGGGTCGGCAGCCTCGCCGGCAGCGGAACCCGAGAAGGAGGTGCCCGTGCCGGACGCGGACGAACTCGTCGCCAACGCACTCGCGGCGGTGCGCGGCACCGACGTACGGCAGGCCGAACGGCAGCTGGACCAGCTGATTGTCGGCACCGGCGCGGCGGACGGCACCACGGCGGTGGACGCGGCGCTGCTGCGTCGCCTGGTCCGTGGCCTGGCGCGGCTCTGGCCGCGCGGCTGGCAGCCGGTCGACGTGGACCGGATCACCGCGCGGCGACTCGACGGCCGCGCGGCGCGACTGGTCCGCGACGCGATGGCAGTACAGCGGCACGCGCAGTCGGATCCGGTCCCGGCCTGGTTCGACGAACAGTTGCGGGCGTTGGCCGCCGAGCCGCGGGCGGACGACGAGAAGGTGCTGTCCGGCTGGTCCGCGCGGGAGGCGCTGGACCGGGTCGACGCGCTCCGCGCGGCCGTGGACGTCCTCGCGCTCGTGGAGAGCCTGCCGCCGATCGCGGTGCTGCGCCCGCCACCCGGGTCGAGCGGGGCGGTGACCGCCCGGTCGGCCGGTACGGGGCGCAGCGGGTCGCCGATGCTGGACCGGGTACGGGCGCTGCTGGCCAAGGCCGAGTCGACGACCTTCCCGGCGGAGGCGGAGGCGCTGACCGGCAAGGCGCAGGAGTTGATCGCCCGACACAGCATCGACGAGGCGTTGCTGGCCGCCGGGTCGGAGCGCGGCGACGTGCCCGGCGGGGTACGCCTGAGCACCGACACCCCGTACGCGGGCGCGAAGGCACTGCTGGTGCAGGAGGTGGCGGCGGCGAACAGGTGCGAGGCGGTCTGGTCCGACGATCTCGGCTTCGCCACAGTGCTGGGCTGGCCGGCCGACCTGGTGGCGGTGGAGTTGCTCTACACCTCGCTGCTGGTGCAGGCCACCGCCGCCATGTTGCGGGGTCGGGCCGAGCGGCGGCCGGGGTCGGGGCGGCGGACGAAGGTCTGGGACGAGTCGTTCCTCAACGCGTTCGCGCTGCGGATCGGCGAGCGGTTGCGCGCGGCCACCGACGCGGCCACCGACGCGGCGGACCGGGCAACTGCCGAGACGGCCGGGGCGGAGCGGCTGCTGCCGGTGCTCGCCGCCCGGGGCGAGGCGGTCCGGGAGCGGCTGGACACGCTCTTCCCCGGCGTCACCCGGCACCGACTCAGCGTTCGCGACGCCGAGGGCTGGTCGTCGGGCACGTCGGCCGCCGACCAGGCGTCGCTCGACGTCGGCGGCGGACGCAAGCCCCGCCAGGTGCCCGGCCGACCCAATCGGCGCTGAGGCACCTCGCGCCGACCCGATCGGCGCTGAGCCACCTCGCGCCGACCCGATCGGCGCTGAGCCATGCGGCGTGGGACCGCCGCCGGGGGAGATATCTGCGATTTCCTTCGGTACGCCGTAGGGATCGGGTTGTCGGCTCCGACCCTCCGGTGAGTCGCGCCCCGACCGGGGGGTGACAAGAGCCTGAGGAGCGTCGCCGTGAAGTACATGCTGCTGATCTGGAACCGGCCCGGCTTCACCGAGGAGCTTTCCGAGCAGGACCGCACCGCCCTGTTCGGTGAGGTCGACGAGATCATGAAGGAGTTGACCGAGACCGGCGAGTTGATCGGCGGCCAGGCGCTGGCCAACCCGTCGCAGACGTTGACGGTCCGGGCCGTCGACGGCCGGGCCGAGGTCATCGACGGGCCGTTCATGGAGAGCAAGGAGCAGTTCGCCGGCTACCTGTCGGTCGACTGCGACAGCCCGCAGCGGGCCGCCGAGATCGCCGCCCGCTGGCCGGACGTGCGCTTCGGTGGCGCCATGGAGGTCCGCCCGATCATGGACGAGTCCGGAGCGGAGATGTGACGGACGACCGGACGGTCGAGGATCTGCTGCGCACTGTCGCGCCGCAGGTCCTCGGCCTGCTGGTCCGCCGGCACGGCCAGTTCGACAGGTGCGAGGACGCGGTCCAGGAGGCGCTGCTCGCCGCCGCGACACAGTGGCCGACGCAGGGCGTACCGGACAGTCCGCGCGGGTGGCTGCTCACCGTGGCCACCCGCCGGCTCACCGACGAGTGGCGCAGCGAGAGCGCCCGCCGGGACCGCGAGCTGGCGGTGGCGCTGCGCGAGCCGGCGTACGCCGCGGTGGCGCCGGCGGCCGACGCGGAGCCCGCGGCGGCGGACGCCGACGACACTTTCACCCTGCTGTTCCTCTGCTGCCACCCGGCGCTGACCGGTTCGGCTCAGGTGGCGCTCACCCTGCGGGCGGTCGGCGGTCTCAGCACCGCCCAGATCGCCCGGGCGCACCTGCTGCCGGAGGCGACGATGAGTCAACGGATCCGCCGGGCGAAGCAGCGGATCGAGGCTGCCGGGGCCCGGTTCACCATGCCCGGGCCGGCCGAGCGGGAGGAGCGGCTGCGCACGGTGCTCCGGGTGCTCTACCTGATCTTCAACGAGGGCTACACCGCGTCCAGTGGTCCGGACCTGCACCGGGCCGAGCTGACCGGGGAGGCGATCCGGTTGACGCGCGTCCTGCACGGGCTGCTGCCCGACGACGGCGAGGTGACCGGGCTGCTGGCGCTGATGCTGCTCACCGACGCGCACCGGGCGGCCCGGCTCGGCCCGGACGGGGAGCTGGTGCCCCTCGCCGAGCAGGACCGCAGCCGGTGGGACGCCGCCGCCAGCGCGGAGGGGATCGCGTTGATCACCGACGCGTTGACCTGGTCGCCGCCCGGCCCGTACCAACTCCAGGCCGCGATCGCCGCCGTGCACGCCGAGGCGCCGACGGCCGCGGAGACCGACTGGCGGCAGATCGTCGCCCTCTACCGGCTGCTGGCCCGGATCGCACCGAACCCGCTTGTCACCCTCAACCAGGCGGTGGCGGTTGCCATGGTGGACGGGCCTCGGGCCGGGCTGGCCCTGCTCACGTCCCTGGACGCCGACGACCGCACTGCCGGGCACCACCGGCTCGCCGCCGTCCGGGCGCACCTGTTGGAGTTGGCCGGGGAGGCCGGTGCGGCGCGGGACGCGTACCTGGCGGCGGCCCGGGGCACCACGAGCCGGCCCGAGCAGCGATATCTGGAGCTGAAGGCCGCTCGACTGGCCGGAGCGCGACAGCCGCCGACCGCCGGGCAGCTCTGACCCTGGCGGCCGGCGGCGGCGCTGTCACACGTCGGGGTCGACGGCCGGGCAGGTGGTGCCCCGGGCCGGCACCTTCTGGTCGATCAGGTAGGCGTCGACGGCCCGCTCGACACACGGGCTGGTGGTGTAGCTGCCGTGCCCCCACCCTTCGTAGGTGAGCAGCACGCCGTGCCGGCCCAACTGCCGCGCCACGTTAGTGGCCCAGTTGTACCCGCTGGCCGGGTCGTGCACGGTGGCGGCGACCAGCAGCGGCACCTCGGTGCGTACCCGCAGGCGGTGCTGCGGGTTGGCGACCGGCGTCGGGGTGCCCAGGCAGGTCGCGAGGGCGAACACCGCCGTCGGATACCGCAGGTCGGGCGCGAGCCGGGCCACCCGGCGCAGGTGTTCGTCGTACTCCCGGTAGTCACGGACGGGCAGGCTCCAGTCCTGGCAGAAGACCGCGAAGGGGTACGCCGCCACGGCGTCGCCGGTCGACGGTCCGGCGCTTCGCCCGGTGGCTGGGGCTCCCATGTCTTCCAGCCACTCGGCGAGCCCCGGCCACCGCCAGGTGTCGTAGAACTCCCGGTGGGTGAGCCGGCTCAACTCGAACGGGGTCAGCACGACCCCGGGCCGTTTCGGGTCGGTGAGCGTGCCGGCCTCGGCCCGGGCGCGCAGCCCCTCCCAGATGGCCCCGAAGTCCCGGCCGTGCAGCGCGCAGGCGGCGGACCTGTCACACCAGGCGACGAACTCGTCGAACGCGTCCTGCGAGGTGACGGCCTGGGTGTCCAGGAACGCGCGGGTGCCGACGCCGTGGTCCACCGCGGCCTCCAACACCATGGCCCGGACCCGGTGTGGGAACAGTTCGGCGTACTGCTCACCGAGCAGGGTGCCGTACGAGCTGCCGTGGAAGGTCAACTGCCGCTCGCCGAGCGCGGCGCGGATCGCGTCCAGGTCGCGGGCGGCGCTGATGGTGTCCACGTGGTCGTAGAGCGGCCCGGTGCGGGCCCGGCAGTCGGCCCGCAGCAGCGCGTTGCCGGCCAGCGTGGCGTCGAACTGGGCCTGGTCGGCGATCAGTTGCGGCTGCTGGGCGAGCAGGGCCCGGGAGCAGACCACCGGGTGGCTGCCGCCGGTGCCGCGCGGGTCGAAGCTGACGATGTCGAACCGGCGGCGCAGGTCGGCGCTGAACCGGGAGCTGCCGTTGACCACCCGGTCGACGCCGCTGTCACCCGGGCCGCCGGGCCCGAAGACCAGCGTGCCCTCGCGAGTGGCGGGCTTGGCGACCCGGCGGGCCAGGGCCAGGGCGAAGTGCTCTCCCCGGGGTCGGTCCCAGTCGACCGGTAGCGACAGGGTGCCGCACTCGGCGGAGTCGTCGGCGGCGCACGGCTGCCAGTCGATCGTGGGGTGGGCGGCGGCCGGGCTCGCCGGGGTCAGGCCGGCGGCCGTGAGGGCCAGGGCGACCGCCCAGCCGACCGCGGATTTGCGTACGCGCAGCATGAGGTGCTGTCCTCTCCTCGAAGGAGCGTTGCCGGTGAAACTCGCCCAGTGGGCGAGGTGATGCTGCTTCCACCCGGGCCGTCGAGTAGCCGCTCGACGGCCCGGGGCCTTCGGCAGCGGTCAGTCGACCTCGACCAGGACGCGTTCGACACCTGTCATCCGGGTCTCCATCCCGGCGAGCCGGCCGTCCATCGCCGCGAGCAGTCGGGCGTTCTCCGCCTGCGCCCGGGCGGCCGTCTCGGCGAGCTGGCGGTAGTCGTCCGCGCGGGCCGCCTCGTACCGGGCCCGCCGGGTCTTGGCGAGCTGCACGATGGTCACCGTGGCCACGCTGACCAGGAAGGCGAAGATGCCGATCGCGCCGACCACCTCGGTCCAGTCGTGCTCGCTCATCGGTCCGCTCCTGGTTGCTCGGCCGAGTCGGGCACGGTCAGCGTCTCGACCGCCGCCGCGATGATCTCGGGGGTGAGGGTGAGCACGAACGGCTGCACCTCGTAGTAGTTCATGGCCTTCCCGTCCTCCGACAACTCCAGGCTCGCGGTGACCAGCCCGGCCGCCGCCAGCTTCCGTAGGTGGACCTGCAACAGCGCTCGGCTGATGCCCAGTTGCCGGGCCAACCCGCTGACGTAGGCACGCTCGCGGGCCAGCGCGGCGACGATTCGCAGCCGGTGCGGGTTGGCCAACGAGGCCAGCACCCGGACCAGGTCGTCGCCGATCGGCGATGGAGCACTGCTCACAACCGGCCCTCGCACATGCAAAGAGAAGCTAGCAGGTATGCCCGCGCGGTGATACGGACCGAGGACGGAATCAGGGGGTTCTCAGGGTCGCGACCGAGCCCGGACAGACAGACACGCCGGGCCGGTGAATGATCACCGGCCCGGCGTGCGGGTTACGTCGTACGTCAGCTCTTGAAGGCGTCCTTGATCTTCTCGCCGGCCTGCTTGAGCTTGGCCGTGGACTGGTCCGCGCGACCCTCGGCCTCGAGCTGCTCGTTATCGGTGGCGCGACCAGCGCCTTCCTTCAGCTTGCCGGCCGCGTCCTCGGTGGCGTTGTTGATCTTGTCGTCGATACCCATTGCCAACCTCCATTGCAAGCGTCGCTACGACAGGACCAGTACCCCCACCGTCGGCGGTCCAACCATTACCGCCGTCACAGTCCGCGATCGCCCGCCGCCGGTCGGAACCGGCGCAGCCGCAGACTGTTGGCCACCACGAAGACCGAGGACAACGCCATCGTGGCACCGGCGATCATCGGGTTGAGCAGCCCGGCGGCGGCCAGCGGCAGGGCCGCCACGTTGTAGCCGAACGCCCAGAACAGGTTGCCCCTGATGATGCCGAGCGTGCGTCGGGACAGGCGGATGGCGTCCACGGCGGCGTCCAGGTCGCCCCGGACGAGGGTGAGGTCGGACGCCTCGATCGCGACGTCGGTGCCGGTGCCCATGGCCAACCCCAGGTCGGCCTGGGCCAGCGCCGGCGCGTCGTTGACCCCGTCACCGACCATCGCCACCGAGCGCCCCCGCGCCTGGAGCCGCTTGACCACGTCGACCTTGCCGGCCGGCAGCACCTCGGCGATCACCTCGTCGATGCCCACCTCGGCGGCGATCGCGCGGGCCACAGTGGTGTTGTCCCCGGTCAGCAGGATCGGGGTGAGCCCCAGCGCCCGCAGCCGGGCCACCGCCGCCCGGCTGGTCGGCCGGACCACGTCGGCGACCGCGAGCACACCCCGGGCCCGCCCGTCCCAGCCCGCGACGATCGCCGTACGGCCGGCGGCCTCCGCGGCGCCGACGGCCGACTCGACCTCCGGCGGCACCTCGATCTCGCGCTCGCGCAGCAGCCGGGCCCGACCGACGAGCACGGCCCGCCCGTCGACAGTGCCTGTCACGCCCAGCCCTTCGAGGTTGCGGAAGCCCGTCACCGGGGGCAGCGACCCCGCCTCGCCCGCACCCGCCGCGACCGCTCGGGCGATCGGGTGCTCGGAGGCGGCCTCCACCGCCCCGGCGAGCCGGAGCAGCTCGGCCCGCTCCTCGCCACTCGCCGGCACCACGTCCACCAGTGTCATCCGGCCGGTCGTCACGGTGCCGGTCTTGTCCAGCACCACGGTGTCCACCCGGCGGGTGGACTCCAGCACCTCCGGCCCCTTGATCAGCACACCCAGTTGGGCGCCTCGACCGGTGCCGACGAGCAGCGCGGTCGGGGTGGCCAGGCCGAGCGCGCAGGGGCAGGCGATGATCAACACGGCGACGGCGGCGGTGAACGCGGCGGTCGGGCCGGCACCGGTGCCGAGCCACCAACCGAGCGTGCCGACGGCCAGGGTGATGACGATCGGCACGAAGACACCGGAGATCCGGTCCGCCAGCCGCTGCACGGCCGCCTTGCCGCTCTGCGCCTGCTCGACCAGGTCGGCCATTCGGGCGAGCTGGGTGTCCGCGCCGACCCGGGTGGCACTGACGATCAGCCGTCCGCCAGCGTTGATGGTGGCGCCGACCACACCGTCACCCGGGCCGACCTCGACCGGCACCGACTCACCGGTGAGCATGCTGGCGTCGACGGCGGAGGTGCCCTCCTCGACCACCCCGTCGGTGGCGATCTTCTCACCGGGTCGGACCACGAACCGGTCGCCGACGACGAGCCGATCCACCGGGATCAGGGTCTCCACCCCGTCGCGCAGCACCGCCACCTCCCTGGCGCCGAGCGCGAGCAGGGCGCGCAGCGCCGCACCGGCGGTCCGCTTGGACCGGGCCTCGAAGTAGCGACCGGCCAGGATGAACACCGTCACCCCGGCGGCCGCCTCCAGGTAGATGTTGCCGGCACCGTCGCTGCGGGTGATGGCGAAGCGGAACGGGTGCGTCATCCCGGGCAGGCCGGCGTCACCGAGGAAGAGCGCCCAGAGCGACCAGCCGAACGCGGCAAGCGTGCCGAGCGACACCAGCGTGTCCATCGTCGCCGCGCCGTGGCGCAGGTTGGTCCAGGCGGCCCTGTGGAACGGCAGCCCACCCCAGACCACCACCGGGGCGGCCAGGGTCAGCGACAGCCACTGCCAGTAGTCGAACTGCCAGGCCGGGACCATCGCCAGCAGGACCACCGGCACGCTGAGGGCCACCGAGACCCAGAGCCGGGTACGCGGGCCGCGCAGCGGATCCGCCGGCTCCTCGGCCGTCGGCGGGGCCGGCAGCGCCGCCGTGTACCCGGTCTTCCGCACGGTCTCGATCAGGTCGTCCGGTGTGACGCCGTCGGCGTACCGGACGGACGCCTTCTCGGTGGCGTAGTTGACGGCGGCGCTCACCCCGTCCATCCGGTTGAGTTTCTTCTCGATCCGGGCGGCACAGGCGGCGCAGGTCATCCCGCCGATCGCCAACTCGATCCGGTTGGGCGCCTCGGGCAGCGGGCTGCTGGTGGTGGTCATCGTCGTCGTCCCGTCAGTTGTGCCCGCGCCCGGGGGTGCCGTGGTCGGCACCCCCGCTTGGCTCGGGTCCGCTCGGGTCGCTCCCGGCCGGCGGGGTGCCGGTCACGACCGTGAACTCGGCGGTGTGCACCGCCCCGCCGTGCCGGAAGTCGAGGTAGAGCCGATAGCTGCCGGCCGAGGGCACGTCGGCGAGGAAGGTGACGGCCGGGCCGGGTCGGGTCCGCCCGTCGCCCGGCGTCCCGTCCGGGCGCACGTGCAGGTACGCGAGGTCACCCCGGCGCAGTGCCACCAGGTGCCCGTACGCGCCCTGGTAGGGCTCCAGGTCGGTGACCGGCCGCCCGTCCCGGCTCACGGTGAGGGTGAGCGCCGCGGTGCGGCCGGGCTGCGGCACGCCGGTCAGGGTGACCGTGTAGCCGTCGACCGTGGTGCTTGTCGCCGGAGCCGGCAGCGGTCGCTCGCTCAGCGCACCGGGGACCGTCACGTCCACGCCGAGCGTCAGCGGCTCACCCCCGGTCGGGGTGAAGTCGGCGAACGCCCGCCACTGCCCGGGGCCGGCCAGCGGTGTGCCGACCCGCCAGGTGCCGTCCGCGGCCAGGTCGGGGTGCACGTGCCGGAAACCGGACAGGTCCCGGCGGGCCACGATCAGGTGCATCCGCCTGTCCTGCGCCACGTCGTACCGGGTCACCGGCTGGCCGTCCGGACCGGTGACCCGGAAGGCGAACTGGTCGGCCGGGGCGTCGACCAGGTCGAGGGTGTAGCCGCGGTCGGAGACGAGCAGCCCACCGGGAATCCGGGCGGCCGGCTCGCCGCGTTCTTCAGTCGCGTGGACGGCGTCGCCGTCGTGCCGGCCCTCGACGACCGGGGTGCGGTCGACCGCTCGGCCGACCCCGTAGGTGGCGCCGAAGACCGCCGCGAGGCCGACAGCGAACCCGGCAAGCCTCGGCACGGTACGCATGCCGGCCCCCGCGCTCACGCGTCGACGAGGTCGTAGCCGGCCTCGTCGACGGCGGCCCGGACGACCCGCACGTCCAGCGGCTGCTCACTGCTCACGCTGACCTGCCCGGTCGCGAGGTCGACCTGGACGTCACGCACGCCAGCGATGGCGCCGACCTCGGCGCTCACCGCGCTGACGCAGTGCCCACAGGTCATGCCCTGCACCTGGAACGTCGTGTTCACCATCGGATCGTCTCCTTGTCGTTACCGGTACCCGGTGGGGGTATCACATCCAGGAGCGACCGTACCATACCCCCAGGGGGTACGCTATCCTGGTCGGCATGACCGCATCCACCCCGATCCGCGGGTACACCGCCAGCAAGGACCAGCTGCTCGCGCGGCTCCGCCGAGTCGAGGGCCAGGTCCGCGGCATCGAGAAGATGGTCGACGACGACCGCTACTGCATCGACGTGCTCACCCAGATCTCCGCGATCCAGGCCGCCCTCGACAAGGTGGCGCTGGGGCTGCTCGACGGACACGCCCGGCACTGCATGCACGAGGGGGCCGCCGAGGGGCGGGCCGACGAGATGGCCACCGAGATGATGGCGGCCGTCGGCCGGCTGATGAAGCGCGGCTGACCGCCCCGCACCCCGACGCCGGCACGCGGCCCCGCACCGACGACACCCCGCCACGACCTGCGCCCCCGAGCCGGGCTGGTTAGCATTCCCCTCGATGACCCCCCGCATGCCGCTGCGCGAACGGGCACCGGCGTCGCCACGCCGTGGCGTCGCCGCTGACCGCCGGGGCCGGGCACTGGCCATCAGTGATCAGGTGGTCGCCGGTCAGCGATCCGCCGCGTCTCGCGCCACGATTCCACGGTGCGGATGAACCGACCGGCGCACTGACACGTATCCCGCACCGGATCGTTGGGAGTCTCGTCTTGGGTTCCGACCACACCCGTTCCGCTCCGCCCGCCCCGCCCCGGGTGCGGCGGCTCCTCGTCGTGACGGTGGCGCCCCTCTTCGTCGCCACGGTGCTCGCCGCGGCGCTGCTCTGGCCGCGCGGCGGGACACCGCAGACCGACGGCGGGGCGGACGTGCCGCGCTACGGCGGCACGGTGACCCGGGTGGTGACCGAGCCGTGCCCGCCGCTGCCGTCGAGCCCGGAGGGCACACCCCGGGTCGGCGGCGGGCCGTGCGGCACCGTCGACGTCCGGGTGGACGACGGGCCGACCGCCGGTCAACAGGTACGGACACCGATCCCCGACGGACCCGGCGCGCCACGGGTCGAGGTCGGCGACGAGGTCATCCTCGTCGAGCTGACCGATCCCACCGACCCCGCCACCAGCAACTGGAACATCGCCGAGCACCAGCGCGGCACCCCGCTGCTGTGGCTGGCGGTGATCTTCGCCGCGGCGATCGTCGCGTTCGGCCGCTGGCGGGGTCTGGCCGCGCTCGCCGGGCTGGCGGCCAGCTTCGCCATCCTGCTCACGTTCGTGCTGCCGGCCATCGCCGCCGGCGGATCACCCCTCCTGGTGGCGGTGGTCGGCGCGGCCCTGATCATGTTCGTGGTGCTCTATCTGACGCACGGCGTCACCGCACAGACCTCGGTGGCGGTGCTGGGCACCCTGGGCAGCCTGGTGCTGACCGGTGTGTTGGCCACCATCGCCACGGCCGCGACCCACCTCACCGGCTTCGGCAGCGAGGACGCGACGACACTGTCGATGTTCCAGGCCGACGTGGACCTGCACGGCCTGCTGCTCGCCGGGATCATCATCGGATCGCTCGGGGTGCTCGACGACGTGACGGTCACCCAGGCGGCCACCGTCACCGAGCTGGCGCACGCCAACCCCGGGCTGACCCGGTTGCAGCTGTACCGTGCCGCGACCCGGGTGGGCCGTGCGCACATCGCCTCCACTGTCAACACCATCGTGCTGGCGTACGCGGGCGCGTCGCTGCCCCTGCTCCTCCTGCTCACCGCCGACGCACGACCGATCGGGCAGATCCTCACCAGTGAGTTCCTCGCGCAGGAGATCGTCCGCAGCGCGGTCGCCACGCTCGGTCTGATCGCCGCCGTGCCACTGACCACCGGGCTGGCCGCGATCGTCACCGCCGCCGGGCGGGCCGATGCCACACCGCCCGCCGACGCCGCCCGGCGACCACCGGAGCCGGACCCGGCGGAGGCGATGGCCGCCCTCAGCTCACCGCGAACCTCTCGGACCAACGAGCCGGACCAGACGCGGACCCCGCCCCCATCCACGGCCATCGACGGGTGGCCGGATTCGAACAGGAGCACGGAAACGACATGGTGACACTCCTCAGCGTGACCAGATCGGGTCTCCACCCTGAGAACCGCGTCACTGATCACCCAGCGCAATGGCGAAATGACACTTTTGGTCGGTATCCAGGCGTAGCTCACCCAGTCCACTCTCGGGTAACCTCGCTGCCGGTTACCGATGAAGGCGCGAAGCGGCGCCTGCGGGGCCACCGCCCAATCGCCAACCGGCGAGCCGGGGACCCAGGTACGTGGGGTGAATCCGCGTCAGCGGTAGGGGCCACTTCCGCCCCGAACCCGTCAGCTAACCCGGTCGGCGGTCGACGGAAGGGAACATTGTGACGGCACCCCTACGCCGCTGGTTGACACCCGTGGTGGCCGTGATCGCCGCACTGACAGTGCTCGCCGGGCCCCAGCCGGCCCACGCCGCCCCGACGACCCCGACACCGTCCGGGCACGAGGAGGACGGCGAGCCGAAGCTGCTCAACGACGTCATCGAGCAGGCCAACCGCGACTACTCCGCCGCCAAGTCCAAACTGGACAAGTCCAAGAAGCGGCAGCTTGAGCTGGCGCGGGAGGTGGACCGGGCCAAGGCCGACCTGGACGCGTTGGCACCACAGGTCGGGCAGATCGCCGCCCAGTCGTACCGGACCGGTCGGATCGGCGCGCTCGCGATGCTGCTCGAAAGCGACGCTCCCGACACCTTCGTCCAGCGCGCCGCGATGCTCGACGAGATCAACATGGTGAACGAGAACAAGCTCGCCGAGGTCAACGCGGCAAAGGCCCGTGCCGAGGAGGCCAAGCTGGCCCTCGACACCGAGGTTCGCGAGCAGCAGAAGCAGACCGCCGTGATGGCCAAGCGGAAGAACGAGGCCGACAAGGCGCTCTCCCTGGTCGGCGGCAAGGGCTTCACCGGCGGCCTGGTGGACGCCACCTCGCCGGTCGCCAAGATCGGGCCGGGCCGCACCGCCGACGGTGACTGGAAGGCGCAGTCGTGCAGCGAGAACGATCCGACCACGTCCGGCTGCATCACGCCGCGGACGCTGCACGCGTACAAGGAGGTCAAGCGGGCCGGCTTCAACCGGTTCGTCGGCTGCTACCGCCCCGGCGGGCCGTGGGAGCACCCGAAGGGCCGCGCCTGCGACTGGTCGCTACAGAAGAGCGGCTTCGCACCCTGGCACAACGAGGACACCCGGACGTACGGCAACAACGTCGCCGCGTTCCTCATCCGTAACGCCGACCGGCTCGGCATCTACTACGTGATCTGGAACCGGCAGATCTGGTTCCCGGCGAGCGGCTGGAAATCGTACAGCGGGCCGTCGGACCACACCGACCACGTCCACATGTCACTGCTCTGACCCACCGGATCCTCCGTCGAGGGCCGCTCCGCCTCGCGCGGGGCGGCCCTCGACGTGTCAGGCGGCCGCGGCCGGGTCCGGTGACCCGGTCGGCACGTCGGGCGTCGCGAAGCCGGCCGGCACCGCCGCCACCGGGCGTACGACGCCGGCGGCGAGCCGGTACGACACACCCACCACCGCGCACCGCCCCTGCGCCACCTCGTCGGCCAGCACGGGCGACTGCCCGAGCAGCGTCTCGACGGTCTGCGCGATGTGGATGTCGACGATGCCGTCGATGTCCTCCACACCCTCGCTACGGGCCCGGGACAGACTGGGCAGCACGGCATCGACCACCGCGCCCAGGTGCCCGGGAGGCTGCGTGCCGGTCGCCGCGGACTCCCGCGCCGCCTGCACCGCCCCACACGAGTCGTGGCCGAGCACCACCACCAGCGGGGTGCCGAGGACTGTCACCGCGTACTCCACGCTGCCCAGCACCTCCGGACCGGCGGTGTGCCCGGCCGTGCGGACCACGAACAGGTCACCAAGCCCCCGGTCAAAGATGATCTCGGCGGCCAGGCGGGAGTCGGAGCAGCCGACGATCACCGCGAACGGGTGCTGCCCGTCGGCCACCGCCGCCCGGCGCCCGGCGTCCTGGTTGGGGTGGCGCGGGGCGCCGCTGACGAAGCGCCGGTTTCCGGCGGTCAGCTCGGCGTACGCCTGCGCCGGATCGCTGATCGCGGACGCCCGGTCGGTGGTCCGCTGCGGACCCGGCTGCCCGCCAGACATTCCGGGAAGACTCATCCCCGCACCTCGTATTCACGCGTTTGACCTGGTCAACCGGCTTGTCAGCCGGGCCGGCGGCGGGCGCTGGCTCGGGCTCCACCGTCACACGCACCGTAAGATGCGTCAAGGTATGCGTGATTTACATTTCATACGTTGACTTCGGGTCGACCCCTGGGCGACGCACCGGGGGCAGGGCGGGCGAGACTTCCGGGGCGGGGCGGACATCCGGAAAGGCGGTCACACATGGCGAGCACTGCGACGGGCGACACCGGCGGCGGGCGGAACTGGACGTTCCTCACCAACCACGGGCACGTCCTGCTGGCCATCGCCCGCGACCCCACCGCCCGGCTACGCGACGTCGCGGCCGAGGTCGGCGTGACCGAACGGGCCGCGCAGGCGATCGTCGCCGACCTGGAGGCGGGCGGGTACCTGCACCGCACCCGCGTGGGGCGGCGCAACGAATACACCCTCAACCCGTCCGGTCGGTTCCGGCACCCCGCCGAGGCCTACCGTCAGGTCGGCGACCTGCTCGCGCTGTTCGCCGAAGCGCCCACCACGGAGGTCGACCCGCAGGCCTGACCCGCGTTGCCGGGCCGCTGCCCGGCGGGGCACAGCGGTAATCTCTGCGAGTGCGCGAATGCCCCCCGTTGAGCGCGACCAACCCGTTCCGCCGCAGTGGCCGTGCCGCTCGCGGTGTCCTCAGCGCGGCCCTGGCTGCCCTGCTCGGCACCGCACTCGTGGCACCCGCACCCGCACGGGCGGCACTGCCCGCCTGCGGTCCGGTCAGCGAGGAGGGCCTGACGGCGATGCCGTGGGCGCTGCGCCGACTGGAGCCGTCCGCGGCGTGGCCGCTGTCCCGGGGCGCCGGCGTGACGGTGGCAGTCATCGATTCCGGGGTCTCCGCCGTCCACCCGCTCCTGGCGGGCCAGGTGCTGGAGGGTCGCGACTTCAACGGCCTGGCGGCCAACCAGGGCCAGTGCGACCTGGTCGGGCACGGCACCATGATCGCCGGCATCATCGCTGGCCGGGAGGGCACCGGCGCCCCGTTCAGCGGGGTCGCCCCGGCGGCCCGCATCCTGCCGATCCGGGTCCTGCCGGACCTCAGGGACACCCGGGACGCGCAGCTTCCGGTGCAGATCGCCGCGGCTATCGACTGGGCTGTCGAGCAGGGCGCCGACGTGATCAACCTGTCCCTCACGACAATTCCCGGTCCCGAGCTGACGGCCGCGGTCGAGCGTGCGCTGGCCAAGCAGGTGGTGCTCGTCGCCGCCGCCGGCAACCGGGTGGAAAATCAGCAGGACCGGCCGGGATACCCGGCCGCGTACCCCGGGGTCATCGCCGTCGGCGGAGTGGACGAGCAGGGCGGTCACGTCGGCAGCTCGATCAGCGGCGACTACGTCGACATCGCCGCACCGGGGTTGAACATCGTCGGGCCGGCGCCCCAGGGCTCCGGCTACCGCGCCGAGCCGACCGGCGGCACCAGCTTCGCCGCCGCGTACGTCTCGGGGGTGGCCGCGCTGGTCCGGGCCGCCTACCCCGGTCTCACCCCGCGGCAGGTCGCCGAACGGCTGGAACGCACTGCGGACAACCCACCGGGGGGCCACAACGCCGACATCGGTTACGGCGTGGTCAACCCGTACCGGGCGGTGTCGAGCCTGCTGGGCACCCGGGAGAACCCGCCCGCCGCCGCGCTCCCGGCGCCCGTCGCGCACGACGACCCCCTGGGCTGGCAGCGCACCGCCGCGATCTGGGCCGCGGCGGTCGGCGGGCTGCTCACCGTGCTGCTGCTGATCGCACGACCGATCGTGGCCCGGGGCCGCAAACGCGACTGGCGCCCGGGCCGACGCCCCGACGCACCGGCGGCCAGCTGACCTGGTGGATGGTGGCCGGCGACGGGGCCGGCACACGTCGGCCCGCTGCCGCCGCGACACGGGCACCACAGAGACAATGCGGCTCCGGCCCGGGTGAACCGGACCGGAGCCGCATCGCGGAATGCGTCAGCTCCACACCTTGGAGTTGCTCATCTCCGTGGTGAGGTAGTTTTCCCGGGCGATGCCGACGGCACCGCCGATCTCGTTCAGGATTCGGTTGATGTCCCCAACCGCCGCATCCCACTTCGCCTGGTGCTGCTCGTAGGCAACCCGGTCCTCGCCGTCCCAGTGGAGCTTGGTCAGCATCGCCCGAAGCGTGTCGAGCTTTTCCTCAAGCGTCTTCGAGATGGCCTGCATCTGCTGATTGCTGCTCTCGAGGACCGCGTAGTCAACCTTGATCGTCACGATTTCCCCCTCTGCTGCCTACGGATCACGGGTTGAGAGCAGAGTGGAACTTGTCCAGCATCTGCTGCTGCTCTTCGTCGTTGACCTGATGCGTCGTACCCGACTTGTCGAGCAGGTCAGCGATGTTGTCCATCGCCGTCAGCAGTTTGACGGTGTCCTCGTTCCAGCGCGTCATCAGCGACTGGAAGCCCGTGGACGCCTGACCCTTCCACGCCATGGCCAGGTCGTCGACAACGTTCCACAGCTTCTTGAGCTCGCCGTCGACCTCGCTGCGCGTGGACCGCACGTCACTCGCGGCGGTATGCAGAGTCGCAGCTTCGACCTCGAACGCCATGCTTCACACCCTTCCGTCATGTTGTGGTGGCGGCTTTGCCGCACCCCTCCCCCGCGGCAAGGCAGCAACACCCCACCGACGGACACTCCAGTGAAGACCGTAGCGGAATACGGCCAGCCCTCGCAGCCCTGGCCGGAGCCATCCGATGGATGCCGGTGGATCGGATCAGGCCGCCTGGCGCAGCAGCCCGTCGAGACCGGCACCCAACCCGGCGCCCGGCGTCCACGATGTGCCCACGGGGGCTTCCCGTCGGATGTGGCGGTACGCCGCGCGTTACCGAACCAGCCCAGCCCTGACCGTCCCGTCAGGACGGATCGGACCAGGCGGTCTGAATCAGCTGTTGGCCATCGCGTCGGCGGACGAGGGTGCCCCGGCCCGGCGGTTGCGGGCTCGGTCGCAGGGTGCCGAAGACGGCGCCCTCCTCCCGGTTGCCGGACATCAGCAGACCCGGCGAGTCCAGTTCGCGCAGCCGCTGGAGCACCGGCTCGTAGAGCGCCCTGGACACGCCGCCGACGCGACGGGTGACGATCAGGTGCAGGCCGATGTCGCGCGCCTGCGGCAGCAACTCCTGTAGGGCGCTGAGCGGGTTGCTGCCACCGGAGGCCACCAGGTCGTAGTCGTCCACCAGGATGTACAGGTCCGGGCCCTTCCACCAGCTGCGATCGCGCAGCTGGGCGGTGGTCACGTCCGGGCCGGGCAGCCGGTTGGACAGCGCGCTGCGGATCGACGCGAGCCCCTGCGCGAACGCCTGGTTGGACGGGGCGTAGTCGAGCAGGTGATCGCCCTCCACCGCGCCCAGCAGGCCACGCCGGTAGTCGGCGATCACCAGCCGCGCCTGCGCGGGCGTGTACCGCTCGGTGATGCCCCGGGCGATCAGCCGCAGCAGGTTGGTCTTGCCGCACTCGGCGTCGCCGAAGACCGTCAGGTGCGGCTCGTTGGCCAGATCCAGGTAGACCGGCGCGAGCGCCGACTCGTTGACGCCGATCGGCAGACCGGGCGCCGACCGATCGATGATCCGGGCCAGCTCGGCCACCGGCAGCCGGCGCGGCAGCAGCCGCACCTTCGGCGCCGGACGACCCGGCCAGTTGGCGGCCACGTGCCCGGCCAGGGCCACCGACGCCTCGCCCAGGTCGTCGATGTCCCGACGACCATCGAGCCGCGAGACGGCGGTGAGGAAGTGCAGCTTGTCGCGGGTCAGGCCACGGCCGGGCGCCTTCTCCGGCACGTTCATCGCCGCGCGACGGTCGATCTCGGACTCGGACGCGTCACCGAGACGCAGCTCCAGCTTGGTGCCGAGCAGATCACGCATGTTGATCCGGATCTCCGCCCACCGCACCGCGGTGAGCACCACGTGCACGCCGAAACCGAGGCCCCGGTTGGCAAGCGTGGTGATGGTCTGCTCCAGCTCCTCGTACTCCTGGCGCACCGTGTTCCAACCATCCACCACCAGGAACACGTCACCGAACGGGTCGTCGGCGAACTCGCCGGCCGCCCGGCGACGACGGTAACTGGCCACCGAGTCGATGCCGTGCTGGGCGAAGCGCGTCTCCCGGTCGTCCAGGATGGCGACCACCTCGGCCACCGTCCGGCGGACCGCCTCGACGTCCCGGCGACCGGCGACCCCGGCCAGGTGCGGCAGGCGCTCCAGGCTGCGCAGCGCGCCTCCGCCGAAGTCCAGGCAGAAGAACTGCACCTCACGTGGTGTGTGGGTGAGCGCCAGCGAGGCGAGCAGCGTACGCAGCATCGTGCTCTTGCCACTCAACGACCGGCCGACGATGACCACGTTGCCGCCGGCCCCGGCCAGCTCGACCATCATCGGGTCACGGCGCTGCTCGTACGGGCGGTCCACCACCCCGACCGGCACTGTCAGCCGCCCGCGCCCGGGCCAGGACGCGGTGCACAACCCGTAGGTCGGGTCGACGGCCAACGGGCCGAGCAGCTCACCCAGGCCCGGCGGGTCGGCCAGCGGTGGAAGCCACACCTGGTGTGCCGGACGGCCCCGACCCTTGAGCTGGCCGATCAGCACGTCGAGCATCGCCACGGCCTTGCCGTCGGCCGGCTGCTCGGGCTCCGGCGCGGTGTCCACCGGCATCTGCGGGAGCTGTGCCGCGACGAAGTCCAGGCCGTACGGCACGATCCTGCGCTGCACGAGCGCCTGTGACGCGGCGGCCTGCTGCCCCGGCGCCCGGTACGCCCCGGACACGTACGCGGCCCGGAACCGCAGCATGGTGCTGGTGTCCGTCTTCAGGTAACCGTGGCCCGGCGCGTTCGGCAGCTCGTACGCGTCCGGCACGCCGAGCACGATCCGGCTCTCCACGGCCGAGAAGGTCCGCAGACCGATCCGGTACGACAGGTGGGTGTCCAGGCCACGCAGCTTGCCCTCTTCGAGTCGCTGACTGGCCAGCAGCAGGTGCACGCCCAGCGACCGGCCCAACCGGCCGATCATCACGAACAGGTCGATGAAGTCGGGTTTGGCGGCGAGCAGCTCGCTGAACTCGTCACAGATGATCAGCAGGCTGGGCATCGGGGCCAGCGGTTCACCGGCGGCCCGCGCCTTCTCGTACTCGAAGCGGGAGACGTAGTTGCCCGCGGCCCGCAGCAACTCCTGCCGGCGCACCATCTCGCCGGCGAGCGCGTCGCGCATGCGGTCGACGAGCGGCAGCTCGTCGGCCAGGTTGGTGATCACCGCGCTGGTGTGCGGCAGCGCCTCCAACGAGGCGAACGTCGCGCCGCCCTTGAAGTCCACAAGGACGAAGTTGAGCTCCTCCGACGAGTGGGTCACCGCCAGGGCGGCCACCACCGTCCGGAGCAGCTCGCTCTTGCCGGAGCCGGTGGCGCCGATCACCAGGCCGTGCGGGCCCATGCCCTCGTGCGCCGACTCCTTGAAGTCGAGCTCGACCACGTTGCCGTCCGGGCCGACGCCGAGCGGGATGCGCAGCCGGTCCCGGTGACCGCGCGGGCGCCAGGTGTGCTGCACGTCCACTGTCGCGGCGTCGCCCACGCCGAGCAGGTCCGGCAGCTCCGTGCTGCGGGCCAACGGCTCGTCGCTGCTGGCCTGCTGCTGGGAGAGTCGGTAGGGGGCGATCTGCCGGGCCAGCCCCTCGGCCGCCTCGGCGCTGAGCTGGTCGGGGCGACCCAGTGGCGACGACGAGCTGCCGCGCACCAGGTCGAGCGACCTGCCGTCGGCCGCGTCGAGGCAGAGCAGCCAGCGACCGGCGTCGCGGGGCACCGTCCCGGAGAGGTCGATCACCGTGGTGCCGAGCAGCCCCGGACCCACCAGTTGGCAGGTCGGCGAGACCTCACCGCCGTCGATCACCACGACCAGGTGCGGGGCGGTGGTCAGCGGCTTCGCCTCGGGCGCGAACCGGGGCCGTCCGGCCAACTCGGCGGCGAGCGACGCCTCGGCCTCGGCGAGACTGGCGAAGACCAGCCGACGGGCGCCGGCGGCGTCGGTCCGGGCACCGTGGTGCGCGTGCGGCAGCCACTTCACCCAGTTCCAGGAGGGCTGCCGGTCGGGCGCGGCGACAACCGCGACCACCAGGTCGTCCGGGGCGTGGAAGGTGACCAACTGCCCGAGTGCCGCCCGGGTCAGGTCGAGCACGGGCCCGCGGTCGCCCCGCAGCACCACCCGGCTGAACGCGCGCACCGACAACGCGGTCGGCAACTCCGGGACTGTGGAGTGGGCGCGGACGAACCGGCGCAGCGCGATGGCGCTCATCGGCTCCAGGTCCTCCACCGGCTTCGTCTCCGGCGGGACGATCTCCACAGCCAGGCGCTGCGGGCCGAGCGCGATCCGGGTCTCGCCGAAGTCGTCCTCGGTGGTCCGTCGCTCCCAGAGTCGCCGGGACGCCGCGATCGACCAGAGCGCGTCCGGCTCCGGGTGCCGCCAGGTCATCGCCGCCCGCTGCTGCTCGGCGGCACGTCGGGTGCGCTTGCGCATCTGGGCCAGGTAGCGCATGTAGTCGCGCCGGTCGGCGTTCAGTTCGGCCTTGTCCTTGCCACCGTTGTTGGCCAGCGAGCCGATCGCCATGCCGAGCATCGAGACGCCGAAGAGGCCACCTGCGACGTACGTCATCATGCCGCCGCCCTTGCCGGCGTAGAGGAACGCCATCGCGCCGACCCCGCAGAACATCGGCAGGATCATGAGCAGCTGCCCCATCCCGCGGGGCGTCGGCTCGGGCAGCTCGGGAGGGGACTCCAGCAGCACCTCACCGCGCGGTAGAGCCGGTCCCGGCTGACGCGGGAGCCGGCGGAACACCACAGTGCTCACGGCTGTCTCCTCCCCCAGAAGCGGCCCGATGACGTGCCGCCGCGGGCCGGAGCCCGCGGGTGGGCATCGTACGCGTCCGCCATCGTAGGTAATCTGCCGTGGGCGCGGTGGTCCCGCAGCGCGGCAACCCGGCCAGCCGAACACCGACGCACACCTGGAGGCCACTGTGGCGACGAAGACGGCGACCGGTGGGCTGAGCCGGATCACCATCGTGGCTCCCCGTACCCGGATGGACCTGGCCCTGCCGTCGGACGTGCCGATGGCCGACCTGCTGCCCACCCTGCTGCTGTACGCGGGCGAGGACATGGCCGACGAGGGGGCGCGGCACGGCGGCTGGGCACTGTCCAGGTTGGGTGGTGCGCCGCTGGACGGTGGTCGTACCGCCGCGCAGCTCAGTGTCCGCGACGGTGAGGTGCTCTACTTCAACCCCCGGTCCGCGGCGGCCCCGGAGATCGTGTTCGACGACGTGGTGGATGCCGTCGCCACCGCGACCAACCAACGCCCCGGTGCCTGGCAGGTCGGCGCGACCCGGTCCTTCGCTGTGGTGTTCGCGGCGTCGGCGCTCGGCGCCGGCGCGCTCGCCGCGCTCTTCGCGGGCCCGCCGCACCTGCCTGGCGCGCTGGCCGCCCTGCTGGTGGCGGTGGCGTTGCTTGTCGGCTCGGCGGTGCTGTCCCGGGCCGCCGGGGACAGCCGCACCGGCGCGGTGCTGGCCATGGTCGCCCTGGGGCATGCCGCCGTCGGCGGCCTGTTGCTGCTCGCCGGCGATCGCCCACTGACCGAGCTGGCCAGCCCGCACGTCCTGCTCGCCGCGACAGCGGCGGTGGTCGCCGGTGCGGTCGCCGTGCTCGCGGTCGGTGACAGGTATCCGCTCTTCTTCGCCGCGATCGGGGTGGCGGCCGCGACCGGGTTGGGCGCGTTGCTCAGCCTGGTCCTCGACCTCGACGCGCCGGCCTCCGCCGCGGTGGTGGCGGCTGTCGCGTTCGCCGTGGTGCCGGCACTGCCGATGGCTGCCTACCGGCTGGCGCGACTGCCGGTGCCCTCGATCCCGACGGGCCCGGAGGACCTGAAGACCGACAGCGAGTCCGTCGACGGCCGGCAGGTGCTCCAGCGCAGCGAACGCGCCGACCAGTTCATGACGGGTCTGCTGTGGACCGTCTCGGTACTTGTGCTCGGCGCGCAGATCGTGCTCGCCCTGGACGGGCGGTTGTCGGCGGTGCTGCTGTGTCTGGTGCTGGCTCTGCTGTCGCTGCTGCGGGCCCGACCGCTGCTGGGCCGCGCCCAGCGCACCCCCGTGCTGCTGGCCGGCACCGTGGGGTTGGGCCTGGCCGCCGCGACGACCTTCGCCGGCGGGTCGCTGCCGGTCCAGCTCGGCCTGATCCTCGGCGGGCTGGTGTTGGCCGCGGTGGTCAGCCTGATCTACGGCCTGACCGTCGCCGGCAAGCGCATCTCGCCGGTCTGGGGCCGGCTGCTCGACATCGCCGAGATCATGCTGATCATCTCGCTGGTTCCGCTCGCCTTCTGGGTCTGCGGGCTCTACGGCTGGATCGTCAACCTCCGGCCCTGACCGCCCCCGGTCGCGACACCGGTCAGCGCTGTTGCGGACGGGTGGTGGCGCCCAGCGCCGACGCGACGGGCGCGGTGGCGTAGACGCCCGGTCCGTGCTGACCGTCCATGGCCCGGGTGGACGTGCCGGTGCGTTGCGCGATGTCCCGGACCACCTTGACCAACGCCTCGACGTGGTTGTCCATCGCCGCGACCCGCAGCAGCGGCGACGCCACCCGGCCGTCGGCCGACACCGTCGTGGCCACCGTGTGCGACGGCGCGGAGGTCGCGGTGACCGCTTCCACGAGCGGGCCGAGCGGCACCTCCGTTCGGCCACGCAGCACCAGACAACGGTGGGTCCAGCCGCCGCCGCGCAACCCTTGCCAGGTCTCCGCCGGCACCTCCGGCCCCAGGTCCAGCCCGGCGGCCGAGACGATGGCCGCGCGCAGCTCGTCGCGGGTGAGCGGTCGATGGGCCAGGCCCGCCGAGGTCAGCGCCTTTCCCAGCCGACCGATCCCGGCGGCCACCGTCCGGTGCACGCCGGCGAGCCCGCCGCCCCGGCTCACCGCCTCGGCCCGCGCGTCGCCGACGGTCAGCCGCAGCGCCACCCAGACGGTCCGGTGCGCCGCCGGCGGAGCGCCGGGCGCCGGGTACCAGACCAGGGTGTGTGCGACCACCTGGGTACGCGAGACCGGGGCGCTGAAGTCCGTGAGCACCCGCAACACCTCGTCCACCGTGGACGCCTCCACCGAACCGGCGGTCGCCCCGCCGGTGGGCTGTAGTGCGACCGCCGCGAACCACCCCTCGTCGTCGCGCCCGATGCCGAGCCGGGTGCCGCGGTCGGTCAACTCGATCACGCTCAGCTCGGGGGCGAGCGGGGCCAACCGTGGGTCGCCGGCCGTGCCGCCGCCCAGCGCGGCCGACGCGCGCTCGCCGCGCCGCCGCAACCGCCCCCGCAGCAGCAGGTCCTCGAACCACCAGAGGCCCCCTCGGCGGGCGAAGGTCGCGGCGAGGATCAGCACCGCCACAGCGGTCGCCGCGCCGAGCAGCCAGCTGGGCCCGGCCGACGCGGCCCACACGCCGACCACGCACAACTCCAGTACGACGAGCTGCCCGACGAGCACCGGACCGACGCGTCCACGGCCGGGTCGGTCGATCGGCGGCGTCGGTCGCGTCGCCCCGTCGGACGGGGCCGTGGCCGCTCGGGCTTGTCGCACCTGAACCTGCGTCATCGCTGACTGTCCCTCCTGCACGGCACGGCTGGGCACCGGGTCGGTCCGGTGCCGGCCACGAGCGGTGGTCCCGACGAACCTCCGTCGGCCCCTTATCGTAGGGAAGCCCGCGACGGCGCCCCGACCTGATCGTCGCGGATCCACCCTGCCGGAGGTAAGTCATGCGGACCCGCCGCGATCAGGTGCAGGCGTACCGCTTCGTCACCCGCCGGATCGTCTCCGCGCTGCTGTCGGGCGACCCGGAGACCACCAACCTGCCGATGCGACGGCTCGGCATGGCCGTCTTCGGCAGTGTCATCACCGCGGCCGTCGTGCTGGGTGGGGTTGGCGCCTACGGCCAGTTCACCGGTGGCACCGCGCCACTGAACGACCAGACCCTGGTCATCGAACGGGAGACCGGCGCGACGTACGTGTTCCTGAACGGGCGGCTGCATCCGACGCTCAACTACACCTCGGCCCGTCTGGTGCTGAACAAGCCGGATGCGACGGCGCGGACGATGTCCCAGGCCGCACTGCGGGACCGGCCGCGCGGGCTCACCCTCGGCATCGTCGGGGCACCGGACGCCCTGCCGGACCGCAAGTCGCTGACCGGCCTGCCCTGGTCGGTCTGCGACGTGCCCGACCCGGTCGACCCCGCGCGCTCCAGCACCAAGGTGGTGATCGACCGGGCGCTGTCCGGCGGCGTGCCGCTGGGTGACCGTTCGGTGCTTGTCGAGGTGGACGGTCAGCGCTACCTGCTCGCCAACAACACCCGACTCCAGGTGCTTGACGGGGACCCGACGATCACGGCGCTGAAGATGTCCCGCGCCACTCCGCTACGGGTCGGTCAGCAACTGCTCAACGCCGTGCCGGCCGGGCCACCGCTGCGCAAGCCGGCACTGCCCGGCGAGGGGGAGAGCAGCGTACGCAGGGTGGCCGGCCGACCGGCGGTCATCGGTCAGGTGTTCAGCGCCGCCGGGCAGCACTACGTGTTGACCCGGGAGGGTCTCGCCCCGGTCAGTGAGATCACCGCTCTGTTGATGGTCCGGGGCGGTGGCCAGATCACCGACATCACCCCGGACCAGGCCGGCGAACTGTACGTCGAGCAGCGGGTGGACGAGGAGGGGCTGCCGGCGACGCTGCCCGCCGTCTACCCGGCCAGGCCCGGTCAGACCGCGCTCTGCGCGACGTACCGGGCGGGCAGCGCGGGCGGCCCGCCGACCACCACCCTGGAAGTGTTCGACCGGGCGCCGACCGAGCTGACCGCGAGCGACCCGGGGCCGGTGCCGGTGCCCCAGACCAGGCGGGACGCCGTACGCACCGCCGAGGCGGTGCTGCTGCCCGGTGGCAAGGGCGTCATCGCGCAGGCCTCGCCCGGTGCCGGGACCAGCGGGTCCGGTGCCGCCGGGTCGACGATCTACCTGATCAGCCCGCAGGGCATCCGGTACCCGCTCGGCTCGGCGGAGACCCTGGCTGTGCTCGGCTACGGCGGGGTCACCCCGCTCGCGGTGCCCGGCTCGCTGCTCGCACTGATCCCGACCGGGCCCACCCTGACCCAGGAGGACGCGATGGCCGTCTTCTCGCCCGACGCACCGGCACCTGCCGCACCGCCGGCAGCCGCGCCCCCGCCGGCAGCCCCACCGGCCGGCGGGGCGGGCGGCGGGATGCCCGGGGGATCGACCGGGGCCGCCGGCTGAGCAGCCGCGACGGGTCGCACCGAATCGCGGCTGTGGACTAACCTGAATGTCGCTGACGGTTGTCAACCAGAACGACGGGGATGTTGCCATGACCGGGCGTACGGAAGTCGACCTGCTGTCCCTTGAGGACTTTCACCAGCACCTCGCGTCGCGGTTGAGTCAGGTCGAGACGGTGCTGCGCAAGCTCAACTCCGAGATGCAGTGCCGCCCTCCGGCACTTGGTGCTTTCTTCGACGCCACCGACAAGGCGCGTCGCTACACCGAGGTCCACCAGTCCTATGTCGACCAGGCCGAGCGGATCCGGCAGGCGGTGCTGGCCGCGCAGCAGGCGACGAGCACGATCCTGACCAACTACCGCACCGCCGAGGCGCGCAACGCCGCCAACGCCACCGACGTGACCGCCGCGCTGTCCGGTGTCGATCGGGCGTTGCAGCCGAAGGAGAACGGCAGTGTCTGAGTACACCCAGCGCTACCAGGGCAGCAGCCACCAGGAGCTGTACGACGGCGTGATGGCCGGCAAGCCGGAGCAGATCGAGGGCGTCGCCGCCCAGTGGGCCGAGCTCAAGGGCGTCCTCGACGGTCTCGGCCGGGAGTTGAGCGGCGACCTGGAAAAGCTCGGCAACACCTGGACGGGCTCGGCCGGCCGGGAGTTCCACCGGCGGCTCAGTCTGATCGTCGCCCACTCCGACGCGTTGGGCGAGGGGATGGCGGGCATCAAGCAGGGGCTGACCATGATGGCCGAGCACCTGCGCACCGCCCACAAGGAGGCCGAGAGCCCCGAGGAGACCGACGACAACGACAAGGCGATCTCCGGCACGATCAAGGGTGCCGTCACCTTCGGTCTGCCCGGTGCGATGGTCATGGGCATCGTCGGTCACCAGCAGGACAAGCAGGAGCAGGAGAAGGCCCACCAGCGGATGGTCAACCTGGTGGCCGAGTTGGCCAGCGGCTACGAGATCTCCGCGTACGACCGGGTGGTCGACCCCCCGCTGCCCGACCCGGACACCCCGAACCGGATCAACACGGAGCCGACGACGCCACAGAGCGTTTCGGCCGTCGCCAAGGCGAGCGCCGGGCCCGGCAGCAGCAACGTCACCGCGCACACCGGCGACGCGACAGTCTCGAGGCTTGAGCGCGCCGCCCCGCCACCTGGCGTCGGTGACGGCTCGGGCACCGGTGGCAGGCCCGCCGTGACCACCGGCCCGCTCGGCGCTGTCAGCGACTACGACTCCCGCGGCACCGTCCTCGCCGGCGCGGATCCGCTTGTCGGCGGCGCACTGCTCACCGGGGGCGCCGCCGCCGGGCTGGCCGGTCTGACCGGGTCGGCCACGGTGCCGGCCAGCGCGGGCGTCGGCCCCGGGCTGCTCTACGGCACGCCGGGCGGGTCACCGGCCGGCGGTGTCCTGCGCACCGCCGCGCTCGCCGGTTCGAGCGGCACGCCCACCACCTCGGCTCGTCCGTCCGGTGGAGCGCCCCCGGCCGAAGCCCGCTCCGCCAACGGCATCGGGCGCAGCATGGACGGCCAGCGTGGCGGCAGCGGCGGCCGGGCCGCGACGACCGGTGGCTCGGCCCGCAACGGCTCCGGGGTGCTGGGCGGGCGGGGTCGGTCGGAGGACGACGACTCCGACGAGCGGCTGACCTGGTTGACCGAGGACGAGATGGTGTGGGGCGACGGCGCGGACGCCGCGCCGCCGGTGCTCGGCTCCGGCGGCTGACCACGACCCGCCGCGGGGCGACCATTCGTCACCGGCGACGCCAACCGAACGACGCGCGGTGCCCCCGATCGGACCGATCCGGCCGGGGGCACCGCCCGTTTCCGGCTGTGACAGTCGTCGTCCACTGTGTGCGGGGTGGTGGCGGTCACGCCGGACCGGGCCGTCGCCGTGCTGCGGCATGCCGGGGCAGGCGATAGGTTGGTGGGGTGTCGTCCGCAGTGTTCGTCCGCCCGGCCCGCTGGGCTGTGCTGCGGTCACTGCGTGAGCTGACCCGGCTGGCGATCACCGCGCTGGTGCTCGCGGTCGGCCTGGGCGGCGCCCTCGCCGCGACCCCACCGCCCGCCTCGACGCAGCTGCGGCCCAGTGCCGTGAGCAGCCGGGTGGCAAGTGTCCGCCCCGATGCCACGCCGGTCACCGAGCGGTCGGTGGCGCAGCCCGCTGCCGCCCGACCGACCGGCCAGGTCGACACCGCCGCACCGGCCGGGCCGATCGTCCAGGGCCCGGGTCATGCGCCGGCCCTCGATCCCGGCCGTGGCGCTCCCGCCCGACGCGGCCCACCCACCCGCTGATCCTGGCCCGGCACACTCCGGGGCCCGGTCCCGGGTAATCCGTCGCGGCGGCTGAGTCGCCCCCGACGGGTCTGACCCCGGCACCCGGCCGACCGGTGCTCCTCGGGCTCCTCTGCCACCCGTCGATACCCGCCTTCGACCGCGAGGTGCTGATCATGCAAACCATCCTTTCCGCCGCCCTACCCGACGTCTCCCGAGCTGCCGTCATCTGGCTGAGCCTGCTCGGGGTGGTCGGCGTCGCTGTCTCGGCTCTGCTGCTACGGCCCGGCCGGCTCCGGCTCGACCCGGGTGCCCGGATCCGCCGCGCGGCAATGCCGAGCCAACTCGAGCAGGCACAGGAGGAGCGGGAGCAGAGCCGCTACGCGCAGGAAGTCGCGGTGGCCGCCGCGCGGGCGACCACCACCGCCCAGCGCCGTCGCACCGAGTGGGTGGCCGCGCAGGAGGCGGTCGAGACAGCCTGGGAGGCGTACGAGGCGGCGGAGGCAGCAGTCCGGCGGCTCGGTGCGGCAGCCGCCATGCCACTGCCGCAGACCGCCCGCACCCCCGCCGAGTACGCGGACCGCGAGCGTTACCTGCACCGTGCCGCGCTGGACGCGTACTGGCGGCGGGAGCTGTCGGTGGAGCAGCTCAGCGATGTCTTCGCGCACCGCGACGGCTGGGACCCGCGGCTGCACCCGGTCGCGCAGGAGCTGGTGCTCCGGCGGGCGATTCGGGACAATCTGGCGGCCCGGCACGCCGCGGCCCGGGAGCAGGAGCAGGTCGCCTGGCGGGCGGCGGAGTTGGCCGTCGCGGCGGCCCGCAGCCTGCGCGAGGAGGCCCACGCCGCCACCGGGCGACGGGTGGCCGATTCGGCGTCGGTGCTGCCGCTCAGCGAGGTTGCCCGGCCGTCGGTCGAGCAGACCCGGGAGAACAAGGTGACCGCTCGCGGCCGTGCGGCGGTGCCGGCGTTCTGAGCCGCGTGGCGGTCGTCGCGTGCTGAGCCGCGTGGCGGCTCCCGCGTGCTGAGCCGCGTGGCGGCCCCGCCGTTCTGAGCCGCCCGACGCCGGGTGGGTTAGCGTGACAGCATGTCCCGACAGGCGTGGGTCCTCGTGGTGATCGCCGGCATCCTGGCGCTCGGCACGCTTGTCGGTGCCGTGGTGCTGGCGGTGCGCGTGGTGCGTACGCGACGGATGCTCACCGGGCTCGGCGCGGGCGGCAAGGTCGCCTTCTACGGTGCGCTGATCTACACGATCTTCCCGGTGGACGTGCTGCCGGACCCGATCTACCTGGATGACATGGGCGTCCTGGCCGCCGCGCTGATCTACCTAACCCGGCTGGCGCACCAGCGCCGGACCGCCGGCCGCCAACTACCCGGCCAGCCGGATTCCCCGCCGGACGCCGATCGCGTACGTCGCAGCGTGCCATGATCGGGGTCGCTTCGGTGAACAGGGGACGGGCATGGCGGGCGATCATCGGTTGGACGTGCACGACGAGCGCGTTGTCGCCTTCTGTGCGGAACGGCACCTCGCCACGCTGACCACGATTCGTGCGGACGGGACCCCGCACGTCGTACCGGTCGGGGTGACCCTCGACCCGGCGGCCGGGCTGGCCCGGGTCATCACCTCCGGCGGCTCCCGCAAGGCCCGGCAGGTTGCCGCCGCCGGTGCGGCGGGCGCGGCGGTGGCGGTCTGCCACGTGGACGGCCGCCGCTGGCTGACCATCGAGGGCCGCGCGGTGCTGCGGTCGGATCCGGCCGCCGTGGCGGACGCGGAGCGCCGCTACGCCGAGCGGTATCGACCCCCGCGCCCGAATCCGGAACGGGTCGTCATCGAGATCACCGTCACCGGTCTGCTCGGGAGCCTCTGACTCCGGCTCAGGAGCCGACAACTTCGGGGATGTTGCTGCCTCAAGTGCGGTGGAGGCAGCAACATCCCCGAAGTTGTGCGGATCTTGCCGGCGTGCGGCTTCGACCCCGTGGCGTGCGGGCCATCGCCGACGCACCCCCCGCTGACCGATTTATCCGCTGCGGTGGCATATCCTGCTCGGTCGCACCCGCCCCGGCGGCGGACCGTGAGGGGCCACCGGAATCCCACCCCGCCGGTGGTCGTTTCCCCTGTTCGCGGCACCCGGGCTGCCGGAATGCCAGCCACCACCGACCCGTTACGCATCCGGTACGCCCACGGCCGACAGCCGGCCGCCGGTCGTCGCCCCGTGCTGAGCCGAGCGCCATTCCCGGTGCTGCTGCCCTCCGCCCGGTCGGAGGCGCACCAACCCCCGAACGGAGACTCGATCATGAACCCGATCGTCCAGAAGAGCGGTTTGTCCGTCGTCGGCCTGCTTGTCGCCGGCGGTTGCGCCCTCGGCCCGGCGGTGGCCGCGCAGGCGGCGCAGACCACGCCGACGTCGTCGAGCCAGCCCGATCGGTCCGCCGAGCGGATCCTCAGCATCGACTACCAGGCCCAGCCGAACTTCTTCTACTGCGGCCCCGCCGCGACGCGGATCGCGTTGTCCGCCCAGGGCAAGGCGCTCTCCCAGGACGCGGTGGCCAAACTGCTGGGCACCACCGAGGCGGGCACCCCGTCGGCCCTGGACACCACGCGGGTCCTGAACGAACTGACCGGCGGCAAGTACCGGACCACCGAGATCCGTGACGCGGTGGCCCGTCCCGACCAGGTCGAGCAGCTCCGCCGGGACGTGGTGGCCGCGGTGGACGCGGGTCGACCGGTGGTGGCCAACATCATGGGCACCACAGTGGACACCGATGGCAACCCGCACTCGTACGAGGGCGGCCACTACCTGACCCTCGTCGGTTACCGCGACGGTGGTGACACCCTCCGGGTCGCCGACCCGGCCGACCCGGCGCTGGGCGAGTACTGGATGAGCCTGCCGAAGGTCGCCAACTGGATCGCCGAACGCGGCTACTCCTCCTGACCCAGCCAGCTCACCGGGCCGGTCTCTCCCTCGCGGGGAGGCCGGCCCGGCCATCGTTGCGCATCCGGGCGGCCAGGTGCGCACGCCGACGAAACCGGGCGGCTCGCGTCGGACGGATCCGCCGCAGTTGTCGATGGACCGGTGGGTGGACCTCGGCCTCGCCGGCACCGGCCGCCCGACGCACGATCCGGTTGGCGTCGTCGGGTTCGTAGCCGGCCGCCCGGAGCAGGTCGCTGGCCGAGGTACGCAGCCCGGTGACGATTGCCTCGCCGAACGACTTGACCCCGCTCTGGGAGGCCCGCCCGGCCAACTCGGCGCACTGCTCGACCAACCGGCGGGTGTGCTGGGGGTACTCACCGACCCGGCGCTCCGTCCGCATCGCTGCCACCGCCTGGCCCAGTCGGCTCATCGCGTCCGGCAATTCGGGTGGGATCGGCTCGTCGTACTGCAACGCGGTCGTCGACCAGCGGGCCAACCCGCGGCTGTCCAGCAGCAGCCGCTCCAGGTGGTCCGCGGTGCGGGCGTACCTGTGGTACTGCTGGCGGCGGTGCCAGCGGACCGGCGCGATGGTCACCACCTCCTCGGCGCCGCTGAGCGCGTCGTGCAGCCGACTCAGGTCGTCGTCGGTGTCCCGCAGCCGCTCCAGGACGCGCATCGTCCGCTCGCCGTCACGCGCCCGCATCGCGTGCGACAACTCGTCGAGTTGCCCGCAGAGAGTCGCGTAGATCGGCGCAGCGGCCCGGTCCAGCACGCGCAGGGGGTTGATCGGCAACAGCAGTGCGACCACCACCAGGCCGACACCCCCGCCGACCAGCGCGTCGAAGATCCGGGGCAGCTCCAGGCCTCTCTCCATCGGGGCCAGCGTGGCGATCAGCACCGCGGTACCGCCGGCCTGACCGACAAGCGGACCGCCCTTCCCGGCCACCAGCAGCGCGGTGGCGATGGCCAGTGCGACCACCACGCCGGTCTGCCACGGGCCGGAGCCGAGGACGAAACGCAGCGTGTCGCCGATGATGATGCCCAGGGCCACTCCGGCCAGCAGCGCGAAGGTCCGACGGGCCCGCTGACCGATGGCGGTGGCGATCGTTCCGACGGCGGCGGCGGGAGCGAAGACGTGCGCGCCGGGGCCGAGCAGATGCTTGGCGAGCAGAGCGGCGATCGCCGCGGCCAACCCGGCCTGAAGAGAGATCACCAGAGTGACCTCCCACTGCCGGGCCCGGATCCGGCCTGCCTTCCCGCCGCGGTGTCGCGCCCGCCGGACCGCCCGGCCGCTCCGCTCGGCGGCGTCGTCGAGCCGCGACTGCTCGCGGTCGGCGGGTGGGCGGTCGTCGGCCATGGCGGCGGTTACCCCGACGGCGCCAGGGCAACCGTGCCGGCCCCGCACCACCGGCACCAGCGGCACCGTGGAACCCATCGTCATCCGTAGGTTTGCGCAGCCCCGTGGGGGTACCAGGGCCACACACCTCCCACCGATCCGCAACCGGTAAGGGGCCGTCAGATGAGTAACCGAGAGACCGCCGACGACCACGACGTCGTCGACCTCCTGGTCGCCGACCATCGTGAGGTCGAGACACTCCTTGTCGAGTTGGAGACCCGGCAGGGCACCCCCGAGCACCGCCGCCGTCTCGCCGACGTGGTGATCGCCGAACTCGTCCGCCACACGGTGGCCGAGGAGGCGTACGTCTATCCGATCGCGCGCAAGGCACTGCCCGACGGTGACGAGATCGCCGACCGGGAGATCTCCGAGCACGCCGACGCCGAGCGGACCATGAAGCAGTGGGAGTCCGTCGACCCGTCCGACCCCCGCTTCGACGAACTCCTCGCCCACCTGACCGACACCATCCGGCAGCACGTACGGGAGGAGGAGAACGAACTCTTCCCCCGACTGCGTGCCGCGACGGCCCGGGAGGAGCTGATCGACGCGGCCGACAGGGTGCTGGCGGTCAAGCGGATCGGCCCCACCCGGCCCCATCCGGGCGCGCCGGACCATCCACCGGCGAACCGGCTGCTCGCCCCCGGCATCGGTCTGGTCGACCGGATACGCGACGCGTTGAGCGGCCGGCCCAGTTCGGTGGACGAACTCCACGAGCAGCAACAGCACTAACGAACACCCCACCGGGCGGCGTCGGCCGGCGTACGATCCGCGCGGGCAGCGGCAGCGCACCGGTACGGGTGTCAGCACGTCACCGGTTGGGTACCGACCTCGCCGAGATCGAGGAGGACCGACATGGCGACAGAGGGACCCGACGCGACAACCGGCGACTCCGGACCACGCCAGACCTGGGCGGCACTGCCCTGGCTGGTCCGGACCGCGGTGTCGTGGAGCGCCTGCCTGGTGGTGGTCATCGCCGGTCTCTACCTGCTCGGCCGGATCGCCGTCCTGCTGGCACCGCTGGCCATCGCGCTGGCCGCCACCATCTTCCTCACCGCACTGCTCGACCCGGTGCTGCTCCTGCTGCGCCGGCTGCGTCTGCCGGCGGCGCTTGCCGCACTGTGCACCGTACTGCTGCTGCTCGGCATCCTGGTCGGTGTCGGCGCCCTGGTGTGGAACCTGACCGCCAGCCAGTTCGACCAGCTCAGCCAACAGTTGACCGAGGGGGTCGAGCGCAGCCGGGACTTCGTGACGTCCACGCTGCCGGTCAGCGACGCACAGCTGGACCGGCTGGTCGACCAGGCCCGGCAGGGCCTCAGCGGCAGCTCGCCGGACCCGGTCGCCGGGGCGCGGACCGCCACCGAGGTGTTCGGCTCCGCGCTGCTCGCCCTGGTGCTGCTCTTCTTCCTGCTCAAGGACGGCCGGTCGATGTGGCACTGGGTGCTGTCGCGGGTGTCCGGCACGACCCAGCCGGTGCTGGCCGAGGCCGGCCGGGCCGGTTGGCAGACGTTGGGCGCGTACAGCCGGGGCACCATGTTCATCGCCGCCATCGACGCGCTGGGCATCGGGTTGGCTCTGGTGGTGCTGCGCGTGCCGCTCGCCCTGCCGCTGGCGCTGATCACCTTCCTCGGCGGTTTCGTGCCGATCATCGGAGCGACGGTGGCCGGTGCGGTCGCGGTGTTGGTGGCGCTGGCCGCGAAGGGCCCCACCACCGCACTGCTCACCCTGGCCGCCGTGATCGCCGTGCAACAGATCGAGGGCAACCTGCTGGAGCCGCTGGTCATGAAGCGACAGGTCCGCCTGCACCCGGCGGTGATCCTGGTGGCGGTCACCGCCGGCACGCTGATCGCGGGGATAGCCGGCGCGTTCGTCAGCGTCCCGATCACCGCGGTCCTGTGGCGCGTCATCGACACCGTCCAACAGCGTCGCTCGGCCTCGGCCCGCACGTCCCCGGGCTGATCCTCAGCGGAGGTGCGTGGTGAACCACCCGCCGGCCTGCTCGGCGACCTGCTCCAGCGTGCCGGGCTCCTCGAAGAGGTGGGTGGCACCGGGGATCACCCGCAGCTCGCCGACCTCCCCCAACTCCGCCAGCGCCCGCTCGTTGAGCGTGATCACTTCCTCGTCCAGGCCGCCCACCAGCAACAACGTCGGGGTACGCACCTGGGCCAGCGCGGCACCGGCCAGGTCCGGCCGACCGCCCCGACTGACCACGGCACCCACCCGGTCCGCGCGGGTCGACGCCGCGACCAGGGCGGCGGCGGCTCCCGTGCTGGCGCCGAACAGGCCGATCGGTACGGCGCCGGCCGGACGCTCTCCGGCCAACCAGTCGACGATCCCGGCCAGTCGGCTGGCCAGCAACCCGATGTCGAACCGCAGCTCGGCGGTGCGGGCGTCCACCTCGTCCTCGCTCGGGCTGAGCAGGTCCACGAGCACCGTCGCGAGCCCGCGACCGTTCAGGGTGCGGGCCACCGCCACGTTGCGCGGGCTGTGCCGGGAGCTGCCGCTGCCGTGCGCGAAGAGCACCACACCGACCGACTGAGCGGGCAGCATCAGGTCGGCGGGGAGTCGGGCGTCCCCGACCGGGATTGTCACAGCGCGGCGCTGCTCGTCCATGCCCACCTCCGGGGTGCTCGCCTGCCGCCGGGTTACCCCACCCACCGCACCGCACGCACCCGGACGACCTCGCCGCCGGCCGCGTTTGCCGAAAAGACCGTCGGGTACGCGACGAGCGACCGCAGACCGTGTCGGCGCAACAGCGCCCCGACGGATCGCGAGGATCGCCATGGCCAAGCAGCAGATTTCCCGGCAGCAGCAACTGACCGAGCGGACCCAGCGGGAACAGGACGCCGAGCGCACCCAGGACGTCGGGGATCAGGACTTCGGGGACCAGGCCGCCTCGGCGCGGCTGCCCGACGACCCGAAGGCGGCGGCGCCCCGGGACGCGATCGGGCGGCCGTCCACCGGCGAACCGGTCTGATTGCCGGGGCCGACGAGCCGGTCTGACCAGGACTAGTCGTGGCGGTCGGGGCGGGACAACATCCCGCCCCGACCGTCACTGCGCGTTCACGCGTTCGGGCAGCCGCAGCAGCGGCGACCTGCCCGGTGGCTGCTCGGGCGGAGGGCCGGCCGGCTCGGCCGGCGGCACCGGCACCGTGACCGGTTCGTCGCAGGTCACCCGCAGCACCTGGTCGTGGTGGCGCAGCTCCACCACGTCGTCCGGGCCGCCATGACGCAGTGAGTACGTCGTCTGGTGCGGCCGGACATCCACCCGCAGCGACAGCCCGCGCCACTGGAGCGAGAACTCCAGCCGGTTGAGTCGACTGGAGAGCCGGGGCGCGAAGGACAGCTCGCCGTCGTGGTCCCGGAGCCCGCCGAGCCCACTGACCAGGGCCAGCCAGGCGCCGGCCAACGACGCCATGTGCACGCCGTCGCGGGTGTTCTCGTTGAGGTCGTGCAGGTCCATCAGCGCGGCCTCGCGCAGGTAGGAGTGGGCCAGCTCGGGGTGACCCACCTCGGCGGCGAGCACCGCCTGGGTGCAGGCCGACAACGACGAGTCGCGGACGGTCCGGCGCTCGTAGTAGAGGAAGTTGCGGACCTTCTGCTCCGGGGTGAACGCGTCCCCGCGCCAGTGCATGGCGAGGACCAGGTCGGCCTGCTTGACCACCTGCTTGCGGTACAGCTCGAAGTACGGGTAGTGCAGCAGCAGCGGATACTTCTCCGCCGGCGTGTGCGTGAAGTCCCACTCCTGAAGGCGGGTGAAGCCCTCGACCTGCTGGTGGACGTCGAGCTCCTCGTCGTAGGGGACGTGCATGGAGGTGGCGGCATCCCGCCAGCTCGCCGCCTCCTCGTCGGTGACCCCCAGGTGGAACGCCTCGTCCTGGTAGCGCACCACCACGTCGGCGGCGGCGAGCAGGTTCCGTTGTGCCATCAGGTTGGTGTAGATGTTGTCGTTCTTCACGGCGGTGTACTCGTCCGGGCCGGTGACACCGTCGATGTGGAACTCGCCGTGCCGGTCGTGGTGGCCGATCGAGCGCCACAGCCGGGCGGTCTCCACAAGCAACTCCAGCCCGATCTCCCGCTCGAACTGGTTGTCCCCGGTGACCATGACGTAGCGGCGCGCGGCATCGGCGATGTCGGCGGCGATGTGGAAGGCCGCCGTGCCCGCCGGCCAGTATCCGGAGGATTCCGGGCCCTCGATGGTCCGCCACGGGAACGCGGCACCCCGGAGATTGAGCGTCTCGGCACGCTCCCGCGCCGAGTCCAGCGTGCTGTGCCGCCACTGCAACGCGCTGCGCACCGCGCTCGGCTGGGTGTAGGTCAGCACCGGCAGGACGAACATCTCGGTGTCCCAGAAGGCGTGCCCGTCGTAGCCGGGACCGGTCAGCCCCTTCGCCGAGATCGGCCGCTGCTCGGCGCGTGCGCCGGCCTGGAGCACGTGGAAGAGACCGAACCGGACCGCCTGCTGCACCTCCGGGTCACCCTCGACCAGCACGTCGGACGCGTCCCAGAACGCGTCGAGGTAGTTGCGCTGCTCCCGGTGCAGCCCGTCCCAGCCGTCCAGCCGGGCGCCGGCCAGTGCCGCGCCGACCTGGTCGCGCAGCGCCGGCAGCGACCGCCGACTCGACCAGCTGTACGTCAGATACTTGATCACCCGTAGCTTCTCGCCGGGCTTGAGCACGCAGGCGATAGTGGTGCGGACCCAGTCCTGGTAGCCCTCGGACTCGATGGTGGTGCGATCCGGGCCGTGCACCTCGTGCTCCATCGCGGCGGCGACCCGCAACCCGGAGACCTTGGTGCGGTGGATGAGCTGCCCCCCGTCCGGGGTGGTCAGCTCCTCCTCGGCCTGCAGGGGTGACTCCAGCACCGCCGCCACCCGGGGGTCCTTGCTCTGCGCCGGCAGCGACTCGTTGGCCACCAGCTCGGACTGCACGATCAGCCGGAGCGGGCCGTCAACGGCCTCCACCTCGTAGCTGATGGCGGCGACCGACCGCTGGGTGAACGAGACAAGGCGGGTGCTGCGGACCTTGACCTCCCGGCCGGCGGGCGAGCGCCAGTGCAGCTCCCGGTGCAGGGTGCCGGCCCGCATGTCGAGGATCCGCTCGTGGGCCAGCAGTTCCCCGTAGCGCACGTCGAGTGGTTCGTCGTCGACGAGCAGGCGGATCAGCTTGCCGTTCGTGACGTTGACGATGGTCTGCCCGGACTCGGGGAAGCCGTAGCCGGCCTCCGCGTACGGCAGTGGGCGCAACTCGTAGAACGAGTTGAGGTAGGTGCCGGGCAGGCCGTGCGGTTCACCCTCGTCGAGGTTGCCGCGCAGCCCGACGTGCCCGTTGGAGAGCGCGAAGACCGACTCCGACTGGGCCAGCACGTCCATGTCCAGCCGGGTCTCGCGGACGTGCCACGGCTCGACCGGATAGGCCCGCTCCCGGATCACGCGAGGCCCCCTTCGGTGCCCGGGTGCGGCGCGGCGGCGGTGCGTGCCGGCGCCGCCGGATCGGCGGTGTCGAGCAGGTCGGCGAGGTCCCGCACGACGATGTCGGCGCCGTGCGCGAGCAACTCGTCCGCCTGCCCGACCCGGTCCACGCCGACCACGTACCCGAAGCCACCGGCACGGCCGGCGGCCACCCCGGAGAGCGCGTCCTCGAAGACGGCGGCCTGCGTCGGGTCCACGCCGAGCAGCCGGGCGCCGGCGAGGAACGTGTCCGGCTGTGGCTTTCCGCGTAGCCCCTGCGCTCGGGCGACAAGCCCGTCGACCCGGGCCTCCAGGAGTGGTTCGAGCCCCGCCGCGGCGACCACCTCGCCGCCGTTGGCGCTCGCTGTCACCACCGCTCGGCGCAGCCCGGCGGTGACAGCGGCCTTCAGGTACCGCACCGACCCCGGGTAGACCTCGACGCCGGAGTCGCGCAGGCGCTGGAGCAGCAGGACGTTCTTGCGGTTGCCCACGCCGTTGACGGTGTCGGCGTCCGGTGGGTCGTCCGGGGTGCCCTCGGGCAGCACTATGCCGCGGGAGGCGAGGAACGACCGGACGCCGTCGGCACGGGGTCGGCCATCGACGTAGCGGTTGTAGTCCGGGCCGGGATCGAAGGGTTGGAACGGCTCGCCGGAAGCGGCGGCGCGCTGCCGGAGAAACTCGTCGAACGTCTGCGTCCAGGCGGCGTTGTGTACGCGGGCGGTCTGCGTCAGCACACCGTCCAGATCGAAGAGACAGGCGGTCACGTGAGCAGGTAGGCCCAGCACGGTACGAATCTATCCATCCCGCTGGGCCGGCAAACCCGTTTCGGCCTCCGCGACACGGTTCAGTTCGGCCGCAGTGTCCAGATCACCGTCATCGCCGAGGTCGGCGTGCCGTCCTCGGTGGCGATCTCCACCTCCACGCCGAATTCCGGCCTTCGGCCGGACTCCAGCTCCTCGATCACGTCGAGGGCCGGCCGGCCGAGTCGCGCGGTGGCCAGCACCGGGCCCATGGCGAGCTTGCGGTAGGCGATCTCGGCCCGGACGGCGAGCGGCACGGCCCGGTCGAGCAGCTGCCCGAAGGCCGCCAGCACGACCGCGCCGGAGGCCGTCTCGCCGAGGGTGAAGATGGCGCCCGCGTGCGGGCCGCCGACGTGGTTGTGGGTGGCCGGCGAGTCGGGCATCCGGACGACTGCCCGGACCCCGCCCTCCGCCTCGGGCGCCACCTCGACGAATTCGAAGCCGAGCGTACGGGCGAAGGGCACCGCTTCGAGCATGCCGGCCGCCACCTGGCGGGAGTCGATTGTCATGAGCTGACGTTACTAGCCGGTAACCAGGCCGGCAAGCAGCTGTTTCTCACGTTCGGCCGAGGCTCAGAGATTGGCGATCGTCCGCAGGATCTCCGCGTAGAAGTTGCCGTCGATGCTGCGGAAGAAGGCGAAGTCCTGACCCGGGTCGCCGAAGAACGGGCGCAGCGTCCAGGCCAGTTGGGTGCCGACGAAACCGAAGAGCAGGATCCAGATGTAGAGCAGGGTCATGCTGGCCGGCCGCTGCGTCGGCTCGCCGCGTCGGACCGGGCGCTCGTTCCAGGAGCGCGGATAGCCCGGCACCGCGCCCCCGGGAGGCGCACCGGCCGGCTGGCCGCTCCACTGCGCCGGAACGTGCGCCGGCGCGACGGCGACCGCGCCGTTCGGAGCCGACCCGGCCGGTACGGCCACCGGCTCGGCACTCGCACCCGCGACCGGAGCGGCAGCCGGCACCGAGCCGGCGGGCACCGCTGCCGGCACGGCCGGAGCGGTGGCCGGCACAGCCGGGGCGGTGGTGTTGGCCTGGGCGGTGGCGACCGGCGGAGCGAGCAGGCCGTGGTCGTTGAGCACCTGCATGCCGCCGGTCAGGAAGCGCAGCCCGACAAGCGCCGACAGGGCCAGGATCGCCACGTTGAGCAGCTTGAAGAACCCGTAGTCGGGCGCGGTGATCAGGAAGAACAGGCTGATCGGCGCGAACGCCACAGCGAGCATCGACGTGACGGTGATCGCCACCATCACCAGCGCCAACGACTGCCGCACCGAGAGTCGGGCGCCGAAGACCAGGTTGAACAGGTAGAGCGTGGGCAGGCAGATGGCCAACGTGACAAGGAACAGCAGTGGCAGTTTCAGCGCCGAGGTGAGCGCCATCAATGGGCTGTGGAAGGCGCCGAGCACCGCCCCGTAGCAGGCCAGCGCGATGGCGGAGCTGGCCAGCATCCGCCCGGTCAGCCGGTTCAGGTCACCTTCGGCCACGATCTGCTGCCAGACGCCCTCGCGATCGCGCAGGATGCGCTCGATGACGAGCGGGCTGGGACTGTCACCCGACACGGGCGCACCTCTTTCGGTGGTCTGTCACCTATGGACTGAATGGGCAGACGGTAGGACATCGCGGAGCCGGGCCGCCACCCCGCTCCGGTGCGTCGTCAGCGCCAACCCACGTCGATCCGGGCGCCCCGCTCGTCGAAGAAGTGCAGCGCGTCCATCCGAACCGAGACGGCGAGCGGGTGACCGGCGCTGACCGCCGGGTACGGTGCCAGCCGCACCGCCAGCTCCGCCGGGCGGCGGTGGTGCCGGCCCGGATCGGGAAGCACGCTGGTCTGGGTGCCGCTGCTCGGTGGCTCCTGCGGCTCCACCGGCTTACCGGTGAGTCGCTGCATCACCGAGCCGAACCGGCGCAGGCCACGCTGGCCCACCGGCGGCGGGTCGAGCGGAGTGCCCATCTCGTCGACCATGATCGCGGTGGCGCCGATGTCGAGGAACGCCAGCGACTCGTGCCCGTGGTGCTCCAGGTAGCGGATCCGCCCGCGCAGCACGTCGCCCGGGCTGTCCGGTGCGACAGGGGTGAGCGCCTCGGCCCGCATGCCGACCACGATCCGCTCACCGTGGTAGTGCGCCACCGCCCGACTGCGGATGTCGTTCCAGGGCAGGTAGAGCGACTGGTCACCGAGGTTGAGCGTGACGTACCGGTCGAGGTGGACGTAGACCGAGGCCTCCAGCAGGTTCATCCGCGGACTGCCCAGGAAGGCGGCCACGTAGAGGGTCGCCGGCCGGCCGTACACCTGGGTGGGTGTGCCCACGTCCTGGAGGACGCCCCGGCGCATGATGGCCACCCGGTCGGCCATGGTGAGCGCCTCGGCCTGGTCGTGGGTGACGTAGACGGTGGTGACGCCCAGCTCCCGGGTCAGGCCCGAGATCTCCGCGCGCAGCTCCGCCCGCAGCCCGCTGTCCAGGTTGGACAGCGGCTCGTCCATGAGGAACAGGCCGGGCCGGCGGACGATCGCCCGGCCCATCGCCACCCGCTGCCGCTGCCCGCCGGAGAGCTGACCGGGCTTGCGGGCCAGCACGTCACCGATGCCCAGGGCGCTGGCCACGTCACCGACCCGCTCCCCGCGCGGCTCCGGCTCGACCCCGGCCAGCCGCAGCGGAAAGGCGATGTTGTCGCCGACGGTCATGTGCGGGTAGAGCGCGAAGTCCTGGAAGACCATGGCGATCTTGCGGTCCCGTGGTGGCAGGTCGTTCGCCAACTCTCCGTCCAGCAGGACGGCGCCGTGGGTCGGATCCTCCAACCCGGCGATCATCCGTAGCACTGTGGACTTGCCGCAGCCCGACGGCCCGAGAAGCACCATGAACTCGCCGTCGTTGACATCAAGGTTGATGCTGTCGACGGCGACCGTGCCGTCCCTGAAGATCTTGCTCACATCCTTGAGCGTGACGGTGCTCACCGTCTTCCCCCCCAGCTCGTCGGCCGAACCCCAGAAGACTGTGACCAGGATCATGAGTTTAGGACATCGGGTAAACGTCTCATGTTCGGTCGGTGACGGTGCCATTAAGCGACATAAGTCCGATCAGCAGCCCGCCGCCGGCTCGCCCGGCTCACCGAGGAACACCCGGCGCACCACCCGCTCCGCCGCGCGCCCGTCGTCCAAAGTGCAGAACCGGCCCCGAAAATGCTCGCGGGCCTTGGTCGCGGCGTCCGATCGCACCGCGTTGGTACGGAAGAGGTCGAGCAGATCGTCGAAGGTGCTGGCAACCGCGCCCGGCGGCTCGGCCGTCACGTCGAAGTAGACGCCCCGGGCCAGCCGGTACGCCTCCCAGTCGGGAGCGTAGAGCACGATCGGTCGATCCAACACCGCGTAGTCGAACATCGCCGACGAGTAGTCGGTGACCAGCACGTCCGCCACCAGGTAGAGATCCTCCACCCGCTGGTGGCCGCTGACGTCCCGAACACGTTCCCAGGCCGCCGGGTGGCCCGGATGCCGATCGCGATCGTGGAAGTAGTGGCTGCGCATCAACAGCCGGCCCGAGTCACCGAGCGCCTGGACGAACCGGTCCGGGTCGAACGGCGGCCGATAGCCGGGCAGGTGCTCGCGGTGCGTCGGGGCGTACAGCACGACCTGCTCGTCCGGGCCGAGGCCGAACTCGGCGCGGAGTCGGCGAACCTCGTCCGGACCGGCGGTGACCAGCCGGTCGTTGCGCGGGTAGCCCACCTCCAGTGTCGTGTACGCGGCCGGGTACGCCCGGTCCCACATCTGGGTGGAAAAGCTGTTCGCGCTGACGCTGTAGTCCCAGCGGTCCACCCGGCGCAGCAGCCCGGCGAAGTCCATCCGCCCCGCCCCGATCGGGTAACGCTGCTGGTCGAGCCCCATCACCTTGACCGGGGTGCCGTGGTGGGTCTGGAGGTGCACCTGTTCTGGTCGCTTGCGGACGAAGTCCGGGAAGTTGACGTTGTTGACCAACCACCGGGCGCGGGCGAGGACCCGGTAGTACGCGGGGGTGCCGGCGACCACGTACTCCACCCCGGCCGGCACGGTGTCCACCCGGTCCCGTCGCACGATCCACACCCCGCGCACCCCCGGTGCCAGCCGGCGGGCGACCTCGTAGATCGCCGCCGGGTTGCAGGAGTAACCCCGGTACCAGTACGCGGCGTACACGGCGAGCGTCGAGTCGATCGGCCGACGCAGCTCCGCCCGGTAGTACTCGCGCAGCAACCCGTCGCGGGTGAGCCGCGCACCGCGCCGAGCGACCGGGCCGACCCGCCGCCGGGCGGTGCGCGCCTTCCGGTGGGCGGCGTCCCGCGCCCGGCTCGCGGCCCGCAGCGCGCTGAAGGTGTGCCAGCGGCCGGAGGCGACGAGCCGGTGCTTGATCCCCTCCACCCCGTCCGGCACCGGATAGCCACCGGGCGGCAGCCAGCGTTCGTAGTCGGCGGTGATCTGCGCGAAGAACGCCGGCCGCAGCTCCGGGGCGATCCGCTGACCGTTGCCGAGCACTGTCAGGTAGTGCCAGATCATCCGCTCGAAGACCGCCGGCCGCAGGGCCTCCGTCGCCGACCCCCACTCGTCCATCAGGTGGAAGACCCGGTGCCACTGGGGAAAGACCTCGAAGTGCCGGTCCCCCCGGGTCCGGGTGATCGCACCGGCGCGGCGTTGCCGGTAGTTGACGCAGACCCGGTCCAGTACGCCGATCCGCCGCGCCGCCATCAGCACCGGGTAGCTGAACGAGACATCCTCGTACCAGCCGGGCGCGAAGCGCAGCCCCAGGTCGGCCAGGAACTCCCGGCGGACCAGCCGGTTCCACGCGGTGTGCAGCAGGCGCATCGCCTCCGGCCGGTCCCGCAACCGGAAGGTGCCGGTGCCGGGCGACTCGGGAAACACCTCGGCCATCGCGCTGCGGGTGGCGGTGTCGTTCCAGTGGGTGCGGACGTGGTCGACGAGCAGCACGTCCGGTCGGGTCACCCGCAGTCGCTCGGCGACCTCCGGCAGGCACTCCGGCGTCAGCCAGTCGTCGCCGTCGAGGAACCACACGTACTCGCCGACGGCCCGGTCCAGCCCGATGTTGCGGGCTGGACCCAGGCCGACGTTCTGCGGCAGCCGGACCGGGCGGACCCGCTGGTCGCGGGCCGCGTACTCGTCGATGATCTCGCCGCTGGCATCCGGCGAGCAGTCGTCGATGGCGATCACCTCGATGTCGGTCTCCGGCTGGCCGAGGATCGAGTCGAGGCATTCGCGCAGGTATCCCTGCACCCGGAAGGCCGGCACCACGAAGCTGATCAGGGTCATCCGGCCGTCCCTCCGTCAGCGTGGCGCGGCACCTCCGGCGCCCACCGGCGCGACCTGCGCCCGCGCGCTACGGGCCGGTCGGACGAACCAGGCCAGGACGACGCTCACCACGAAAACCACGAGAAGGTACGCACCGAGTGTAGCCAGCCCGATACCCGCGATGCCGGCAATCGCCGCGAGGGCCAGCAGCACCGACCGCCCGTCCCAGCCCAGCGTGGCCGGGTGCAGCGGCGGTGCGGCCTGCCGCTTCTCCAGCCGGGCCGTCAGGTCGTAGTGGTGCACGGTGAGCACGAAGACGTACCCGAAGATCAACCAACCCGGCACGCCACCGACCACCCCGACCGCTATCGCGAACAGGTACTCGGCGGCCCGCAGCGCCGCCGGCACCAGCCAGTCCAGCGGGCCGTTGTGCGCGGCCCCGGCACCCAGCCCGGCGACCAGCAGCACCAGCAGCGCCACCGGCACCGCCCGGCGCAGCCCGTCCGGCGCGTCACCCAGCAGCGCCACGACCAGCAGCAGCGCCGGGCCGAGCGCGGCGACCACCGCCAGGGTGAGCGGCCCCAGCGGGCGGAGGGCCGGCAGGCGGCGGGCCAACGGCCCGTCGTCGCGGTGCAGCGTCGCGTCGACAGTGTCCAGCACCGGCACCCACATCCAGCGCGCGCGCAGCGTCCGCAGAGCCCCGGTGTACGCGAACGCCAGCACGCCCCAGACCAGCACCGCGAGCAGGCTGACCAGCGGGTTGAACAGCGCCACGGTCAGCGCGATCAACGCCCAGCGCTCACCGATCGGAAAGACCACTGTGCGCTTGAGCCAGTACGACACCGAGCCGGTGTCGGCCTGCACCCGGGTCGACGCCGCGTTCAGCCGGTCGCCGATGCCGCCGCTGGCGCCCGTCGCCGTACGCGGTCGGCGGGCCGCCTCGTCGTGCAGCACCCCGTACCAGGTGTCGGTCATGTGCCGGACGGTCTGCAACGTCATCGCCGCGATGGCCAGCGCCCAGCCGTTGCCCAACCCGGCGTGGCTCACCCCGAAGCCCAGGCCGGCGTAGACCAGGTATTCCTTGGCCCGGTCCGCCATCGTGTCCAGCCAGCCGCCCCAGGCGCTGAAGTGCCGGGTGTAGCGGGCCAGTTGGCCGTCCACGCAGTCCAGCACGAAGCCGAGGTAGAGCAGCACCGCGCCGCCGACCAGGGCGGGCCGCCCGCCGACGCCGAACAGCACCGCCGCCGCCAACGCGAACAGCACCGAGATCGCCGTCACCCCGGTCGGGGTGAGCCGGAGCCGGGCCGACAGCCGGACCACGTACGGCGACCAGGTGCTGACGAAGTAGGTGGAGAAGAAGTCGTCCTTCTCCTTGACCGACAGCCGCAGCTCGGCCCGGTCCTCGTCGACGGCGGTCACCGCCGTTTCGGCAGCCACCAACCCGGGCGCGTCCGCGACCCGGTGCGCGACGAGCAGGCGTACCCGCTGGGCGAAGATCAGCGTGCCGAGCGCCGCGAGACCCGCGACGAGCCGGTCCACGGCGGCCCCCGGGTTGTCGGGCCCGGCTTGCCCGGCGGCCGGCAGCGGCGACACGTCGCCGGGCGGGCCGAGCGGGGCGGTGACCGGCCGCGCGCCGACGGCGGCGGCCCGCGCCGCGGCGGCGAGGGTCGGCAGGTCGTCCACGCCGACCCGCAGCGCACCACCGAACACGCCCGTGGCGTCGCCGTCGAGGGCGTCCAACGGGCCGGCGTCGACCACCTGACCGCGTTCCTCGCGCACTGCGGTCTGACCGGGCACCGGCGGGTCGGTCAGCACCAACGCCACGGTCGGCCCGACCGGGCTGGTGGCCAGGTGCCGCAGCACCGCCGTGTGGGCGACCAGGTCGGTGCCGGTGACCAGCAGTGGGACGTCGGCGGCGTCGGCCAGCGCGGCCAACTCGTCGAGGTCGCCGGCGAAGCGCACCTCGGCGGCCCCGGCCCGGCGCAACTGGGCGGCCAGTCGCTCGGCCAGCGGCTCGCCCGTCGACGTGGTCAGGCCCGCCGCGGATGTTCCGGCGGCGAGCACGATCGCGAGCGTCACCGCGGGACCGCGGCGTGGTACGCGTCGAGCGCCTCGGCGATGGTGCCGTCGAGCGTCAGCCGGCCCGCGTCGAGGTACAACCCCCGACGGCAGAACCGGGTCAGGTCCTTTTCGTTGTGTGACACCAGCACCAGTGTGCGCCCCTCCCCGAGCAGACGATCAATCGTCGCGTAACACTTCTTGCGGAACTCCGCGTCGCCGACCGCGGTCACCTCGTCCATCAGCAGGATCGGGTGCGGCAGGTGCGAGATGATCGCGAAGCCGAGCCGCACCTTCATCCCCGACGAGTAGTGCCGCACCGACGTGTCGATGGCACCCTGCACCTGCTCACCGGCGAACTCGACGATCTCGTCGAAGTGCCGCTTCAGATAACCCGCCGACAACCCGTGCAGACCACCGACCAGGTGCAGGTTCTCCCGCCCGGTCAGCTCGTTGGAGAAACCGGCCGACAACTCCAGCAGCGGCGCCACCGCGCCGTGCACCCGGATGCTGCCCTCGTCCGGGATGAGCACCCCGGCGATCAGTCGCAGCAGGGTGCTCTTGCCGGTGCCGTTGCGGCCGATCACCCCGACTGTCTCGCCCGGCTCGACGGTGAACGACACGTCACGCAGTGGCCAGAACTGACCGGGCAGGGCGCCGCGCCCGCCCCGGTGGATGAACAGCTCGCGCAGCCGCAGCTGCCGACGCCGGTTACGGACGAACCGGATGCCCAGACCGTCGGCCTCGATGATCGGCGCGGCCACGTCACAGTTCCTTGAGCACTGCGGGTTCCAACCGGCGAAACGACCACCAGCCGGCGGCCAGCACCAGCACGCTGCCGACGACAGTCGTGGCGAGCAGCCGGGCGTCCGGGAACTCGTCCGGGTACCAGATCGCGTGGTGCAGCTGGAAGATCCCGACCAGCGGGTTCAGCTCGTAGACCACCTTCAGCCACCCCGGCAGGTCCGACTCCCGGACCAGGCTGAGCGGGTAGATGATCGGCGTGGCGTAGAAGAGCACCCGGATGATCAGCCGGAGGAACCGCTCCACGTCGCGCATCAGCACGTTCCACGCGGACAGCAACAGGGCCAGCCCGGTCAACAGGACGGCCTGCACGGCCACCGCGAGCGGCAGGGCGAGCAGCGACCAGCCGGGGTGGATCCGACCGTGCACCGCGTAGCCCACCGCGATGGCGATCAGGATCGGCAGGCCGGCAGCGTACTCGGCGAACCGGCCGGTGACCCGGCCGATCGGGAAGACCTGACGCGGCACGTTCATCGTGGTGATCAGCCGGGACTGGCCGGTCAGCGCGTTCGTCGCCTCACTCAACGCCGAACTTGTCCACATCCAGGCGAAGATCCCGGTGATCAGGAACAGCGGGTACGACCCGGCCGCCTCGCCCAGGTGCCGACCGGTGTCGGAGGAGTAGAGCACCCCGAAGACGAACCAGTAGATGGCACCCATGCCGAGCGGCTCGATCAACGACCAGAAGTAGCCCAGGACCGACTGCTGGTACTTGACCGCCAGATCCCGCCGGACCAGGATGCGCAGCGAGTTGCGGTGCGACCACAACGCCGCGACGCCAGAGGTCACCGCGAGCCTCCCGCCTCCTGAAACGGACGACAGGTTAGCAGTCGGTGAACGAATGCCCCGAATCGGCCGGACTCAGCACTCGATCACGTTGACGGCCAGACCGCCACGCGCCGTCTCCTTGTATTTGACCTTCATGTCGGCGCCCGTCTCCCGCATGGTCTTGATGACCTTGTCCAGCGACACCTTGTGCACACCGTCGCCGCGCAGCGCCAGCCGGGCGGCCGTGATCGCCTTGATGCTAGCCACCGCGTTGCGCTCGATGCAGGGGATCTGCACCAGGCCACCCACCGGGTCACAGGTCAACCCGAGGTTGTGCTCCATCCCGATCTCGGCCGCGTTCTCCACCTGCTCCGGGGTGCCACCGAGCACCTCGGCCAGGCCCGCCGCCGCCATCGAGCACGCCGACCCGACCTCACCCTGGCAGCCGACCTCCGCGCCGGAGATCGACGCGTTCTCCTTGAACAGCACACCGATCGCGCCGGCCGCCAGCAGGAACCGCACCACACCGTCGTCGTCGGCGTCCGGCACGAAGCGGCTGTAGTAGTGCAGCACCGCCGGAATGATCCCGGCCGCACCGTTCGTCGGCGCGGTGACCACCCGGCCGCCGGCCGCGTTCTCCTCGTTGACCGCGAGCGCGAACAGCGTCACCCAGTCCATCGCGTGCAGCGGGTCGGGTGTCCCGGCGTCCGCCTCCAGGCCGCGCCGCAACTCCGCCGCGCGCCGCCGAACCTTCAACCCCCCAGGGAGTACGCCGTCCCGCTCGCAACCGCGCCGCACGCACTCCCGCATCACCCGCCAGATCTCCAGCAGGCCGGCCCGGATGTCCGCCTCGCTGCGCCAGGAGCGCTCGTTGGCCAGCATCACCTCGCTGATCGACAGGCCGGTGCGGCTGGTCACCTCCAGCAACTGCGCCCCGGTCAGGAAGGGGTACCGCACCCGGGTGCTGTCCGGCTTGATCCGGTCCGCGCCGGCCGCCGCCTCGTCCACCACGAACCCGCCACCGACGGAGTAGTAGGTGCGGCGGCGCAACTCGGCACCGTTGTCGTCGTACGCCGCGAAGGTCATCCCGTTCGGGTGGTACGGCAGCGACCGACGCCTGTGCAACGTCAGGTCCCGATCCGGATCGAAGTCGATCTCGTGCGCGGCCAGGATGCTGATCCGCCGCTCGGCCCGGATCCGCTCGACCCGAGGGCCGACGGTGTCCGTGTCGACAGTCTCCGGCGACTCGCCCGCCAACCCGAGCAACACCGCCGGGCCGCTGCCGTGGCCGTGCCCGGTGGCCCCCAACGAGCCGAACAGCTCGGCCTGCACCCGTGCGACATCGGTGAGCAGCCCGTCGGCCTTGAGCCCGGCGACGAACGTCCGCGCCGCCCGCATCGGCCCCACCGTGTGCGAGCTGGACGGCCCGATGCCGACGCTGAAGAGGTCGAAAACACTGATCATGGCTGCGCTTCCTCGCCGTCGTCCCGGCGTACGGGACCCGGCCGGGTCAGGACCGCCAAGCTGACGGCCCTGCTCATGATCGACCAGGGTAGGGTGTCGGCCGCCCGGGGTGTGGGTGGCCGATCTGCCAGCGTACCCGCCCAGCTCAACGCCCACCCGGCCACCGGGACGCGCACACCTGCCCGCCGCCTCCCCCGCCACCCGCGCCGGCCCGCCGACCTCGCTGGGCCACCGCCCGCACCCACGCCCACAGGGCCGCCCCGCCCGCGCCCCGCCGCAAGATCGCGCTCGATCCAGGATCTAGTGGTCTCGCTCCGCCCTCGATGCCACTACAACCGGGATCGAGCGCGACCTTCGTCTGGCTCCGACCGACGCCGTGGCCGGCGGCGGACACAGCGGGCCCCAGCGGACGGCGCCGGACGGCTCGGGGAGGCGTCAGCGAGGGGTTGCCCGGGTAAAGCACCTACGGGTCCACGGGTTGCCGCTCATCCTCAGGACCGAGGGCGAGGTGGCCACCCCCTTCTACCGTGGATTGCAGACGCGGCGCACCGCCGCAGAGTGGGAGTACGACGATGAGTCGCAAACTGGTCCGGCCCCGCGAGGGGCGCATGCTCGCCGGTGTCTGCGCCGGCCTCGGTCGGCGGTTCGGCATGTCCGCCGGGATGGTCCGGCTGCTGTTCCTGCTGTCCCTGCTGCTGCCCGGCACCCAGGTGATCGTCTACCTGATCCTGTGGGTACTCATGCCGAACGAGGACCGCTACCTGGCCTCCACCCAGCACTGACCCGCGCCTCTCGCCGCGCGCCACCAGCGCCCCCGTCGAGGCCAGAACCCCTGACCGTGAGGCAGCAACTTCACCGAAGTTGCTGCCTCACCAGCGTCAGAGGCAGCACCATCCCCGAAGTTGCGCAGATCTTGCCCGGTGAGCACTGGGCGACACGGGCAACGCCCGAGCGGCGGTGCCGCGCGTGCGGGGCAGCACGGGGCAGCGGAGCGGCGTCCGCGCGGGGCGTGTTCCTCTAGATCCACTCGGGTTTACTGAAACTGGGGTGTCCGGGGGGTCGCGATACCCCGACTTCAATGAAGCCGAGTGGATCATGGCGTGCGCTTCGCGCGAAGGGCCGCGAGAAAGGGCAGCGCCCGCTCCGACGGACTGTCGGGGCGGGCGCTCGGCCTTACGGGTTTGGCAGGTCAGGGGGCCACGTAGGTCACGGTGATCTGCTGGTAGCCGAGGGAACGCAGCAACCCTTCCAGCATCTTGCGGGTGTTCTCCTCGGCGCGGGCGGAGAGCCCGCTGTCCCGGGCGGCGGCGGTGATCCGCTCCTCGGCGAGCTTGTAGACCTGCTGCTGCCGGTTGGGGTCGTTGCCGACCAGGTCGCCGAGCCGGTTGAGCAGACCGCGCTGCTCCGCGAAGACGTAGCTCCTCTCCATGTCGAGGTTGGTCTCGCCGAGCTGCGGGGCGGGCAGCTTGATCTCGACGGACTTGCCGTCGGCGGACTGGACGACGGCGCCCTCACCGATCTTGGTGAAGTCGACGTACGCCTCGACACTGCCGGCTCCGACGAACAGGGTGCGCTCGTTGAGCAGGAAGTCCGGCACGTTGCGCCTGTCGTTCTGGGTGTCGACAACGACCTGGAAGTTGCCCTCCGCGGCCACGTAGCGGCTGAGGTCCTGGATCGACTTCAGCAGCGGTGGCTGGCTGCGGTCGGTCTGCTCCTTGGCGAACGGGTTGCGGAAGTCCGGCAGGAAGCCGGTCGCCTGGATGCCGAGCAGCACCACCACGGCCAGCGCGGCAGCGCCGAGCAGCAGGAGCAGGCCACGGGCCGCCCCACCACCACCGCCGCCGAAGCCACCGGCGGTCGGGCCCTCGGGCGGACCGGCCGGAGGGTCACCGGGGCCACCGGGGCCACCAGAGCCTCCGGAGCCGCCCGGAGTATCCGTGGTCGGCTCGGGTGTAGCGGTCGACCGCTCCCGGAGGTCGTCGCCGGTCGGGTAACCGGGAAACTCCCTCGTGGGCTCGTTGCTGTCAGCATCGCGGGCCATCACGCTCACCGTCCTCGTCAGACACGTCGTCTGTCAATGACGGTACGGCCCCACTGCGACAGTCGCGCGTCGAGCGTCAGGAAGTGACAAGAGGGCAGGTCAGGCGAGTGCGGAGAGCCCGGTGAGCCGCTGCCCGACGACGAGCTGGTGGATCTCGGAAGTGCCCTCGTACGTCAGCACGCTCTCCAGGTTGTTGGCGTGCCGCATCACCGGGTATTCGCCGGAGACTCCGTTGGCGCCGAGGATGGTGCGGCACTGCCGGGCGATGGCCAGGGCCTCCCGGACGTTGTTCAGTTTGCCCACGCTGACCTGCTCGGGCCGCAGCCGGTGGGCGTCGGCGAGCCGACCGAGGTGCAGCGCGAGCAGTTGCCCCTTCACCAGCTCGACGGCCATGTCGGCGAGCTTCGCCTGGGTGAGCTGGAAGCCGGCGATCGGGCGACCGAACTGGGTGCGGGTGGTGGCGTACGCCAGTGTGGTTTCCAGGCAGTCACGGGCGGCGCCGAGCGCGCCCCAGATGATGCCGTACCGGGCTTCGGTGAGGCAGCTCAGCGGCGCCTTGAGCCCGACCGCCTCGGGTAGTTGGGCCTCCGCCGGGAGCCGGACGTCGTCGAGCACGATCTCGCCGGTCACCGACGCGCGCAGCGACATCTTGCGGCGGATCTCCCGGGCCGTGACACCTGGTGTGTCCATGGGTACGGCGAAACCGCGCACGCCCTCGTCGGTGCGCGCCCAGATCACCGCGACGTCGGCGATCGGCGCGTTGGTGATCCACATCTTCCCGCCGGTGAGCAGCCAGTCGTCGCCGTCGCGGCGGGCCCGGGTGGTCATCGAGGCGGGGTCGGAGCCGTGGTCCGGTTCGGTGAGGCCGAAGCAGCCGATCGCCGCGCCGGTGGCCATCGACGGCAGCCAGCGTTGCTTCTGCTCCTCACTGCCGTAGCGCCAGATGGCGTACATGGCGAGCGAGCCCTGCACGGAGACCAGGGAACGGAGGCCGGAGTCCCCGGCTTCCAGCTCCTGGCAGGCCAGCCCGTACGCGACGGCGGAGGCGCCCGCGCAGCCGTAGCCGGTCAGGTGCATGCCGAGCAGCCCGAGCTTGCCGAATTCGAGGGCCAGCTCCCGGGCCGGGACCCGGCCGTCCTCGTACCAGTCGGCGACATGCGGTCGCACCCGGTCGTCGACGAGCTGGCGGACGACGTCGCGGATCTGCCGCTCCTCCTCGCCGAGCGACGAGTCCAGGTCGAGCAGATCGAGGGCAGTCATGCCGTCACCTTAACGAAGCCTCAACCGACAACGAAGCGTCAGCCGACAACGAAGCCTCCACCGACAGCGAAGCCTCGGCCGACGCCGCTCAGTCGATCGGCCCGGAGAGCACCAGCACCCGCGCGTGGATCTGGTTGCGCTGTTGCAGGGCGGCGCGCAGTGCGCGGTGCAGCCCGTCCTCCAGGTAGAGCCCGCCGTTCCACTGCACGACATGGGGGAAGAGGTCACCGTAGAAGGTGGAATCCTCGGCGAGGAGCTTGTCGAGCGCCAACTCGCGCTTGGTGGTGATCATCTGATCGAGGCGCAGTGGGCGGGGCGGGATCTCCGCCCACTGCTTCAGGGTCAGGTTGTGCTCCGGGTAGGGACGCCCGTCCCGGACCGCTCTGAAGATCACGACGGCACGCTCCCCTCCCCGTGGCCGGGCCGACCGACAGCGCCGAGCCGGGCCGCGGCGGGCACCGCGCGGCGCGGCACCGATGACCGTGCCAGCCTAGCCGCCCAGCACGCGCTGCGTTCTGCTCCCTGATGTCAGTTTCGCTACCGGTCGTCCGATCCGCATTCGGACGAACGGGACGTCGCGCTCAGCTCCACCTGCCGCGCCGGACAACCTCGTCCACTCCACGACGTCCACGGCGCAGCGACGGTGACCGATGGTCGGGTGCCCGGTAACCGATTGTGAGGGCACCGATGGGCTGGTACTCCGCCGGCACCCCGAACGCGTCCCGGTAACTGGCCAGCCGCTGCGGGGCGATGCCGAAGAAACACGCCCCCAGCCCCTCGTCCACCGCGGTGAGCAATATCAGCAACGCCGCGAAGCCGGTGTCCACGTGCCAGTACGGCACCGGCCACCGATCGGTGGACCGGTCCGTCCAGCCCTTGTCCGGCTCGGCGTAACGCCGCAGGTACGCCGACTCGTTGGCGTGCGGCACCACGATCAGCGGCGCCCTGCGCATCCCCGCCAGCCAGCGCTCCCGCCCACCGCCCTCCGGCGTGGTGGCCGCCCAGAACCGCTCCCGGTCAGCCGGCTCCTCCAACACCAGGAAGCCCCAGCCCTGGGCGAAACCGGCCGACGGGGCGCGGATCGCGTGGTCGAGCAGCCGATCCAGCACGTCGGGCGGGACCGGACGGTCCGGGTCGTAGTTGCGCACCATCCGCCGACGTCGGACGACCTCGGCGAACTCCATCAGGCCCCGGGCCGGATGCCCCAGGCACCCCGCCAGGTCGTACCGGGCTTGATCGTGAGCAGGTCCTTACCCGACCGGAACGCGTCCGGCGGGCAGGTCATCGGCTCGATCGCCACCGAACGGCGGTGCCGCGCACCGGTGAGCGCGTCCCCGGTGAACACCTGCCACCAGCCGAACTCCGCATCGGCCCAGATGCTCACCCCGGTCGAGGAGTCCGGCGCGGCCAGGCTCACCGACGAGCCACCGTCGGCGTCGCGGATCACCTCACCGAAGCAGGAGTCCAGCACGGCCGGGCCGATCCGGCGGGGGCTGGTCCAGTCGTACTCGGTGCCGGCCACCGGGGTCACTCCGACCGGCAGCAGCCGACCGTCGACAAGCACCCGGCCCCGGGTGGGCAGCCGCATGACCAGGTCGTCGACCGCGACGCCCGGCAGTTGCAGGTACGGGTGCACGGAGAACCCGAACGGCGCCGACTCGCCGCCAATGTTCGTCACCTCGTGCTCGGCGCGCAGACCGTCAGTACCGACGCTCCACCTGCTGAGCAGCCGCAACGGCCACGGGTAGCCGGGCTGTGGCGGCAGGTCGTAGCCCACTGTCACCGCGTCCGCCGACTGCTCCAGCAACTGCCAGGGCACCCAGTTGACAAGCCCGTGGATGGCCACGTGCCGCTCCGGCTCGGTCAGCGGGAGCTGGTGCGTCCGCTCGCCGAACGAGTAGCGGCCATCGCGGATCCGGTTCGGCCAGGGTGCCAGCACCTGCCCGGCGCAGCCGGGGCAGACCTCGTCGGTCTGGTACCCGTCGACCAGGTCGACACCGTCGTGCCGGTACGTCCGGAGCCCACCGCCCACCTCCACGATGACGGCCTCGTGGCCGGCGGCGGAGATGGTCCACTGGGCGCCGGAGAACGCGCGCTGCTCGGGGCTTTCCATGTCGGCGACCCTAACCGGTCAGGTCCGGTCCCCGCTCGACGCCGCCGCCCGGTAGCGCAGCAGTGCCGGGAACGCGACAGCGAGTACCACGACGAGCACCGCCGAGGCGAGCCCGCCGGCCACCCAGGCCACCCCGCCTCCGAACCCGGCGGCCATCGTGCCGGCCCGCAGGTCGCCCAGCCGCGGGCCACCGGCCACCACCACCGTGTTGACGCCCTGGAGCCGGCCGCGCATCCGGTCCGGTGCGTAGACCAGCAGCATCGACTGGCGCAGCACCGCGCTGACCAGGTCGGCGGCACCGGCCACGGCGAGCAGCAGGACCATCAGCCAGAGGTGGTGGGCCAGCCCGGCCGCGGCGATCGCGAGGCCCCAGGCGACCACCGCGACCACCAGACCGACGCCCTGCCGGCGGAGTCGGCCGATCCAGCCGGAGGTCAGCCCACCGATCATCGAGCCGATCGCGATGGCGCTGTAGAGCAGGCCGACCGCTCCGCCGCCACCGAACCTCTCGTGGGCGATCTCCGGGAAGAGCGCCCGTGGCATCGCCAGGATCATCGCGATCAGGTCCACCCCGAAGGAGAGGAGCAGCACCGGCGTGGTGGCCAGGTAGCGGAAACCGTCGACCACACTGGCCAGGCCGGCGCGGCGGGGCGCACCGTCGGCGGTCGGCTCGGGCGGCAGCGCGGGCAGGCGCAGCGCCGCCCAGAGCATCGCGGTGAACAGCACCGCGTCCACCCCGTACGCGATCGGCAGGACGACAGTGGTGTCCGGCGACGCGGCGAGGATCAGGCCGGCGGCGAGCGGGCCGGCTACCGATGCGGCGGTGAAGGTCGTGTAGTTCAGGGTGGTGGCGGAGGCCACCAGGTCGTCGGGCACCAACCGGGGCAGCATGGCGCTGCGGGCCGGCGAGCTGATCGCGAACGCCACCGACTGCACCGCCATCAACGCCAGCAGCAGCACCGGGCTGCCCACGTTCAGCAACGCCTGGACCAGCAGACCGAGGGTGGATGCCCAGAGCAACAATGAGCCGCCGAGCAGCACCGCACGGCGGTCGCGGGCGTCGGCGACCGCACCGCCCCAGAGCCCGAAGACCAGCAACGGTACGAAGGCAGCCACACCCAGCAGCCCCACCCAGAACGAGTCCCGGGTCAGGGCGTACATCTCCACCGGCACCGCGACGGCGGTGAACTGGAAACCGAACATCGCCACCGTGTTGCCGAGCCAGAGTCGCCGGTACGCGGGCACCCGCAGCGGACGGACGTCGATCGCCCAGCGGCGCGCTCCGCGCGACCGGGCCTCCCGCACACCCGTCACGGCGCCAGCCGCTCGACGGTCCAGCCACCCTCGTCGAGGCGGCGGAAACGGAGCCGGTCGTGCAGCCGGCCGGCCCGACCCTGCCAGAACTCCACCGACTCGGGTCGCACCCGCAACCCGCCCCAGTGCGGCGGGGTCGGGATCTCGGCCTGGTCGGCGAACCGCTCGGCCGCTTCCTGGTACCGCTCCTCCAACGCCGCCCGGCCGGACACCACCTGTGACTGCGGGCTGGCCCAGGCACCCAGTTGGGAGCCGCGCGGCCGGCTGGCGAAGTAGGCGGCACTCGTCGCGCGGTCGACGGGTGTGACGGGTCCGGCGACCACCACCTGCCGCTGCATGGGAAACCACGGGAAGACCAGGCTGGCGTACGGGTTGGCGGACACCTCGACGCCCTTGCGCGACTCGTGGTTGGTGAAGAAGACGAAGCCCTCCGGGTCGTACCCCTTGAGCAGCACGGTCCGGCCGCTCGGCCGGCCGGCCGAGTCGGCGGTGCCCACCACCATGGCGTTCGGTTCGGGTAGCCCGAAGGCCACCGCGTCGGCGAACCAGTTGTCGAACTGGCTGTGCCAGTCGGCGGCCAGGTCAGCCTCGGTCAGGCCCAGGTCCGCGGCGTACTCGTTACGCATCGCGGCCGGGGCGGGTGTGTCGCCCGTCACGTCGCCACTCCTTCTCGGCAGGTCCGCCGGCACGCCCTCCCGCGCTGGCCAGCCCGCACCGCCCAGTCTCACCGAGTCCGGCGGAGAATGCGCGTCCGGGGATGTCGCGTGCAGCACAGTCGCCCTGGGTCGCGTATCCGGTTACTCAGCAGGCAAGATGTTGCGAACACATCCCTGATGGTCGCCTAGAGGGCGCTCGGCCGACCGGGCCGGATGAGCCGACCGGGCGCACCGACCAGATCCAGGAGAGCGACATGGCCGATTTCAAACCCGGGCTGGAGGGCGTCGTCGCCTTCGAGACCGAGATCGCCGAACCCGACCGCGAGGGTGGCGCGCTGCGCTACCGCGGGGTCGACATCGAGGATCTGATCGGTCAGGTGTCGTTCGGCAACGTGTGGGCGCTGCTCGTCGACGGCCGGTTCGGGCCGGGCCTGCCGCCGGCGGAGCCGTTCCCGGTGCCTGTGCACTCCGGTGACATCCGCGTCGACGTGCAGTCGGCGGTCGCCATGCTCGCCCCGTACTGGGGGCTCAGCCAACTGCTTGACATCTCCGACGAGCAGGCTCGCGAGGACCTCGCCCGCGTCTCGGTGACCGCGCTCTCCTTCGTCGCCCAGTCCGCCCGGGGCCTCGGCCTGCCGGCGGTGCCCCAGAAGGAGATCGACAAGGCGCAGACAATCGTCGAGCGGTTCATGAAGCGGTGGCGCGGCGAGCCCGACCCGCGGCACGTCAAGGCCGTCGACGCCTACTTCATCTCGGCCGCCGAGCACGGCCTGAACGCCTCCACCTTCACCGCCCGCATCGTCGCCTCCACCGGAGCGGACGCGGCGGCCTGCATCTCGTCGGGCATCGGCGCGCTCTCCGGCCCGCTGCACGGTGGCGCTCCCTCCCGGGTGCTCAGCATGTTGGAGGCGGTGGAGCGCAGCGGCGACGCGGAGGGTTACGTCAAGGGCGTGCTCGATCGCGGCGAGCGGCTGATGGGCTTCGGCCACCGCGTCTACCGGGCCGAGGACCCGCGGGCCCGGGTGCTCCGGCGCACGGCCAAGGAGTTGAGCGCACCGCGCTTCGAGATCGCCGAGGCGCTGGAGAAGGCCGCGCTCGCCGAGTTGCAGGCCCGCCGCCCGGACCGGGTGCTGGCCACCAACGTCGAGTTCTGGTCGGCCGTCGTGCTGGACTTCGCCGAGGTGCCGGCGCACATGTTCACCTCGATGTTCACCTGCGCGCGAATGGGCGGTTGGAGCGCGCACATCCTGGAGCAGAAGCGCCTACAGCGGCTGGTGCGCCCGTCCGCCCGCTACGTCGGCCCGGAGACGCGCAAGCCGTCCGACGTCGAGGGCTGGGCCGCCATCCCGCACGGCGTCTGAGCTGTACGGAAGGGCCCCGCTTATCGCCTGGCGATGGGCGGGGCCCTTTTTTTGCGTACACCTGGCGGTCGCCCGCCGAGGTGTGGCGAAGGACTCAGCCCAGTCCTCGGGGGCCCGGCTTCCACCGATGGGTCCGGGTGCGAGGATGAGGGCCGGCAGTGTCGCCGGGCCCGCCCTCGCCCTTGCGGAAGGATCTTCAAGACCGTGGCTGACGCACCGACCATCCGGATTCCCGATGACCTCAAGCCCGCCGACGGCCGTTTCGGTTGCGGCCCGTCCAAGGTCCGCCCTGCGGCGGTGTCCGCACTCGCCGACGTCGCCACCACCTACCTGGGCACCTCGCACCGGCAGAAGACGGTCCGCGACCAGGTGGCCCGGTTGCGCTCCGGCATCGCCGAGTTCTTCGCGCTGCCCGAGGGTTACGAGGTCGTGATCGGCAACGGCGGCACCACCGCGTTCTGGGAGGTCGCCACCTTCGGCCTGATCCGCGACCGGGCCCAGTTCGCCAGCTTCGGCGAGTTCGGCGCCAAGTTCGCCAAGTCGGTCAAGGACGCGCCGTTCCTCGGTGACCCGACAGTTCGCAAGGCCGACGCGGGCAGCGCCCCGACGCTCGTCGCCGAGTCCGGTGTGGACGCGTACGCGACCCCGCAGAACGAGACCTCCACCGGCGTGGCGGTGCCGATCGGCCGGGTGGCCGGTGCGGACGAGGGCGCGTTGCTGCTCGTCGACGCGACCTCCGCCGCCGGCGGCCTGGACGTCAACGTCGGCGAGACCGATGTCTACTACTTCGCTCCGCAGAAGTGCTTCGGCTCCGACGGTGGCCTGTGGCTGGCCCTGATGTCACCGGCAGCGCTGGAGCGCGCCGCCGAGATCAAGGCGTCCGGGCGCTACATCCCCGCCTTCCTCGACCTGGTCACCGCGATCGACAACTCGCGGCTGGAGCAGACCTACAACACCCCGGCGCTGGCCACCATCTTCCTGGCCGCCGAGCAGACCGACTGGATGAACGCGCAGGGTGGCCTGTCCTGGGCGGCCAAGCGCACCGCCGAGAGTGCCGCCGCGGTATATGGCTGGGCGGAGCGGTCCACCGTGGCCACCCCGTTCGTCACCGACCCGGCCCTGCGTTCCAACGTGGTCGCCACGATCGACTTCGCCGACGGGGTGGACGCCACCGCCATCGCGAAGGCGCTGCGCGCGAACGGCATCGTCGACACCGAGCCGTACCGCAAGCTCGGTCGCAACCAGTTGCGGGTGGCGCTGTTCCCGGCCGTCGAGCCGGCGGATGTCGAGGCGCTCACCGCGTCCATCGACTACGTCATCGAACGACTCTGACGTTCGTCACGGTCGGTGTTCGTGGGGGCCTCCACGGACACCGACCGTGATCATCGCCGCAGCTCAGTCGCGACATGCGGGGTGTCGCTTCCCCCACCCCGAGACAGATGCGCGTACGGTGGTCCGAGACGCCTGGGTGGCCGACTCGTGGCGTGCGGCCAGCGAAGCGGGACGGAGGCAACGCTATGCGCCCAGTACGCTTCGTCGCCCTCTCCGAGGACGGCCATGCCCTGGTTCTCGCCGACGAGGTCGGGCGGTTGCTCGCCCTCCCGATCGACGACCGGATCTCGGGGGCGCTGCACGCCGAGCCCGGCGCGCCGCCGCTGCCGGCGGCACCGACCACCGTCGACCCGACTCCCTCGCTGTCCCCTCGGGACATCCAGGCCCGCATCCGCTCCGGTGAGTCCGCCGAGGACGTCGCCCGGATCGCCGGGGTGCCGGTCGACCGGGTGCTGCGTTACGCCGGCCCGGTCCTCCAGGAGCGGGCGATGCTCGCCCAGCACGCCCGCCGCACCCGGCTCAAGGGCGCGGAGAAGCCCACCCCGCTCGCCGAGGTGGTCAACGGCCGGTTGAGCCAGCACGGCATCGACACCGAGAAGATCTCCTGGGACGCCTATCGGCGGGACGACGGCACCTGGCGGATCATCGCCACCTGGCCGTCCGGCAAGGCCACCGCGCAGGCCATCTGGGATCTCGACAAGACCCGGCAGTCGGTCGCCCCGCACGACGACATGGCGCAATACCTGTGCGCCGAGCGACCCACGCCGATCCTCGGCCAGGAGCCGGCGCCGGAGCGGGGTGGGCACGGCCTGCCCGGTCCCTCGCGCGGCGAGCCGAGCCGTGGTGGGCACGGGTTGCCGGCGGCGTCCGAGCACCCGCGCCCGGGCCGGGATCCGATCCGGGCCGGTCGGGACGCGCTGCTCGCCTCACTGGACCGCCCGCTGGGCGCCTCGTCGGGTCGTGGCCTTGAGCCGCGTACCCCTGCTGCTCTTGCCGGTTCGGACGCGCCTCGGCAGCGACCGGTCGGCGGGGGTGCCGCCGCGCTGCTCGGCGGCGGCCAGGGGTCGGCCTTCGACGACGACTCGGACGCGCCCAAGGAGGTGCCGGCCGTGCCGTCGCTGGCGGTGCTGCGGCCCCGCCGCACGGGCGCGGCGGCGGCTGCCGGTGGTGGCGAGTCCACGGATGCCAACGGCAAGCCCCGCAAGCGCCTGCCGAGCTGGGACGACGTGCTCTTCGGCAGCGGGCCGGCCGCACGCGAGTCTTCCTGACCCTGCGCGTCGATGGGTGGTCAACGGCCACCCATCGACGCGAGGCAGGGCCGCTGAAGAGGCGCTGCCCCAGGCGGAAGATCAGGCCGCACGTGCCGCCCGGCAGATCAAGGCCGAAGCTCGGGCTCGGGTCGACCAGGCCCGCACGGAGCTGCACCGTGCCATGGCGGCGGAGTACCGGGCCGGTGTCCGCCAGGTGGATCTGGTCAAGCGGACCGGCTACAGCCGCGAGCGGGTCCGCCAGATCCTGCGCGCCGCCGGCATCGAGGCCGACTAGCGGGACGCTCGCAGGACGAACGCCCAGCCCGAGTCCCGCCCTTCGACGGCGACACGGACTGGGCGTACCCAGGAAATGCTGGCCTCGCCCACTACAGCAGGCCATCTCGCGAGGTCCCCGACGCCTGGTCAAGGGCGGCGACCGCACCCACGGCCTCAGCGACGGCGCGGAAGTCCTTCTTGAGGATCGCGCCGTGGTTGCTGGCGACCTTCGCGGCGATCTGGATGTGCGGGTTGCGGGCGGTTACCGCGTCGAGGCTGGCACGGATCTTCTCCTGCTCGTCACCGCGACTGCCGAGGGACGTGCCGGAGGCGACGACGTACCGCACCGGGACGGTGATGCCGTCCAACACGGGGCCCAACTCGCGCTCACGGGAAAGTCTGCCCAGCTCGATGTTGCTGTCCGCCATCTGGTCGGCATTCATTCGCGGGGTCAGACCGGTGGGGCGCAGCAGCGGCATGAACAGGTTCATCCGTCGGAACATCTTCCGGATCCGCTGCTCCATGGCCTGGTCGAGCCAGTCGTGCGGGAACGCGCCGTCGACCAGGACCGCGCCGATGGTGCGCTCCGGGTTCCGGTTGGCCCAGTGCGCCCCGACGACCGCCCCGTAGGACCAGCCCACCAGCAGCGCGCGGTCCACACCCCGGGCCGCGAGTACGGCGTCGACGTCCCGGACGGCGGCCTCGAAGGAATAGTCCGCCGATCGCTTCGACGTCCTGCCGCGAGCCCGCTCGTCGTAGGTGATGTGCCGCCAACCCGTGCCCAGGTCGGCGATGACTCGACGCCAGTAGCCCTGGGTGGCGAACTGGCCGTTGAGGTAGACCACCGGGATGCCGGGGCCGCCGGTGTCGGTGACGGCCAGGGCCGTGTCGTCGACCGGCACCAGGCCGGTCCACATCGAACTGGTCGCGGACATGCTGTTGTTCGTCATCGTGTTCCGTCCTGTTCAGAGGCTGCGGGCGGCGATGTCGCCGTGGGAGGTGGTGGCGCGGATGTCCAGTGCGGTGGTGCCGTCGTTGCGGAGGGCGTTGCTGACCCCGCCGTGGCCGGTGCCGGCATCCAGCGCGGCCGAGACGCCGGCGGCGGCGGTGACCGAGATGTCGCCGGACTGGGTCGTCAGCACGACGGCGCCGCGTACGGCTTCGGCGATCCGGATGTCGCCCCTGGTGGTGCTGATCTCCGCAGGGCCGGTCAGCCGACCGACCTCGACGTCGCCGTCGATCGCGGTGAGGCGGACGCTCGCCGCCTCATCGATCTTGATTTGGCGGTACGCGCCGTCGAAGATCACGTCGCCGAGGCGCCCGACACCCCGCAGCTCGGCGCTGGCGGCCTTGGCGTCGATGCGGGAGTCGGCGGGCAGTCGAACGGTCACCTGCAGGGATCCCGAAGCACCGACGAGCGGGTTGCCGGGGGTTGCGGCGTCGATCCGCAGCACGCCGTCGGCGTACGTGACGGTGGCCTGTTCGGCGGCCCTGGTGTCGCGGCTCCTGGTCGGGTCGGTGGGCAGAATCTCGACAGTGGTGTCGACGCGGTCCGCGGCGATGAGCTGGATGCGCCCGGCGGGGACGTTCAGGATGGCGGAGATCGGGGCGGGGGTGTCGAACGTCTTCATCATGCTCTCCGATGCTCGTGCGTTGTTTCTGATATCGGAAACGCTACGTTGCTTTCCAGAATCAGCCAACAAGCATGTTGCGTCCGTAAGACGTTTTTCCAGCTCACAGCAGTGAGATCATTGCAACGATGGTGTCGGGCAATGCAACGATCGCCATCGGGCCTGTTGCAATGGGTGAGAAGTGAAAGCTATGGTGAAGGGGCCACGAGGCCGCCACCAAGAATCACCAGGGAGATCAGATGCCGGGGGGCCGACTCACCCAGCAGGAACGCCAGCAGATCGCGCTGGGGCTGGCCGACAGCCTCCCCTACGCGGAGATCGCCCGACGTCTCGACCGACCCACCTCGACGATCACCCGCGAGGTGATGCGCAACGGCGGCCCCCTGGGCTACCGCGCCGACCTGGCTCACCGCGCCACCGAACGCCGCGCCCACCGGCGCAGGCCAGCTACCTCCCGCCCGACGGCAGCGGTCCTCCCGCAGCACGGGCGCGACGCCGAGGCCGTGGCCGACTACGAGGAGGCCTTCACCACAGTCCTCATGGCGTCGGGTCTGAACAAGATGGGGGCCCGCGTGTTGACCTGCCTGTTCACCACCGATGCGGGCGCCCTCACCGCGTCCGAGCTCGCCCAGCGCCTCCAGGTCAGCCCGGCGTCCATCTCCAAGGCGATCAGCTTCCTGGAAGGCCAGAGCCTGGTCCGCCGCGAACGCGACGAACGCCGCCGCGACCGCTACGTCATCGACAACGAGCTCTTCTACCAGGCGACGATCGCCAGTGCCCGATCCAACGACCAGCTCGTCGCCACCGCGCGGCAGGGCGTCGCCCTCCTCGGTGCGCACACCCCGGCCGCCGCCCGCCTGGAGAACATCGCCCGCTTCCTCGACTTCATGAGCGAGAGCATCGTCCGCGCCGCCGAGCAGGCCCGCGAAGTCCTCCGCAGCGGACCCGAGACTGCCGCTGCCCCACCCGCCTCGGCCCATGGGCAGGCCCCCGTGCGGGTGGTCCCGCCGACGGCACCGGATCAGAGCGGCCAGGCGGCGAGCCGGTCGTAGCGCGAGCCGCGGGAGCCGAGCTGGCCGCGCGACGAAGAGCCGCAACCGGCGCTCAGCGGTGCCGTTGCCAGTGCCCGGCTCGGGCCGCGGGCAGGGTCAGCCCGGCGGCGTGCAGCACACCCTCCACCCGGACCCGCTCGATCTCCTGGTCGACGCCCTCCAGCTCGGCGAGGTGTTCGGTGATGCCGAGGGCGCGGCAGGCCAACCGGAGCCGATCGTCGTACGCCTTCAGGAGCGCGCCGTGCCAGACCATCGACCGGCCGGTGGCACCGAGCCGCTGACCACCGAGGCGGCGCAGGTCGGCGGCGACCTGCTCCAGGGGCCGACGGTCGACACTGTCGAAACCGCTGAGGTCGATGTCCCGGGTCAGCGCGTCGGCCTCGACGGCTCGGTCGAGGCGGGCGATGGTGCGCTTCTCCCGTCTGCGCTCACGCCACTCGGACCAGCCGCAGACGACCCGGTCGAGGATCTCGTCATAGCAGAAGAGCAGGGCGAACGCCGCCGGCAGACTGGCGACGGCAAGGAACGCCAGGGCCAGCATCAGCGCGCGTCCGACTCCCACGTATCGACGCTAAGCCCCGTTGTGCCGCCCCGCCAGTGATTTGCCCGCATCCGCACATTCCGTGCGACGAGGTTGCCGTGGTCGCCGCGCCAAAACCTCAGCAGTCGGTGGAGGTCACGTAGAAGCGGGGCATCGGGAGCACCCGGAAACGCAGCCGGGCACCGGAGCGGCGCAACTGCCAGGTGAGGGCGATCAGCGCGGCGGCCAGTGAGATCAACGCGCCCATCCAGATGCTGGCCCCGGCACCGAAGTGCTCCGCGACCCAGCCGATCAGCGGCGCGCCGACCGGGTTGGTGCCCAGGAAGACGAGCACCCACAGGGACATCACCCGACCCCGGAAGGCCGCGTCCACGCCCAGCTGCACCCGCTGGTTGGCGGCCTGGGCGAAGAAGACCATGAAGAAGCCGGTCGGCACCAGCAGCACCACGACCAGCCAGTACGCCGACGCGAGGCCGACCAGAGTGCCGAAGCTGGCGCAGGCGATCGCCGCACCGAGCACCAGCCAGACCGACGGGCGGCTGCGCCGACCGGTGCCGCTGAGCGCGCCGCCGAGCGCGCCGACGGCCAGCGCCGTGCTGAACAGACCGAAGGAGGCGGCACCGGTGTTGAAGACCGTCTTCGCCAGCGCGGCCAGGGTGAGCTGGAAGTTGAAGAGCGACATGCCGATCACCGACATGACCGCCATGGGCAGCAGCAGGTCGGGCCGACGCCACACGTACCGCAGGCCGTCGATGACCCGTGCGGACGCCCGCTCGTCGCGCGGCAGCAGGGCGTCGCGGTGCAGGTCGGCGGTGCGCATCCGGACGACGTTGACCAGGGGCGCGATGGAGCTGACGGCGGTGAAGAGGAACACCGGGCCGACGTCGAACGCGGCGATGGCCAGGCCGGCGACGGCCGGCCCGACGATCCGGGCCGAGTTGAACACGGCGGCGTTCAGCGACAGCGCGTTGGGCAGCAGGGGCGTGCCGACGAGTTCGGAGACGAACGCCTGCCGGACCGGGGTCTCCACGGCGTTGGCCGTGCCGAGCAGCGCGGCGAAGGCGAACACGTGCCAGAGCTGCACCAGGTCGGTGAGGACCAGCAGGGACATGCCGAGCGCCAGCAGGCTCCAGAAGGCGTTGGCGGCGAAGAGCAGCACCCGCTTGTCGTACCGGTCGGCCAGTCGGCCGGAGAGCAGGGTGAGCAGCAGCACCGGCGTGAACTGACAGGCGGTGACCACGCCCAGCGCGGTGGCCGAGTTGTCGGAGAGGTCGAGGACGAGCCAGTCCTGGGCGATGAACATCATCCAGACGCCGATCAACTTGATCAGCTGCCCGGATGCGAAGAGGCGGTAGTTGCGAACCTGTAGGGACTGGAACATCGTGCTCAGCTTGGCCTGCACTCTTGGTGCGCCTCCTTGGACGTACGCGTCATCGACAGGTGACGGCACGGCCCGGTGGCGCTGGGCGCGGGCTCAGGCGCGAGCGAGCTGCTGGAGAATCTCGGCGGCCCTCCGCAGGGTCTCCCGTTCGTCCTCGTCGAGCGCGGCCAGCCGGTGGGCCAGCCATTCGTCGCGGGCCCGCTCGAACTGGTCGAGCACGGCGTGCCCTCCCTCGGTCGCCGCGAGGATGACCTGCCGACCGTCGGTCGGATGGGGTGTCCGCCGCACGAGGCCGCGGTCCTCCAACTTCCCGACGATCTTGGTCATCGTCGGTGGCTGCACCCGCTCGACGTCGGCCAGCTCCCGGGGGGTCATCGCACCCGCCAGCCGCAGGCTGGTGAGCGCGGAGACCTGGGTGACCGTGAGGTCGCCGACCGGTCGGGCCTGGCGGACCCGCCGGTTGAGTCGGGTGATCGCATCACGCAACTGGGGGGCCAGCTGCGCCGGTGGCACGCGTTCCGCCGTCACCGTCCGCTCCGTCACAGTAGTTAGCTTAACTAATGAGCATGGCTAACGACATCGGTTATGACCAGGCTCACGAGGACGTTAGTGCTGTTCCGGGCGGGGAATCCTGTTCGGTTCCCCGCCCGGACGAGCGTCAGAGCACAAGCGACTCGATCGGCCCACGCAGGAAGTACAGCACGAACAGCGCGGCCACCCCGTACAGCAGCGGGTGGACCTCCCGGGCCTTACCCCGGGCCAGCTTGAGCAGCACGAAGGTGATCAGGCCGGCACCGATCCCGTTGGAGATGGAGTAGGTGAACGGCATCAGCACGATCGTGAGGAACGCCGGGATGGCGATCTCGTAGTCGGACCAGTCGATCGTCCGGACCGCTGTCATCATCAGGAAACCGACGACCACCAGGGCCGTCGAGGCCGCCTCGAACGGCACGACCACCACCAGCGGCGCGAGGAACATCGCCAGCAGGAAGAGCACGCCGGTGACCAGGCTGGCCACACCGGTCCGCGCACCCTCCGCGACACCTGCGGCACTCTCGATGTACGACGTGTTGCTGGAGGTGCTTGCCGCACCTCCGGCCGCCGCGGCGATCGAGTCGACGAGCAGGATCTCCTTGGTACGCGGCGGGGTGCCCTGCTCGTCGAGCAGGCCGCCCTCCTGGCCCACCGCCACCATCGTGCCCATGGTGTCGAAGAAGTCCGTGATCAGCAGCGTGAAGACGAACATCAGCACTACCACCCAGCCGGCCCGCCCCCACGAGTCGAGCACGTTGAACTTGCCGAGCAGCGACAGGTCCGGCAGGTCCACCACCGTCTTCGGCAGTTCCGGCACGTTCAGCGCCCAGCCCTTCGGGTTGGGCTTCCCGTCCACGAACGACGGGCCGATGTTGCCGACCGCCTCCACGATCACCGCCAGCACTGTGGAGGCGAGGATGCCGATCAGGATCGCGCCCTTCACCCGGCGCACCACCAGCACCAGCGTGATCAACAGACCCACCACGAAGACCAGCAGCGGCCAGCTCACCAGCTTGCCGCCGATGCCCAGGCCGACCGGGACCGTGGTGTTCGCGGCATCCGGGAGCCGCCGGACGAAGCCGGCGTCCACCAGACCGATGATGGTCAGGAACAGACCGATGCCGACCCCGATCGCGGTCTTCAGCTGCGTCGGCACCGAACGGAACACCGCGGTCCGCAGACCGGTCAGCACCAACACCGCGATGAGCACACCCTCGATCACCACCAGGCCCATCGCGTCGGCCCAGGTCATCTCGGGAGCGATCTCGTACGCGATGAGCGCGTTGACACCCAGACCGGCCGCGAGCGCCAGCGGGAACCGGCCGACCACACCCATCAGGATCGTCATCAGGCCGGCGACCAGCGCGGTCGCGGCAGCCAGCGCCGGAATCGGGAGGGTCTTGCCGTCCCCGTCGACGGCGCCACCCAGAATCAGTGGGTTGAGCACCACGATGTACGCCATCGTGAAGAAGGTCGCCAGGCCACCGCGTACCTCACGGCTCACCGTCGAGCCACGGGCGGAGATCTCGAAGAACCTGTCGAAGCCGTTACGCGGGTGGGCGGGGTTGGGAGGTGTGCCCTTCTCGGGCGGCGCTACTGCCATCGGGTCCTCGCAGGTGATCTTCCGGTTGTCGCGCGCATCGTCCCAGATCACGAGCGGGCAGGGGAAGTGGATCGCGTACGCTTGCCGAATGCCGAACGAGCAACCACCGCGGCCCGCACCACTGGACCCGCCGATGGTGCCGTTCGCTCTCGCCGGGCTGGTCGCGTGGGCGGTGGCCGGGCTGGTCCTGCTGATCTTCTTTCGGGGTTGGCTGACCGACCACGGTCACCAGAACTGGCTCTGGACCTGCCTCGCCGGTTTCCTCTGGGGTTTCCCGGGTCTCGCCGTGATGATGCGCCACGACGCCAACCGCCGCCGGCGACGCACGAGCTGACCCCACCACCGCACCCGGGTCGCCCCGGCGCGAACGGTCAGGAGTGCCCGTACGGCTCCGCCGGCTCGGTCGTCTCCACCGAGCCCGGGGCGCGACTGACCGACATGGCCTCCACAGCGCTGTCGTCGTACACCGTCGGTAGTTCTTCGACGGCGGTCTCGGCCGCCTCGATCAGCGTCTCGGAGTGGGCGCCGCAACCGTGGTCGGCGCTCACCACCCGGCCGTCGTCGGGGGCGTAGAAGTTGCCGCACGCCCCGAAAGCCTGCCGCATCGCACCGGCCAGCGGCAGGTAGAAACCGCAGGTGCCGCAGCGGGCGGAGGCCGGCGCTGCCGTGGAGATGGGCGCGGCGGGGCCGTGGTCGCCGTCATACCAGCGCTGCGCCGCCTCGATGCGACCCTCCCGGGAGAGCACGCGCGCTCGCCCGAGGCCCAACTCCCAGGCCGTCTCCTCGACCGCCGGGTCGTCGGAGAGCAGGTAGCCGGGGACCAGCCGATCGTCGTCCGGCGAGGTCGGCAGCAGGTCGCCCGGGCCCAGATCGCCCGGCTTGAGCCGCTCCTGCCAGGGCAGCCAGCCGGGCGCGAGCAGCGCGTCCGGGCCGGGCAGCAAAACCGTCTCGCAGATGGTCACCGTCTTGCTGCGCGACACGCGGGTGACGGTGACCGCCCACCGCCAGCCGCGATAGCCAGCGAGGCGACACTCGAAGTAGTGGGTCACCAGCCGTTCACCCTCGGCCACGACCTGCAGGTGGTCACCGACGTCGTCGGCGTCCACCTCGGTGATGCCAGCGCGGGCCACCTCGACGGCGGCGGCGCAGACCTGGTCGAGACGGGCGGCGCGGATGGAGGCGGGCCTGGTCACCTCACCATTGTTCCCCATGCGCCCCGCAGGGGTGACAGTGACTCCCGGGGAACCTTTCCCCGTGGTGGCGCGGCGTACCCGGATCGGATGGGCGAGGATGGTGCACATGCCGTCGTACTCCCGCTCCGGGCGATCCGTCCTCGGCCGGACCGTCGGCACCGGCATTCGTGCCGTTCGTCTGCTGCTGCGTGGTTCGGTGGGCAGCGGCCGTTGGGTGACCCGGCGGGCCGGTCGGGCCCGGGCCCGGGGTGCCGGCGGCGAGGTCGGCATGGTCCGCCTGTTCGACCTGCACGCGGTCTCCTGTGCCGGGGACACGCTGATCGCCATCGGCCTGGCCGGGACGATCTTCTTCAACGTCCCGCTCGGCGAGGCCCGCAGCAAGGTCGCCCTCTACCTGCTGGTGACAATGGTGCCGTTCGCCATGCTCGCCCCCGTGGTGGGCCCACTGTTGGACCACTTCCGGCACGGCCGGCGGTACGCCCTGGCCGCCACGATGCTCGGCCGCGCGTTCCTGGCCTGGTTGATCTCCGACTACATCCACGGTTTCGGGCTCTATCCGGCCGCGTTCGGGGTGCTCGCACTGTCCCGGGCGTACGGCGTGGCCCGTTCCGCTGCGGTGCCCCGGTTGTTGCCGGAGGGGCTCGGCCTCTCCCAGGTGGGCGCCCGGGCCAGCGTCTACGGCACTGTCGCGGGCGCGTTGGTGGCGCCGATCGGGTTGGCCGCGTTCTGGTTCGGCCCGCAGTGGCCGCTGCGCGTCGCGTCGGTGATCTTCCTGATCGGCATGGTGATCTCCCTGCGGTTGCCGCCGAAGGCCGACTCGGAGCCACCGGAGCGGGTGCCCCGGCCGCTGCGCGCGCTGGGCCGCCGCGGTGGCGATCGGCCACTGGGTCGGGGCCGTCCCGCCGGTCGAGTGGTGATCGCCACCCTGATCGGTGCCGCGACGCTACGCGCGGTGTACGGCTTCCTGCTGCTCTTCCTCGCCTTCGCGATCAAGAAGGGTGACCTGACCACTGTGGTGTTCGGCCGGGATCTGGGGGCCGAGTGGGCGTTGGGGGTGGTCGGCGGGGCGCTCGCGGTCGGCACCTTCCTGGCCACCGCCATCGGCACCCGACTTCGCATCCACCGACCGGCCGCCATCCAGTCCAGCAGCATGATCATCGTGGCCGGGGTGGCGGTGCTCACCGTCATCCAGTTCTCGCTGGTGATGGTCGCCCTGCTCTGCCTGGTCGCGGCGTTGGCCAGTGGGATCTCGAAGCTGGCCGTGGACGCCTCCATCCAGGAACGCATCCCGGAGCGGCTGCGGGCCAGTTCCTTCGCCCACTCCGAGACGGTGCTGATGCTCGCCTTCGTCGCCGGAGGAGGGTTGGGCCTGGTCCCGTTCGACGGCCGGATGGGCATCGCCGTCGCCGCCGGGGTGGGTGTCCTGGCCGCGATCCGGGGTGTGCTGATCGCCGCCCGGCTGCGCGGCGAGAAGCTGGCCGGCCGACCGCTCGGCGACGACGAGCTGACCGAGGACGAACCGGCGGACGAGCCCGAGGACTCCACCCCCACCTCGCCGGCACCGGCGCAGAGCAGCTCCCCGCCGTACGAGGATCCGAGCCTGGCCCCGCCGGGCTATCACATCTACCGGCCGTCCTCCGCCGTCGGTGGCCCGGGTGGCGGCGCCGACGAGGAGAGCCGCCGCGAGTCCCCCGGCTCGCACTCGTGACCGGTCTGCTGGTGGTGACGGCGGTGCCGGCCGAGGCGGACGCGGTCCGCGCCGGGCTGACCGACCCGACAGTGACAGTCGCCCCGATCGGCGTCGGCCCGGCCGTCGCCGGTGCCGCCACCGCGCGCCTGCTGGCGCTGGCCGAGGCCGCCGGACGCCCGTACCGCGCGGTGGTCAGCGCCGGCGTCGCCGGCGGCTTCACCGGCCGGGCCGAGGTCGGCGACACGGTGCTCGGCACCGCCAGCATCGCCGCCGACCTGGGCGCCGAGTCACCTGACGGTTTCATCCCCGTCGACGAGCTGGGCATGCCACTCGTGCTGCTCGGCGTCGGCGGTGTGGTGCCGGCCGATCCGGTCCTGCTGGCGGCGCTGCGGGCCGCCCTCCCGGCGGCCACTGTCGGTCCGGTGCTCACGGTCAGCACTGTCACCGGCACCGCTGCCAGCACCGGAGAGCTGCGCGGCAGGCATCCGGAGGCAGTCGCCGAGGCCATGGAGGGGTACGGCGTGGCGGTCGCCGCAGCACAGGCCGGGGTGCCCTTCGCCGAGCTACGCACCATCTCCAACCCGATCGGCCCCCGCGATCGTGATGCCTGGCGCCTGCGCGAAGCTCTCACCGCCCTGACCGCGGCGGCCCCGGCGTTCGCGCTGACCGCTGCCGAGGAGGACGGGCTTCGAGCGTGAGCGCCGACGGCCGACTCGCGCCGTCAACAGCATCAGCCCACCTGTGGATAACCCTGTGGACAGCGCCCCTGGTGCTGTGTACATCCCTTCGTCAGCACCTGTAGAGCTGCCCCGCCGACGGGGCAAGAGGGTGCACCTCGCCGGCACGGGCACGGCCCAGATCACAGGCACCAGTCCGCGCCGACTGGACGCGCGGGGGCGGGGCTAACGTGGGGGCGTGGCGCTCTCTCTGGCGATCTCGCCCTGCCCCAACGACACGTTCGTCTTTCACGCCCTGGTGCACGGGCGGGTGCCGGGCGCGCCGCCGGTCGAGGTGACGTACGCCGACGTGGACGTCACCAACACGGCCGCCGAAAAGGGCGCGTTCGACCTGGTGAAGGTGAGCTTCGCGGCACTTCCCTGGCTGCTCGACGACTACCACCTGCTGCCCTGCGGCGGCGCGCTTGGTCGCGGATGCGGTCCGCTGGTGCTCACCCGGGGTGACCGCGACGGCGGGCCGGACCGCACCGACCTGACCGGTGCCACGGTGGCGGTGCCGGGCGACCGGACCACCGCGTACCTGCTGTTTCGGCTCTGGTCGGCCGGACGGCCGCCGGCCCGCATCGAGGTGGTGCCGTTCCACGAGATCATGCCGGGCGTCGCGGCTGGCCGCTACGACGCCGGGTTGGTCATCCACGAGGCCCGGTTCACCTACCACCGGCACGGCCTGAGTGCCCTCGTCGACCTCGGCGAGTGGTGGGAGGCCGACACCGGCCTGCCCATCCCCCTCGGCGCGATTCTGGCCCGACGCGACGCGGTGGACCCGGAGGCCGCGGCAGGGTGGGTCCGCGAGTCGGTCCGGCAGGCCTGGGCGGACCCGGCGGCCAGCCGGGATTACGTGCTGGCGCACGCCCAGGAGATGGAACTCGACGTGGTGGACCGGCACATCGGCCTCTACGTCAACGAGTTCACCGCAGACCTCGGCGAGGCCGGTTTCGCCGCGGTGGCGGCACTGCTCGACCGCGCCGCCACCGCCGGCCTGGTGCCTCAGACCTCCAGCTCGCGGGCGACCGCGTGGACCAGCTGAGCGATCTTCTGCGCCGTCTTCTTGTCCGGGTACCGACCTCGGCGCAGGTCCGGCTGGACCTTCGCCTCCAGCACCTTGATCATGTCTTCGACGAGGCCGTGCAGCTCCTCGGCCGGACGACGGCGCAACTCCGCCATCGACGGCGGCGCGTCCAGCAGCTTGACTCCCATGGCCTGTGCGCCCCGACGACTGTCAACCACGCTGAAGTCGACCCGTTGGCCACCCTTGAGGTCGGTGACACCCGCCGGCAGCGCGCCCTTGGGCAGGAACACGTCGCCGCCCTCGTCACTGGTGACGAAGCCATACCCCTTGGCCGTGTCGTACCACTTCACTCGCCCCGTAGGCACCTGAGAACCCCTGCTTCACTTGAGCCGCTACTGCTCCAAGGCTAGCTGGATCATGCCGTCGAGCGCCGCCGGGAATTCACTGAGATCGTCCAGCACCACCCTCGCCCCGGCCGCGCGCAGCTCATCGCGGGAACACGGGCCGGTCGCGACACCGATGCCGGGCACCCCCGCGGTCGCCGCCGCGACCATGTCCGCCACGTGGTCACCGACGTAGTGGGTCGCGTCATGCTCCCGCAGGGCCGTCGCCTTCTGTTCGGCGAACAGGTCGCCGGCCAACTCGTCGACAGTGAGGCCGAGGTGCTCCAGGTGCAGCCGGGCCAGCCGACCCATCTTCGACGTGACGACCAGCACACGGCCGCCCCGAGCGCGGATCGCGTCGATGGCCTCCCGCGCGCCCGGCAACGGGACCGTCGGGGTGATCGCGTACGCCGGATACAGCTCGCGGTACACCCGTACGGCCGACTCGACCTGCTCCGGCGGGAACCAGTGCGCGATCTCGGTACGCAGCGGCGGCCCGAGCCGCGACACCGCCAGCTCCGCGTCCACCGGCACGCCGGTCCTCGCCGTCAGCGCCCGATAGGCCGCGGCGATGCCGGGCCGGGAATCCACCAGGGTCATGTCGAGATCGAATCCGACGGTCAGTGCGGGCATGTCGAGAAACCTACCCGGCGACTCCCGGTCGGCCGGACGTCCGAGGGGCGCGAGAGCCCACTGCCGGGCTAGCGTGGAAAGACGATGACCACCTCACTCGCCGACCACCTGCGGTCGCTGCCCGACGAGTCACTGGCCGCGCTCCTCCAACTGCGGCCCGACCTCGTCGTGCCCGTGCCGGCCGACGTCTCCGCCCTGGCCATCCGGGCCCAGTCCCGGGTCTCGGTGGCGCGCGCGCTGGACGGGCTGGACCAGTTCACCCTCCAGATCCTCGACGCCGCCCGCCTCACCCGGAACCCGGACGACGGCACCACGGCCACCGACGCGGTGCTCGCCATGGCGACCGCCGGGCCACACCCGCCCGCTCCGACGGCCATCCGAGCCGCCGTGGGCCGGCTGCGTGCGCTCTTTCTGTTGTACGGCCCGGAGCACGCCCTACAGGTGGTGCCAGCCGTCGACGAAGTCGCCCCGTACCCGGCGGGGCTCGGCCGGCCAGCCGCGGAGCTGGACCCGCGCACGGCCGCGCTCTGCGCGGACCCGGCGAAACTACGACGGACGCTGCTCGCCGCCCCACCCTCGGCGCGGGCGATCCTGGACCGGTTGGCGGCTGGCCCACCGGTGGGCAGCGTGCCGCCTGGCGCTCTCCAGGCGCCGCCGCTGGGCGCGGAGGATCCGGTGCTCTCCGACCCGACGAACGGTGGCGCCCCGACCGGCTCCCCGGTGCGCTGGCTCGTCGACAACCGGCTCCTGGTCCCCGTGACGACCGGCTCGTCGACGGCCAGCGGCACCGTGGAGTTGCCCCGGGAGGTCGGCCTGCTGCTCCGCCGCGACAGCGGGCCGCTCGGGCCGCTGCGCACCAGCCCACCGCCGGTCGCCGCCGCGCCACGCGAGGCGAAGGCTGTCGACTCGGCCGGCGCCGGGCAGACGATGGAGGTGGTCCGACAGACCGAGGGGCTGCTGGAACAACTCGCCGACGAGCCCGCCCCGGTGCTTCGCTCGGGCGGCATCGGTGTGCGGGACCTGCGTCGGTTGGCCCGCACCGGTGGGCTGGACGAGCCGACCGCGGCGCTGCTGCTCGAGGTGGCGTACGCGGCGGGGCTCGCGGGTGAGCTGGAGATGCCCGGTGCGACCACCAGCCGGTACGGGGCGGACCAGCAGGTGCTGCCGACCGGCGGGTACGAGGTGTGGCGGGCCGCCTCGCTGGCCCAGCGTTGGGAGCAACTCGCCCGAGCCTGGTTGACCATGAGCCGGCAGGTGGGCCTGGTCGGCCGGCGCGACGACCGGGATCGGCCCATCACCGCGCTCTCCGCCGAGGCCGAACGGGCCAGCGCGCCGGCCACCCGCCGGGCGGTGCTCGGTGTGCTCGCCGACCTGGAGCCGGCGACCGCTCCCACCCCCGAGGAGGTGCAGGAGCTGTTGGACTGGCGGGCACCACGACGCAGCCGGGGCCGGGACGCCGCCCACCGGGAGGTGCTGGCCGAGGCCGCGCAGCTGGGCGTGACCGGGCTGGGGGCGCTCACCTCGTACGGGCGGCTGCTGCTGGGTGACCTGACGTCGGCCGACGAGCGGGGCGACGACGACCCGCTGGGCGTACACGCCGACGTGGAGAGCGGTGACCCGTCCAGTGCCGCCCGAGCCCTGGACGCGCTGCTACCCGCCCCGGTCGACCACTTCCTGGTGCAGGCCGACCTGACAGTGGTGGTGCCCGGCCCACCCGAACCGGCGCTCGCCGCCGAGTTGGAGGCGATGACCGAACTCGAGTCGGCCGGCGGGGCCAGCGTGCACCGGGTCACCACGGCGAGCGTGCGGCGCGCCCTGGATTCCGGCTACACGGCCGACGACCTGCACGACGTGTTCCGGCGCCGGTCGCGTACCCCGGTGCCGCAGGGGCTCACCTACCTGGTGGACGACGTGGCCCGTAAGCACGGCGGGCTGCGGGTCGGGCTGGCCGGGGCGTACCTGCGCAGCGACGACGAGACTCTGATCAGCGAGGTGCTCGCCGACCGCCGGTTGGAGTCGTTGACGCTGCGCCGGCTCGCGCCGACGGTGCTGTGTACGCCGTACCAGGTTGGTCGGTTGTTGGGTGCGTTGCGCGACGCCGGGTTCGCCCCGGTGCAGGAGGACGGCACCGGCAGCACCGTGCTGGCCCGGCCCCGGATCCGGCGGGCGCCGGCCCGGGTGTCGATGACCACCCGGACACTCGATCCGCTGGCCACCCCGAAGCTGCCCATGCCCCGACTGCTCGGGGTGGTGGAGCACATCCGACGGGGTGACGCGGCGGCGCGGGCGGCCCGACGGGCACCGGCGGTGGTGCGCGGTGGTGCACCGGGGCTGGGCGGCGGCCCGGTGCCGGCGCACACGCACAGCGAGGCCCTGGCGGTGCTCCAGCAGGCGGTCCGCGACAGGGCGCTGGTCTGGGTCGGTTACGTCGACGCCCACGGGGCGACCGCGTCGCGCCTGCTCAAACCGGTGTCGATAGGTGCCGGCTACCTACGCGCCGAGGACGAACGGACCGAAATGTTGCACACGTTCGCGCTGCACCGGATCACCGCGGCGGTGCTGGCGGACTGAGCGGGGCGATGCCGCCGCTGGCCCGGTCGGTCAGCGGCGGCTGCGGCGGACGGTGCCGATCACCGAGATGACGAGCAGCAACGCGAAGCCGGCGCCGGCGGACTCCCCGACCGAGTCGACGAAGCCCTGCCGCAGCACCAGCCAGCCGAAGAGGAACCACCCGACGAGGAGCGTCGCGGCGACGGCGTAGGCGATCACCGTCGCGCGGGACACCTCGTCGGGTGGTGATTGTTCGTGTTCTCGGATCACCTCACGGTCGACCGTCATGCCCAGCCTCCCCGCCCGGTCCAGCCCTGGCCTCCCAGCGTGACACTCGTTGGACCGGTCGGACAGGGGGTTATCCCCGTGATTCGTTCCGTGTCGATCGGGTGCCGGGGCGGCGGCCGATCAGCCGGGAGGCCTTGGCGTCGGCGTGGGTGCGGCCGGCGTGGGCCGGCTGGGCTGGTCCGGCCCGGGCGCAGCGCTCACCCCCGTTACCTGTTCCGCAGCGCCGGCTGGGGCGGCTCCCCCGCCACCACTCCCACCGGACTGCGGATCGAACGCGCACGCACCGGCGCCGACCAGCACAACCACCACCAGAGCGACCAGCCGGGAAGGAATCCGGACAGGCGTCAGGGAACCTCCCCTGGCTGTCGTTCTCCTACTAGACGTTCGTAAGTGCCGTCACGGTTGCGGTCGGCGCGCATCTTTCTTCGCGGATCCCACATCGTGCAACACTGGATGGTCGGCCAGCGGCGGGTATGCGACCCGTCCCAGCCGGACGACCAACCGAGGAGAGGACGCTGGCGTGAGCGGTGGACCACTGATCGTGCAGTCGGACAAGACGCTGCTGCTGGAGATCGACCACCCTGACGCGCAGGCCTGCCGGATGGCCATCGCGCCGTTCGCCGAGCTGGAGCGCTCCCCGGAGCATGTGCACACCTATCGGCTGACCCCACTGGGTCTGTGGAACGCCCGGGCGGCGGGGCACGACGCGGAGGGTGTGGTCGACTCGCTGCTCAAGTACTCGCGCTACCCGGTGCCGCACGCGCTGCTCGTGGACGTGGCCGACACGATGGACCGGTACGGCCGGCTCCAGCTCGCCAACGACCCGGCGTACGGGCTGGTGCTGCGCGCACTGGACCGGCTGGTGCTGATCGAGGTGGCGAAGAGCAAGAAGCTCGCCGGGATGCTCGGCGACAAGATCGACGACGACACCATCCGGGTGCACCCGTCCGAGCGTGGTCGCCTGAAGCAGGCCCTGCTCAAGCTGGGCTGGCCGGCGGAGGACCTGGCCGGCTACGTGGACGGCGAGGCGCACCCCATCGAGCTGGCCGAGGCCGGCAAGGACGGGCGCAAGCCGTGGACGCTGCGGTCGTACCAGCGGGAGGCCGTCGAGGCGTTCTGGGCCGGCGGGTCGGGTGTGGTGGTGCTGCCGTGCGGCGCCGGTAAGACCCTGGTCGGCGCGGCGGCGATGGCTGAGGCGAAGGCGACCACGCTGATCCTGGTCACCAACACCGTCGCGGGCCGGCAGTGGAAGCGGGAGCTGATCGCCCGCACGTCGCTGACCGAGGAGGAGATCGGCGAATACTCCGGCGAGCGCAAGGAGATCCGCCCGGTCACCATCGCGACGTACCAGGTGCTCACCTCGCGGCGCGGCGGCGCGTTCACCCACCTGGACCTGTTCGGGGCCCGCGACTGGGGCCTGGTCGTCTACGACGAGGTGCACCTGCTGCCCGCGCCGATCTTCCGGTTCACCGCGGACCTCCAGGCCCGCCGCCGGCTGGGCCTCACTGCCACTCTGGTACGCGAGGACGGCCGCGAGGGTGACGTGTTCAGCCTGATCGGCCCGAAGCGGTACGACGCGCCGTGGAAGGACATCGAGTCGCAGGGCTGGATCGCCCCGGCCGAGTGCACCGAGGTCCGGGTGACCCTGACCGACGCGGAGCGGATGTCGTACGCGACGGCGGAGGCCGAGGAGCGCTACCGGATGGCGGCGACCGCCCGCACGAAGCTGCCGGTGGTTCGCGCGCTGGTGGAGCGGCACCCGGATGACCAGGTGTTGGTGATCGGCGCGTACATCGACCAGCTGCACCAACTCGGCGAATACCTCGACGCGCCGATCATCCAGGGCTCGACCACCAACAAGGAGCGGGAGCGGCTGTTCGACGCGTTCCGGTCCGGCTCGCTGCGGACCCTCGTCATCTCCAAGGTTGGCAACTTCTCCATCGACCTGCCCGAGGCGGCGGTGGCGATCCAGGTGTCCGGGACGTTCGGGTCACGGCAGGAGGAGGCGCAGCGGCTGGGCCGGGTGCTCCGGCCGAAGGCCGACGGCCGGCAGGCGCACTTCTACACGGTCGTCTCCCGCGACACGATCGACACCGAGTACGCGGCCCACCGGCAACGCTTCCTCGCCGAGCAGGGGTACGCGTACACGATCGTCGACGCCGACGACGTCCTCGGCCCGCCCCTCCCGACCGTCGACTGACCGCCCGACGGTCGGCGCCCGGCGACCCGGCGACCCGGCGACCCGGCGGCCTTGATCGACTCGGTTTTCAGGAAGTCGGGGTGTCCGGGGCAGTCCGATACCGCGTTTTCCTGAAAGCCGAGTCGATCAACACGTCGGGCCCGGCGCGGGGACGGCGGGGGCCCAGCCGGCGAGGCTCAGTGGGAGAAGCGACGCACGAGCACTGCCAGCCGCTGCTCGTGGCCGGCGCGGCGGAGCCGGCCGCTGCGCATCAGCGTGACCAGGCCGTGCAGGCCGCTCCAGAACGTCTCGGTGAACGTCTCCAGGTCGTTGTCCCCGGCGGCTGGGCGCACCGTCTCGGCCAGCTCGGCGAAGCCCCGGGCCAGGTCGGTCGGGACGCCCTGGCTGGCGAACGGCAGGTCAACGGCGAGGGTGAACATCGCGTCGTAGAGCGCGGGACGCTGCTCGGCGAACGCGACGTACGCCGCCGCGACGTCGGCGACCGCCTGGCGGGGGTCGGCGGCTGAGGCGCGGGCCGAGGCCAGCGCGGTGGCCAGCTCGGCGAAGCCCTCGACGGCGACGGCCGCCATGATGGCGTCCTTGCCCCTGAAGTGGCTGTAGAGGACGGGCTGACTGTATTCGATCTCGGCGGCGAGCCGTCGGGTGGTCACCGCGTCCCAGCCTTCCGCCAGGGCCAGGTCGCGTGCCGCGGCGACGATGGCCCGTTCCCGTTCCGCCCGCTCGCGCTCACGGCGCACCTGAGTCGACATGACCGGAATTCTAGCACCGCTAGCGTTGCTGTCGATGCTCTGCTAGCGTCGCTCCTACATCTAGCAGTGCTAGCAACTGGAGCGGACCATGTTGTCACCCCTCGCCTACGGGCTCGCCGTCGTGCTCAGCCTCTTCGTCGTCTTCATCGGTGCGCGGTTCCTGCTGGTGCCGCAGGCCGCAGCAGCCGGGTACGGCGTACCGGCCCGGCCGGACGGAGATCCCGCCTACCTCACCGTCAAGGGAGTACGCGATCTCAGCTACGGACTGCTCGGCCTCGCCCTGATCGCCTTCACCACCGCCGACGCGGTCGCGTGGTTCATGCTGATCGTCGCGCTCGTCCCGCTGGGCGACACCCTCATCGTGCTCCGCAACGGCGGAACGAAGGCCGTAGCCTTCGGCATCCACTTCGCCACCGCCGTCGTCGTCCTCCTCGACGCCGCCCTGCTGTTCGCCCTGTAACCACCGACCCTGCCGCACCGCACGGATTTGATCGACTCGGGTTTCAGGAAGTCGCGGCATCCGAGGCCCGTCGACACCCCGTCTTTCTGAAAACCGAGTCGATCAAGGAGGGAGGGGCCGCACGGCACGGGCCCGCACGCGCACCGGCCCGGGACCAGCAGCGGTCCCGGGCCGGCACTGCGCGAGCCGGACTACTTGATCAGCTTCCAGGGGCCGACCCTGTCACCCGGTTCCTGGCCGCGGGTCCACCACTTCGCCTCGTAGACGTGACCCTTGAAGGAGACCCGGTCACCGGCGTTGTAGACCTTCGTGAGCGTCCAGGCCGCCGGGCTGTTGTCCGGCGGGATGGGGGCGATCTCCTCCCAGGAGCCGTTGCGGTCGCCCGGCTTCTGGTTGCGCGTGTACCACTGGGCTCGCCACTTCCTGCCGTCGTACATCGCGAAGTCGCCCGAGTTGAAGATCCGCGACGCGGTCCAGATGGCCGTGCCGTCCTCGGTCATGGCGATTTCCTGCCAGGCCCCGTTGGGGTCGACGCCCGGCTTCTGGTTCTTGCTGTACCAGGAGGCCCGGAAGACCCGGCCCTGGTAGGTGGCCCGGTCCCCGTCGTTGTAGACAATCGACGAACTCCACTCCGCCGGCAGGTTCACCGTCAGGGTGGTGGTGGCCTGCACCGCAGTGAGGTGGTCGTCGCCCGAATACGACGCGGTCAGCAGGTGCTGGCCACCCGCGAGGCCCACCGGGAGCGTGAACGTCGCTACGCCGTTGGTCACCGTGGCCGAGCCGCGGACAGTCGTGCCTTCGCGCAACTCCACCGCACCGGTGACCGGCGTGCTGCCGGCCGCGACCCGCACGGTCACCGTCGCCGCGGTGCCCCAGGTGGCCGGGGCGGCGGTGACTGTCATCGTCGGGACCTGCTTGGCGGTCGTGAACACGGCCGGCTGGGCCACCGCCTCGCCGCCGTCGGCGCTCCTCGCGGAGACGATCCAGCCGTACGAGGTGCCTGGCAGGAGCTTGTCCCAGGTCGCCGTGGCGACACCGTTCGAGGTGACAGCGTCGGTGCCGATCGTGCCGGACGGCACGTACGCGGCCAGCGAGTCGGTGGCGAACGAGGTCTTGCGGGTGGTGAGGTCCACCGGCAGTGTCAGGTTGTCCTCCGAGCCGTTGTAGCGCGGCTTGGGCTGGCTGCCGTCCTGGCGGACGTCGTACTCGGTCGCGCCGAAGTTCTTCAGGAACGGCGAGTACGTGTCGATGTGCATCTCGGACCGGTCCACGTCGAACTGGAGCAGACGCAGGAAGCTCGCCCCGAACTGCAACCGGTCGGTGGCCTTGTGGTCCGGTTTGCCGTCCCCGTTGACATCGATGGTGCCGTCGGTAGCCACCTGCTTCGGCCACAGCTCGGCGGCGGTCACCGTGTAGAACTGGTAGTCCGCCAGCAGTTCGACGACGTCGTGGCTGACTGTCACGCCGATCTTCGACTTCAGGTTGGTGCCGACGCCGTGCTCGTGGCCGGCGAGGACCAGGAAGACGTTCGGGTTGGTCTCGACGACCTGTTTGAAGAGCGGCGAGCCGTCCGGTGCGGAGAAGTCCGCCCCACGGCCGTCGGGGTTGGGCGACGGCTTCAGGTAGTCGTGGGAGAGCAGGATCCCGTTGCGGTCCTTGTACCGCTTGAAGATCGAGTCAGCCCACTTGGCCTCGGCCGGCGTGACGCCGTAGGACAGGCCGACCGCCACGAAGTCCAGGCCACCGGCGGAGAAGAGCAGGTAGTTGTTCTGGTTGTCCTTGCCCGGCGTGACCGTACCGTCGGCCTTTGTCACCTCGTCCCACGCGTGGTATTCGGTGCCCCTCGGCCAGGACTTCGCCGTCCCGTAGTACCGGTCGGCGCTGAAGGTCCGGCTGAACCGGGACGTGGGGCCCGTCTCGGCGCCCAACTGGTCGTCGTGGTTGCCCGCGATGACCTGGTTGACCACACCGTTGTCGTCGAGGATCTTCTGGAAACCGGAGGCGGTGGCCAACTCCTTCTCCACCTGCTCGTGCAGGCCGGGCCGCTTCAGCGTGCCGTCCGGGTTCTTGGCGAGTGGGTCGTAGTAGTCGTTCTCGATGACGTCGCCGGTGTGCGCGGCGTACGCGATCTTGCGGCTGGCCGCGTTGTCGGCGATCCACTGCATCTGGTCGCGGTACGCCGCCGACCAGATCGCCTGCTCCTCGGCAGTCTCGACGTCGGAGGGCTCGGCGTTGCCGTCGAAGTCGTCGTACGTGCCGCCGGCCGCACCCTCGGTGACGTACTGGGTGTCGGTGAAGTGCGCCAGCGAGAAGTCGTACGACGCGGGATCCTCGAAGCGGTCCTTGTCGTTCTGTGCCGACGCGTCGTGCGGCGACAGGTCGTCGGCGAACGGGTCCTCGCCGGTGACCAGCACGTGCACGACGCGGCCGTCGTGGTAGCCGGCCTCGATCTGCGCGGTCAGGACGGTGTCCTGCCCGACCTGCCCCCGCGAACTGGTCAGCACCACCCATTTCTTGGTGGCCGGGTGCCACGCCCGCAGCGCCACGATCCGCGCCGGGTCGACGGTGCCCGACCAGCGCAGTGTCGGCTCCTGCTTGGTCGCGCCCAGCGGCAGGTCGTACCGCTGGAAGATCACCCCACGGCTGGACGGGGTGTCGATCGTCGCACCGTCGAGCGGACGCAGCGAGGCGACGTCGACGGTCTTGTCGTGCTGGACGTCGAGCGTGGTCGGCACGTCGGCCGCCTCGCCCTGGTAGCCGCTCGTGGGCAGGACCACGTCCGCCCTGGTGAAGGTGGCGGTCAGCCCGACGCCCTCGGCGCCGGGGATCCGGGCGGACAACTCGGCCGAGAGCGGGTCCGTGCTCTTGACCGTCGAGTTCAGCTCGGTCGGAACGTCCGGGATGCTCGCACTGCTGAAGCGCACCTCGCGGGTGGCGGTGTTGCCGAGCGCGTCGGTCGCCGTCAGCGCGATGGTGTGCGCACCGGCCGGCAGGCCGTGGCCGATCTGGTCGCCCTGCTTCACGGCCGTGCCGTCCAGCGTGACGACCGGCGTACCGGCCACGCCGGAGGCGTCCTTGACCTTGAGGTTGAGCGCGACCGCCGCGGTCAGCCGCTGCCCGGCCGCCGGCACGCTGCTCTCGATCTCCGGGGCGGTGTTGTCGGTGGTGAAGCGCCGCGTCGAGGTCTTGTCACCGACGACCGCCCTGATGGTGTGGACGCCGTCCGCGATCGAGGTCGTGTCCACGTCGGCGCGCTTGCCCAGCGCCGGCAGCGCCGCGCCGTCGGGCGCGGTGACGTCGAACAGGACCATCTTGGTCAGCACCGCGTTGTAGCTGCTGCCGCAGGTGCCGTCACCGAGGTACGTGGTCACCTGGGATCCGGGCGGGTAGCTCCCCGAGCCGATGGTGACAGTGGTCTGCGCTATCGAGCGGGTCAGCTGGGTCGCCTTCGCACCTGTCGGCAGCAACTGGAAGTCCCGCAGCGTGAAGTCGTCGAAGTTGTCGCAGCCGCCCGGCTTGGCACTGCCGTGGTCGTTGCCCGCGACGAACTCCACGGCGTTGACACCGGGCACCAGCCACTCGTTCGGGAAGGCGAGGTCGGCGACCTCCTTCTCCCACATGCCGATCTCCAGCGGGATGCCGTTGATCAGCACCTTGTTGTCGTACCCGTTGTCGCTGCCGTTGCCGCCGACGAACACCTTCAGGTGCGCGTCGCCGCCGCTGCCGAGGGTGTCGACAGTGCGGGTCGTCGGGGCGTCCGCGATGGTGAAGTGGAACTCCGCGTCCTTGTTGGCCGCGCAGTTCCCGTCGCCCAACACCAGCGTGGCGGCGGTCGTCTCCGCCTTCGTCACGGCCGTGCCGCTTGTGGTGACGAGGTACGTGGTGCCGGCCGTCACCGTGCCCGCGGTGCTCAGGGCGAGGCTCGTCGCCTCCCGGGTGAGGGTGAAGTCGTCGTGGTTGGCGCAGGTCGCACCGTTGAGAGTGCCGTTGTAGTCGCCGGTCCGGATCTCGACGACGTTGTCACCGAGGTGCAGGAACCGGGTCGGGAACGCCAGCCTGACGTCCTCCGCTCCGGTGGCGCCGTAGTCACCGCCGAGGTCGACCCGGTGGCCGTTGACCAGCACGTAGCTCTGGTAGCGGGCCTCGATGGAGTTGCCCGCCTCGACCCGGAGGCCGAGGGTGGCGGTGCCGGTGGCCAGTGCCTCCGCGTTCTCGGCGGGCTTGTCGTCGATGGCCAGCGACTCGACGTGCTCCTTGCCACCGCTGGGCAGCGCGGCGATGACCGGACGCGTGCCACGGATACGGGCACCGTCACCGGGGGTGACGACTGCGGCGCCTGCCGGTGAGTTGTTGACGTCGACAGTCACCGACGTCTTCGCGCCCGACAGGGTGGTCGCGCTGACCGTGTGCGTACCGTTGGTCAGCTTCGTGGTGTCCAGGTCGGTACGCAGGCCGGAGGTGCTGCCCGGTTGGCCGGAGATGACGAAGGTCAGGGCCTGGTTGAGCAGCTTCGCGGAGCTGCCGCAGGTGCCGTCGCCGAAGCTGTAGCTGAACAGGTTCTGCTCACCGTCGGCGACCACGCCGAGCAGGCTGAGGCTGATGCTGCTCAACGCGTAGTCGTCGTAGTTGGGGCAGCGGCCACCCTCACCGTTCGGCAACTCCTCGTAGCCGACGGCGGTCTTGGTGGTCGTGTCGACCCAGTTCGCTCCGGCCTGGACGGTGACGGTGTTCGTGCCGGGCTGCAACCAGTCACCGGGGAAGTCGAGGGTGCCGACCTGCCCGCCCGGGATGTCCGGGAGGTACACCCGGTCGGCCTCGGCGGTGTGGCCGTTGACTGTGATGTAGTTGCGGTAGCGGGCTTCGGTGCCGTTGCCGCCCATCTCGAAGGCGAAGTGGGCGGTGCCGGCGGTCTTGGTGGCGCCGATCCGGTCGCCGTCGACGGCGAGGGTGGTGACCGAGTCGTTCTCGGTGACCGGCTCGACGACGACGGGGACCGTGCCTTCGACGTTCTGCCCGTCGGTCAGGTTGATCAGCGGCATGTTACCGCTGGTCGGGACCGTCTGCGCTCCGGCGAGGGTGGGGCTGAGGGTCGTCGCCGGTCCGGCGATGAGCAGGAGCGCCACCGCGGACAGGAGTCCGTGTGTTCGCTTCCTACGCGCACGTGGTGCGTGCGTCATGGCGAGGTTTCTCCTTTGTTGGGCGCGAGGAACCGCCGACGTCGAGCACCGGAATGCCGACCGTGGCGGGCAAGGGGGGCCAGAGCGGGTGGCCGGTCTCAGGACGACTGTCGGGGGCGGGCGACCCGCCGGCGACGTACCTGGCGTCGCAGCAGTGTGACGACGGCCGCGACGAGCAGCAGGGGGCCGACACTCCGGGCGACCTTCCCGGCGGTCGCGCGGTCGTCGTCGGCGACGTTCGCCCCGCTCGCGGCGGGCGCGTCGCCGAGCGCCCAGTCGTGGGCGTACCGGCCGGGGCCGTACACCTGGCGCTGGCCCTGCGGGCCGGTCGCCACCGTCTGGTACGCGGGGTCGAGATCGCTCAACATCCGGACCTCGATGCGGGCCGCGCCAATCGGCCCCGCGCAGGTGTAGTCGACGTCCACACCGGAGCCCGCGAGGTCGCCCGGCGGGTCGACGGTGCCGGCGCACGCGTGTCCGTCGCTGCTCACCGTCATCTGCGTGAGCAGGTAGTTCGTGAACGGCGCGGACGAGGCGAGGATTCTCGCGTCCGAAGCCTGGAAGGAGATCGCGCCGTCGAGCAGAACACGGTCCTGCGGCAGCAGGCCGAGCCGGACGCCGAGCAGGGTCAGTTCGTCGACGCCACCCGCCTTCCACGTCAGGCGCACCACCTCGGGACGGGTCGCGTCCGCCGCGATGGTCACTGTCTGCGGATAGCCGTACGGGTGGGCCTGGGCGGGGACCGCCGTCGCGAGCAGGGTGAGGGCGAACGCCACCGCGGTCACGACGCGGCGGGGCCACAGTGCGGCTGAGGGCATGCCAGCGCTCCGGTCTACAGGTGCTGTGGCACGCCGGTGGGCGCGGCCGTTCAGTGACCCTGCCGGCCGTCGGCGAACTCGCCAGGCGAGCTTGATGAGAAGCGAGCGCAGCGGGGATGAACAGTTAGTTGATCAACTGGGCTCTCCAGCACGCCACGGGCTGTCGACCACTCAGGCGGCGCTGAGCTTCCGCAGGACGTACTGGTTGAGGCTCATGCCGTCCTCGGCGGCGTGGATGGCCAGCTCGCGGTGCAGGGTTTCGCCGACGCGGAGGTTGAACTTGCCCGAGTAGCTGCGCTCGGCGAACGGCTGCGGCACCTGCTCGTCCTGCTCCTCCATGTCCGCGATCACTTCACGCAGCAGGTCCCAAGCGGTACGACGCGAGAGCGCACCCCGGGGCGGACGGTCCGTTCGACGAACCGCCGCCTCCGATGAGCGACCGTTGGGTGATCCACCTGCCGATCACCGCGCCGGACCTGCTGCGCGCGCGGATCTTCGCGCGTACCGCGGGTTCGGGTGTTGGTCCGGCTCACCGCGCGTGTCGAAGCGGGCGGGGTGACCGTCTCCGCCGAGGACCAGCAGGGCGTACGTCATTGGGTGTTCTGTGATCGACCACTGCCCGGCGGCGGGCGGTGTGGGCTGCCCACCGACCACACGGCGCGCTGTGCGCGACGCCCGCGCTGACGCGAAGCCAGCGGCCGGCCGGGGCTTGGCGGCGACGTTCAGCGGAAGAAGCCACGCACGAGCACGGCCAGGCGGTGCGCGTGGCCGGCGCGGCGGAGCCGGCCGCTGCGCGCATCAGCGTGACCCGCCACCGCCGTCGTCGTCTCCTGGACGCCGCCCTGCTGTTCGCCCGGTAACCACCGGCCCCCTGCCGCGCGGCACAGGCTTGATCGACTCGGCCTTCTGAAAATCGGGGCATCCACGACAGGCTGATGCCCCGATTTCACGAAAGGCGAGTCGATCAAGGTGCGAGGCCGCGCATAGGTGAGCGCTAGTTGATCGACTGCCCCGGACGGCGTCAGAGGATGCGCGTCACCCGCTCGGCGGCGACAATCGCGTCCCGTCGCGCCGGGTCGAGGTTGGCGCTGATCACCACTGACGCACCGGCCGAGAGCGGCGCGAGCAGCCACTTCAGGGGCTCCTCGTGCTCGGCGGCGTCGACAAGCAGTCGATCGCCGGCGCGCAGGTCCAGCATCTTCGCGTACTCCTGGGCGATCGCACCCCACTGCCCGTAGGTGGTGCCGTCCGCGGTGGCCGGGTCCGACGGGCGGATGGCGGTGTGGTCGGGCGTGGCCTCGCCGTGGCGAAGCACCTCGGCGGACCAGTCCAACCAGCCCAGCGGCACGTCGGCCAACGGCCCCGGGCCGGTGCCGACGAGGTAGCGGTGGGGGGCGTCGGGCACGTCCTCCAGCCAGTCGTCCTGCCGCTCGGGGGTCACGAGGACCGCGTCGAACGGCCGGTCACCGCCCGGTTCGAGCACCGCCAGGCCCGCCGTGGCGCGCGGCCGGAACGACACTGCCAGGCCCGAGGCCCACGCGCCCAACAACACCGCGGCGGTACGCCAGTGCGGCGGCAGCAGGACCGCTACGCGGCTGCCGGGGCCGAGACCGCAGCCGTCCCGCAGCAGGCTCGCGCTGCGTGCCGCCCAGGAACCGACCTGCTGTGCGGTCAGGTCGACGCGCTCGCCGGTCGCCTCGTCGCGGTAGCTGAGCAGGGGCTGCTCGGCATCGGCGGGCTGGGCGACCAGGTCGGCCGTGACTGTTGGCTGCATCTCCACGCTCCCCGGGTGCGGCGTCGGCACCACCCTACTGAACGACTTTGGCCGCGGCGGTCGTCGCCCGATGGCCGTGTCGGGTGGCCGGCGCACGGTACAGGTGACCCCCGTAACGCCGAGGGCGGTGCTTCGCCGACTGTTCATGTCGGCGCAAGCTGACGCTCCCCGACAGCTGTCAGCCTCCGTGCGGGTACGACCTGACGGCCCGAGGGGCTGCTGCCCATCCCGTCGCGCGGGCTGCTCGCGGTCTCCAGTGAGGAGGACGACGCCTCGGTCAACGTCCGCGCCTCGGTGTCGCTCTTCCAGCTCGGCAGGGGCACCCCGGCGTTCCCGAGCATCGTCTCCGGCGCGGACCGCACCGGCACCCCGATCGGTTGGGGCGCGCTCGGCGCGTTGAGCGCGGTGCCGGGCAAGCGGGACCAGCTCTACAGCGTCACCGACGCGGCGTACGGCCAGACCCGGATCCTCACCATCGACGCGAAGCGGTCACCCGCGGTGATCACCGGCGCGCTGCCGGTGCGGGACGCGGCTGACGCACCGGTCGGGTACGACGCGGAGGGCATCGTCGCCCGCCCGCAGGGCGGCTTCTGGCTCGCCGTCGAGGGTGCCAAGGGTGCGGAGAACAAGCTGGTCCGGCTCGACGCCGCCGGGGTGACCCGGCAGACCGTCGCGCTGCCCGCCGAGGTCGCCGCCGCCCTGGGCAAGCAGGGCTTGGAGGGCGTCACGGCGACCACCGACCGGCAGGGCCGGGAGATCGTCTGGGTGGCCGTGCAGCGGGAGCTGAGCACCGACCCGGCCGGGATCGTCCGGCTGGGCCGCTACGACGTCACGGCGGGCACCTGGAGCTGGTACGGCTACCAGCTGGGCGCCACCACCGTGCCCGGTGACTGGATGGGCCTCTCCGAGATCACAGTGGTCGGCGACCGGCTCGCGGTCATCGAGCGGGACAAGCTGAACGGCCCGGCCGCCACGGTCAAGCGGATCTACACGGTGCCGCTGCCCGCCGCAGCGGCGACCGGCCCGCTGACCGTGCTGCCGAAGACGCTCGCCGTCGACGTGCTGCCCGCGCTGCGCGCCACGAACGGCTGGACCCAGGAGAAGCTGGAGGGCCTGACCGTGGCCGGCAACGGCGAGGTGTACGCGATCACCGACAACGACGGGGTGCAGGACGCCACCGGCGAGACGGTGCTGCTGCGGCTCGGCCCCAGCCGGAAGGTCTTCGAGCACCGCTGACCCGGCACCGATCGGGCCCGGCGTCCACCCGCGTGACGCCGGGCCCCCTTTTTCGCCAGCACAAGGCTTAGCGACACCTGGCCGTCTCGTCGATGCCAGAGTCGAACAGTTTTTGCGGTCGCGCACAAGGCAGTGAGAAAAACGGCCGCACCATCGGCGCCGACATTGACAACCACCGCACAATCCCATGAACCACGCAAGATCGACACCTCGGCGAACTGATCACAAATGATGATGGCGATCGGCAAAGCACCAGGTCAGAGGACATTCCGAGATCAAGTGCAACGCCCGCGACTGTCTGATTAATGACCGTAACCCTCTCGGCTCACTCGACTCCAGCGCGCACGACCAGGAATTGCGACTATTCCGATCCGACGGGGCCAGAGAGTGTCGTTCTTCCTATTGCGCCCGCACGACACCGACATGCTATATATCTAAGTGCATTTATCTCATTAAATGAGATGGAGGCTCACGTTCAGGTCCGGCGGAAATTGTCCACCGGGCGAGCTGCGGCGACCGCCGCAGTGGTGCCACGGCAGCCGCGATCGGACCTGAAGCGAGTTTTGCGCATCTAGAGCTAGGAGTCGCATGTCGAGTTCGAGTCGTATCCGGGCGCTCGCGGGATCGGTGCTTGCCGTCGCACTTGTCGTCGCCGCAATGGGCCCCGCACCAGCGTCCGCCCGCCCACCGGGCGCCGCCTCGGCCACCCAACCCAGCATGGCCGCCAGCAGATCACCAGCCGTGTTCACCGACTCGGCGAAGGCCGCCATGGCTGGCAAGGCCGCCGTGGCCAGCAAGCCGGCGGCCAAGGCCGCCAATAAGCCCGCCGCACCCGCCCGCCCAACCGCCGGCAAGCGCGGCGGCACCGCCCTGGTCACCTGGAAGAAGCCGGCGGCGAACGGCAGCACGATCACCGGGTACGTGGTGACGCCGTACCGCAACGGCAAGGCCACCAAACCGGCGACCTTCGACGCCTCGACCACGAGCCGCCCGGTGAAGATCTCGACCAGCGGAAAGTGGACCTTCACCGTCGCCGCGACCAACAGCGTCGGCACCGGCCCGGCCAGCAAACCGTCAGCTCTGCCCCGGGTGCTCGCCCTGCCGAGCGCGCCCACCATCGTCGCGGTCAACGGCGGCTCCATCACGGCCGTGTTGAGCTGGACCCGACCGGCCTCCGACGGCGGGGCCACGATCACCGGTTACGTCATCACCCCGTACATCGCTGAGGTTCCCCAGCCCGCGCAGGTCGTGCCGCCGGTGATCACCGCGACCGCGACCGGCCTGGTCTCGTCGGTCACCTACACGTTCACTGTGGCGGCCCGCACCGCGCTCGGCACCGGTCCGGAATCGGCACCGTCCCTGCCGGTCACCCTGGATGTGTCGCCAAACATCGACTTCGTCGGCGGCGAGGGCACTGTCAACGCGTCCTACCTGGGAAACCTCGTCGTCTCCCAGGGCGTACCGCCCTACACCTGGTCGATCGCCCCGAGCCCGATCTCCGGAGATCTGCCCCCCGGGCTGTCGCTGCAAGCCAACACCGGCGCCATCACCGGCGTGCCCACCACCGACGGCCTCTACCCGGTCATCTTCCGCGTGCGCGACGCCACCGGGCTGGAGGGCACCCGCCTGATCGTCCTCGAGATCAACGCACGACCCCAACTCATCGCCCCGACGCCTCCGCTCGCCGAGGTGGGCGCCCCCTACACCGACCGGCTCAACGTGCTCGGCGGGACCGCGCCGTTCGCCTGGTCCGTCGCGTCCGGCGCACTGCCGCCCGGCCTGACCCTGGGCCCGGCCAACGGGTTGATCGAGGGGGCGCCCACCCAGGCCGGCACCTACGGGGTCGACGTGCAGGTGATCGACGCCTTCGGCGCGACAGACGTCCAGCAGATCCGCCTGGTGGTCCAGGAGCGCAGTGTGGTCACCCTGGCGGCCAGCCAGACGACGGCGGTCTTCGCGCACGAGGTGACCTTCACGGTCAACATCGGCCCCGGCGAGGCACAGGGCACTGTCGACCTCTCCGACAAGGCCGGCGGGGCCACCACCCTGCTCGGCACCTTTCCCATCACCTTCAGCCGGGCCACGTTCACCGTCCGGATGCCGCAGTTCGGGGTGAACACCTTCCAGGTGCAGTACAACTCCACGAACACCAACGCGGTCGCCTTCTCCAACACGGTGAATGTCCAGGTGAACGGGGAGACCGGCCAACTGCTGATCTCGGAGTTCCGTCAGTCCGGCATCGGCGGGCCACTCGACCAGTACGTGTCGCTCTACAACGCCGCACCGATCCCCATGCCGGTGACCGGCATCCGGATCGAGGCACCCGATGGCACGGTTGTCACAGTGCCCGCGACCAGGCTGGCCATGGAGCCCGGGGCCGCCTTCCTGATCACCGCGCCGCGTTACGCGCTGGGATCGGTCGCCGAACCGGACGTGATGGTCCCCTACCTCGGCGAGGCCGGCGGCCTGCGAGTCAAGTTCCCTGATGCCGCGACGCCGGAGGCCGGCACACTGGCCGACGCCGCCGGCTCCGCAGACGGCTTCCATCGCGGCACCGCGCTACAGGCGTTCACCAGCCAGCCGTACGTCCGCGCCACCTGGGCCCGGCTGCGGCACGCCGGCAAGCCGTTGGACACCGGAAACAACCTGTCCGACTTCCGGCTGGTCGCCACCGTGCTGGGCCCGATCAACGGAGTGCCGTCGGCGCTCGGGTCACCGTTCCCGCGCAACTCAAGTGGGGCGCGGGTCCGCAACGACGTGATCCAGGCGACCCTGCTGGATCCGGGCGTGCGCGCCAATGTCGCGCCCAACCGAGAGTACATCCCGGCCACCCCGACCAGCTCACGGAAGATGGTCCTCCGGCGAGTGATCACCAACCGGGCCACCACTCCAGCGACCCAGATCATCCTGCGGATCTCCACAATCAGCCAAAAGAATGGGCCGCTCCCACCGGCCGGCTCGACAACCCCGCCCCCCTACGCCGACCTGCGGGCTGCCAACCCGGCGACACCGACCAGCACAATCACGCTGAGCGACGGCAGGATCGTCACGGTGAACAACCTGCCGATGGACTTCCCGGCAGAGGACCCACCGGGCGGCGGGCTGTTCACCCGCTTCAGCCTGCCGCTGCCGATCGGTGGGTTGCCAACGGGCGAGTCGATAAACATCGCACTCACCCTGTCGATCGAGACGCCGGGACCGTTCTGGATCGGCTGGGACCTCCTCGCCCTGGGGGTCAGCTCGTCCAGCCCGGCAACCCTCGCCCAGTCGAGCGAGGCCAAGGCCAAGGCTGCGGCCAACCTGGACACCGGCTCGATACCGAAGGCCAAGGCCAAGGCCAAGCCGGGCAAGGCAAAGGCCACCGCCCGACGCTGACCGCACCAACCCTCGCGGGCGGCGGCCGAGTGGCCGCCGCCCGCGAGGTGTGTCCAGACGATCGCGATCCCGGCCGGTACGCCTCCGGTCGTCACGCGCCTTCACACCGGAAGGTCACCGAAAGTTGTCACGTCTGCCGGAGGTTGTCCCACCCCGCCGGGCTGGAAGGTGGCGGTGCACCCCGGGAGGTTAGGCAAGCCGCCGGGCGCGGGTGGCGGTGACCGTCGCGGTGCCACTGCTGGACAACCCCGAGATCAGGTACGCCCGGTAGGTGCCATTCGGCAGCACCGTCCACAGGTCCGGGGTGCCGTCGGCGTTGATGTCGGCGGCCTGCAACGCGCTGATCGCGACGCCGGTGTTCCAGTTCGTCGCCACCCGGTACTGGGTGTGCGTCAACGTGCCGGTGCCGTCACCGTTGTCGACCATGGTGACCCCGGTCCACAGGTACAGGTGCCCGGTGCCAGCGTTACGCAGGAAGAGAGCCACCCCCGACGCGGTCTCGGTGCTGGCGATGGTCCAGTTCTGCCAGTCCGCCGCGCCGGTCGGCGTGGGGTTGGTCAGGTCGGTGACACCGAAGTAGAGGCCCGGCGCGGAGAAGTTGGGGTGGTAGCCGAGCCGGTAGCCGTTGGTGGCGTCGCCGGCGATGCCGAACAGATCCGGGATGCCGGTGTCGACGCCGTCAGCCTGGAACGCGTTCGCGAGTTGCAGCGGGCTGTTGCCGTTGGCGTCGGCCAGAAACTCGCCCGGAATGGAGAACTGGTTGTTGTAGGGGCTGGGCATCGTGCCGTCTCCGGCACCGCGGAGGACGCCGCCGATACCGGCGGCGGTGCCGGTCGGGTAGTAGTAGAGGAAGTCCTGGCGTTCGGTGCCGGTGAAGCGACCGGTGATGACCTGGGCGCCGTCGAAGTCCGCCCCGGACTCGTTTCCGGTGACACCATTGCCGAGTAGGCCGATGTTGGTGGCCGGGGTCTGCACTTCGCCGGTGCCGACGCCGGTCCTGCGAGACTTCAGGCCCAGCGCCGACCAGACCCCGGAGGCCAGGCGAGTGCCTGGGCCACCGACAGCGACCAGGTCCGCGACGCCGTCACCGTTGAGGTCCTTGTCGACCGGACCGGCGGTGACGATGGGGGTGGGCTTCGCCGCGGCCTGGGCCGGCAGGGCCGGGGCGAGCGCGGTCAGCGCCAGCGCCACGGGCGCGGTCCAGGCCAGGACGCGGCGGGAAGTGAAGGACTTCGTCAAGGGTGCCCCCGTGTGGTGAGGAGTTGGGGCTCGGACGGTACCGAACAAGAACAACTCTTACGACCCGGTTCAGGGCCTGTGGTCCGCGCCCGCTCGGTCGGCTTGCTAGGCCGGCAGTTCCGGGCCGCCGTCGAGCAGCGGGGCGAGCAGGTCGTCGTACTCCTCGACCCGGGTCAGCACCTCGGCGGCGGTGAACTGGCGGACGGCCGGTTTCCGGCCGCGGGCGCCGGCCTCGACCTCGTCCCAGGTCAGCGGCGTCGACACCGACGGCACCGACTGGGCCCGCAGCGAGTACGGGGCGACAGTGGTCTTCGCCGCGTTGTTCTGGCTCCAGTCGATGAAGACCTTGCCGGGGCGCAGGTTCTTCGCCATCCTCGACACGATCAGCTTCGGGTGCTCCTTCTCCAGCTCCTGGGCGATCCGCCGGGCGTACGCGGAGACGTCGTCGGAGGACTGGGTGCCGGCGATCGGGCAGCAGAGCTGCATGCCCTTCTTGCCGGACGTCTTCGGGTACGACTCGATGCCGTCGTCGGCGAGCCGGTCGCGCATCAGCACCGCCACCGGACAGCACTCGGCGAGCCCGGCCGGCGGCCCCGGGTCCAGGTCGACGACCATCATGTCCGGGTGTTCGCCGACCTTCCACTGCGGCGTGTGCAGCTCCAACGCGGCAAGGTTGGCCAGCCAGACCAGGGTGGGCAGGTCGTCGGCGACCACGTAGTCGATCGTCTCCCGACCCTTCGTCGACCCCGGCGCGGGCAGGTTTTCCACACGCACCCAGTCCGGGGTCGCGGCCGGGGTGTTCTTCTCGAAGAACGACTTGTCGTCGACCCCGTTGGGGAAGCGGATCCGGGTCACCGGCCGGTCGCGCAGGTGCGGCAGCAGCACCGGCGAGATCCGGGTGTAGTAGTCGATGACCTCACCCTTGGTGAAGCCGGCCGCCGGGTAGAGCACCTTGTCCAGGTTGGAAAGCTCCAACGGGCGACCCTCGACGTCCACCCGTAGCCGCTCAGCCGGCATCGTCGACCTCCTCGGGAGGCTTGTCCGGGCGCAACCGCAGCACCCGGGGGAAGCGCAGTCGGCCGTCCGGGGTGCGCTGGCCGTACTTCACCTCCACCACCACCCGGGGTCCTACCCAGATGGCACCCCGGGCATCCTCGCGCGGAACACCCGGCGCGAACGGTGACACGCCGGAGCGCAGCGGCTCCAGCTCGGCGAGGAGCTGCCGTTCGATGGCCGCGCCGATGCCGCCACCGACCCGACCCCGGTAGACCAACCGGCCGTCCGGGCCGGGCACGCCGACCAGCAGCCCGCCGATCCGACGCGCGCCCGGTCGCCAACCGCCGATGACGAAGTCGCCGGTCACCTCCAGCTTGACCTTCACCCAGTCCGGCGAGCGCACCCCCGGGCGGTAGACGGCACCGACCCGCTTGGCCATGACGCCCTCCAGACCGTGCTCCCCGGCGGCCTCGTAGGTGGCGGGGCCGTCGGCGAAGACCGGCGGCACCGCCCAGCGGAGACCACCGAGGGCGAGGGCGTCCAGGGCCTCCCGGCGGCGCTCGTACGGCCACCCGGTCAGGTCGTCGCCGTCGAGGCGGAGCACGTCGAAGATCATGTACGTCACCGGCATGACCGCGGCCAGCCGGGCTGCCTTGGCCCGGTCCCGGACGTGCATCCGCTCGGCCAACGCGGTGAACGACGGCTGCCCGCCCGCACCGAGCAGCACCACCTCGCCGTCGAGCAGGGCGTCGTCGACCTGCTCGTTGAGGGTGGCCAGTTCGGGGTACGCGGCGGTGATCTCCACGCCGGAGCGGGCGTACAGGTGCTGGTCGCCGCCGCGGATGTCGGCGAGCGCGCGGACCCCGTCCCACTTGAACTCGTACGCCCAGTCGGCACCCGCCGGGAGCGGCCCGGTCATCGCGAGCATCGGCTTGAGCGGCGCGCCGGGCACGACCCGACTGTAGTAGCAGGCCGAACACCTCGCGTCATGTTCTTTCGGATGCGAGCATTGTCGATACCGGGGAAGGGAGCGCAGGATGCGTGCCATCTGGAAGGGAGCCGTGTCGTTCGGGCTCGTCTCGATCGGGGTGAGGCTCTACTCCGCGACCGAGGAGAAGGACATTCGGTTCCACCAGGTGCACCGCGAGGACGGCGGTCGGATCCGCTACAAGCGCACCTGCTCGGTCTGCGGCGAGGAGGTCACCTACGACGACATCGCCAAGGGCTACGACATCGGCGGCGGCGAGATGGTGATCCTCACCGACGCGGACTTCGCCGACCTGCCGCTGACCAGCTCCCGCGCGATCGACGTGCTGGAGTTCGTCCCGGCCGAGCAGGTCGACCCGATCCTCTACAACAAGGCGTATTTTCTCGAACCGGAGGGCACGGCCACCAAGCCGTACGTGCTGCTGCGCGACGCGCTCATCGACTCGGAGCGGGTGGCCATCGTCAAGGTGGCGCTGCGCCAGCGGGAGCAGCTCGCGACGCTGCGGGTCCGCGAGGGGGTGCTGCTGCTCAACACCATGCTCTGGCCGGACGAGATTCGTACCCCGGATTTTGGTTTCCTCGACGAGGACCTCAAGGTGCGCCCGCCGGAGTTGGCGATGGCCAGTTCCCTGATCGACTCGATGACCGGCGAGTTCGAGCCGGACGTCTTCACCGACGACTACCGGGCCGCGTTGCAGGAGGTCATCGACGCCAAGGTGGAGGGCCGGGAGGTCGTCCAGCCGGAGGAGGCCGAGGAGGCCCCGGCCGCAGCGGTGGACCTGATGGCCGCGCTGAAGGCCTCGGTGGAGCGGGCCAAGGCGTCCCGCGGCGAGCAACCCGCCAGTGGCGGCGGTAGCGGCGAGCCGACACCCATCTCGTCGGCCCGGTCGGCGCAGAAGGCGGCGGAGAAGAAGGCGGCCAAGGCCCCCGCGAAGAAGACAGCGGCGAAGAAGACGGCCGAGAAGAAGGCCGCCGAGCCGGCGAAGAAGACCGCCGCCAAGAAGACCACAGCGAAGAAGGCGGAGCCGGCGAAGAAGACGGCCGCCCGCAAGACCGCACCCCGCAAGAGCGCCTGACCGGGTACGGCAGCGACGGCGGTGTCCGCCCGGTTGGGTACGCTCCGCCGGCCGCTGGCCACCGGAGGAGCCCTCATGCCGTACACCCCTGACCTGGACCGGTTGTTGACGTCCGGCGCCCGTTTCACCGACCAGCACGGCGCGTACCTGATCGAGGCCCACCCGGTGGGTGACGTCGTGCTGCCCACCGGCCAGGTGGTCGGGTGCGACCCGCTGGTCTGCCCGGAGGCCGAGCCGTTCACAGTGACAGTGCCGCCGGGGCGGTATGCCGCCCGCGCCTGGGTGGCCGTGGTGCTCCGGGAGGACGCCGAGGTGGACAGGCGGGTGGCCGCGTTCCAGCTGCTGGTCTCCGACGAGCCGACCACCCACTGGGAGCTGGCCGTCGCGGGCGACCAGGACATCGCCACGCTCGGTGCGGACGACTACTTCGGGTACGGGGTGGACGCCGGCGCCGGCACCCTCGCCGACCCGACAGCGCTCAGTGTCCTGGAAGGCTGGGACCACGACCAGGTCGAGCGGGTCTTCATCCCCGACGAGCCGCCCTCGTCCCCGGTCCCGGGGCTGATCACCGCCGTCCTGGACGAGGCAAGCGGCGCCAACGTGGTCACCGTGACCACCGGTTGGGGCGACGGCTGCTACGGCACCTGGATCGGCCGTGCCGCCGACGGCCGGGTCACCTCGTTCGTGACGGACTTCATGGTCGTCCCGGAATAACCAACCGGCAACGGCACCGAACCGCCGCGTTGGGCGATCCGCCACGTCCGCGGCGGGCACGGTGGGCCGTGGTGCGGGTACCGTGTGCGTCGGCTTTCCCCCCGGCACCGGGTGCCGGCCACACTTCGCAGCAGGGAGTCGACGACGTGAGCGAGCGGACGCAGCAGACGGGCCCGGACCAGAGCCCGGCAACCAAGTCGGGGCGCCGGCTGGCCGCCCAGTTGGCGGCGAAGAAGGCCGCCGACCGGAAGCGTAAGCGCAACGCGGTGATCAGCGGCCTCGCCGCCGTGGCCGTTGCCGGGGTGCTGATCGGCGTCTTCGTGACAATCGGTGGCGGGGGCGACGACAAGCCCAAGAACCAGGCCGACGCGACCCCGTCCGCGACCGTCCCGGCCCCCGACGAGCCCGCCGCGCCGCCCGCCCCGCAGCTGCCCGCGGACGCCGATCCGGCGCTGAAGACCAAGCCGACGGTGAAGCCGGGCACGGGCGAGCTCAAGAAGCTCGCGGTCACCCCGCTGATCAAGGGGACCGGCCCGGCCGTCAAGAAGGGCCAGAACATCACCACCAACTACGTGGGGGTGTTCTACAAGGACGGCAAGGAGTTCGACTCCTCCTGGAAGGGCGGACAGCCGGTGACCTTCCCGATCGGCGTCGGCCAGGTCATTCCCGGCTGGGACCAGGGCCTGGTCGGCGTGACGGTGGGCAGCCGGGTGCAGCTCGACATCCCGGGCGAGCTGGGCTACGGCAACGACCCGGCCGCCGCCGGTGGGCGCCCGACCGGCCCGCTGCGCTTCGTGGTGGACGTGCTCGCCGCCCAGTGACCTGCGGCGTGCTCGCCGCCCAGTGATCTGCCCGGATCGCCCCGGTTGTCGCCGGGGCGCGATGGAGTTGTTCACATGGGGCTTCCGGCCCGTCACCCAGCGGCAGTAGGTTCGGCGTCACCCCGGGCGGTTCGCCGCCCGGGGTGAGATCCGGGACTCCGACGCGGAGGTGCAGATGACGGCGCTGGACGAGCCTGGGCGGGCCGCCCGGTCGATGTGGGCGTACTTCGAGCCGGTGCACGCTGTCACCTACCTGCACCCCCGGGCCCGTGCCGCGTTTGAGGCGGTGGGGCTGCGCGGCTACTGGCGTGGCTACTTCGCCGGCCGGGCCGCGCCGCTGGGCGCCACCGAGGCGGCCCCGGTGATCGCCGCCTTCTTCAACTTCGCGCCGCAGATGGTGACCCGCGCGCTGCCGGCGGTGTGGCGGTTGGCCACCCCGCCGGAGGCGCTGCGCGCCCGACTGACAGGTGCCGTGCAGGCGCTCGCCGAGCTGACCTACGAGCTGCCGGAGTCGCACCTGGCGGAGGCCGCCGACCTGCTGGAACGGGCCGCCTCGGCGGCGCAGACCGCCGGCCGGGTGCTCGGTGCGGCCAACGCGGCGCTGCCGGTCGGGGAATATCCGCTGGCGCGGCTGTGGCAGGCCGCCACCACGCTGCGCGAACACCGGGGCGACGGGCACGTGGCGGCGCTGGTGGCCGCCGGCCTGGACCCGGTGGAGACGTTGACCTGGCGGGTCGCGTTGGACGGTTCGCCGCCGCAGTACCTGCTGGGCCGGGGCTGGTCCGAGGAGCAGTGGCAGGCCGCCCGCGAGCGGCTGACGCGGCGGGGCTGGCTGACCGGCGACGGCGCGCCCGCCGAACAGGGCCGGGCCGAGTTCCAGGCCGTGGAGGACGCCACCGACCGGGCCGCCGCGCACCCGTGGCAGGCGCTCGGCGCCCCCGGCACGGACCGGCTCCGGGAGCTGCTGGAGCCGATCGCCCGGTCCGGCCACACCCTGCTGCCCGAGAGCAGCCCGCTCGGCCTGCCCGCGCTGCCCGGCTGACCCGCCGCGCACCGGTCAGGCAGGATGGGCCCGTGACAGATGCGGTGGTCTTCGACCTGGACGGCGTGATCGTGGATTCCGAGCCGGTGTGGGAGGAGGTCCGCCGGGCGTACGTGGCGACGCACGGCGGGACGTGGCAGCCGGACACCCAGAAACGGCTGATGGGGATGAGCACCGGCGAGTGGGCCCACTACCTCAGCGGCGAGCTGGGCGTCGGGCGTACCGCCGAGCAGGTCGCCGTCGAGGTGGTCGAGGAGATGACCCGACGCTACCGGGCCCACGTACCCCTGATCGCGGGCGCCGATGAGGTCGTCCGCCGGCTGGCCGGGCGGTGGCCGCTGGGGTTGGCCAGTTCGTCGCCGACCCGGCTGATCGAGGCGGCGTTGGCCGCCACCGGCCTGACCGACGCGTTCGGCGCGACCCTGTCCACCGAACAGACCGAGCGGGGCAAGCCCGCACCCGACGTCTACCTGAGCGTCGCCGAGCGCCTCGGCGTCGACCCGGCCCACTGTGTGGCAGTGGAGGACTCGTCGAACGGGGTGCGGTCGGCCGCCGCGGCGGGGATGCGGGTGGTGGCCGTGCCGCACGGCTCGTATCCCCTCGACCCGGACGCCGCCCAACTCGCCGTGGTGACGCTGGGGCCGATCGGTGAGCTGACCCCGGAGCTGGTGGACAGCCTGGGTTGACGCCAGCCGAGGGGGGTACAGATCACGCATGAAAGCCATCGTGTACGAGCACACCGGCGACCCTTCGGTGCTGAAACTGGTCGACCGGCCGGTGCCGACACCCGGGGCGGGTGAGGTCCTGGTGCGGGTGGCGGTGTCGGGGGTCAACCCGACCGACTGGAAGTCCCGCCGGTCTTCCGCGCCGCAGGGCTGGCAGATTCCCGGGCAGGACGGCGCGGGCGTGGTGGAGGCGGTCGGCGAGGGGGTCGACCCGGACCTGATCGGTGAGCGCGTCTGGATCTGGGAGGCCGCCTGGCAGCGGCCGTGGGGCACGGCGGCGGAGTACACGCTGGTGCCGGTGCGTCAGGCGGTCCGCCTCGGTGACGCCTCGTTCGAGGTGGGGGCCGCCCTGGGCATCCCGTTCCTCACCGCGCACCGCTGCCTGACCGCCGGCGAGTTCATGCCGGACACGCTGCGCGCCGGCGCGTTGGCCGATCACACAGTGCTGGTGCAGGGCGGGGCGGGTGCGGTCGGCAATGCGGCGATCCAGCTCGCCCGCTGGGCCGACGCCACTGTGGTCGCCACAGTGAGCAGCGCCGAGAAGGCCCAGCTCGCGGCGGCAGCCGGTGCTTCGTACGTGGTGAACTACCGCGAGCAGGACGTGGTCGAGGAGGTCCGCAAGATCGCCCCCGACGGGGTCCACACGATCGTGGAGGTCGCTCCGGCGACGAACGCGGCCATAGATGTGCAGGTGCTGCGGCACGGCGGCGCGGTCTGCATGTACGCCGACGACGGCGGCGACGAGGTGGCCATCCCGATCCGGGCGATGATGGTGCCGAACGCGCGCTGGCAGTTCGTGCTCGTCTACACCGAGCCGAAGGCGGCCAAGGCGCAGGGTGTCAAGGACGTGGCGGCAGCGGCCAGCCAGGGCGGCATCCGGGTCGGGGTCGATGCCGGCCTGCCGCTGCACCACTACTCCCTGGCCGAGACGGCCGCGGCGCACCAGGCGGTGGAGGACTCGGCGGTGGGCAAGGTGCTCGTCACCACCAGCGACGCCTGATCGGGTCGCCGACCATCTGATTTCCCCGTCATCAGGACAGAAGCGAATAAGTTTCGCAACAATGACTGTGCGGGTCGCCCCGCGTGGAACGGGCGGCCCCGGCGCGGTGCGAACGCCGGGGCCGCCCCCAGCGGAGGAACGTCCAGCAGCACTCCACCGCCAGCGGCGACAGTGCCGGGGAAGACGTTACGGCGCTGCCAACTCCCGAACGGTCAGCTCGCCCGCGGCGTACCGCGAACGGACGACCTTCTTGTCGAACTTGCCCACGCTCGTCTTCGGCACCGAGTCGATGAACGCCCAGCGCTCCGGCAACTGCCAGCGCGCCACCGAGCCGGCCAGGAAGTCGCGCAGCTCCTCGGCCGTCACCGAGGCACCCTCCCGGACCACAACGGTGGCCAGCGGTCGCTCGTCCCACCGCTCGTCCGGCACACCCACCACGCACGCCTCCAGCACCGCCGGGTGACCCATCAGCGCGTTCTCCAACTCCACCGACGAGATCCACTCACCGCCGGACTTGATCACGTCCTTGGCGCGGTCGGTCAGCGTGATGTACCCGTCCGGCGAGAGGGTGCCCACGTCACCGGTACGCAGCCAGCCGTCCCGGAACTTCTCCTCGTCCGGGGTGTCGTCGCCGACGTACCGTGCGGTCACCCACGGCCCACGGACCTCCAGCTCGCCCACTGCCTCGCCGTCGGCGGGCAACTGCTCGCCGGACGGCCCGACGATCCGCGCCCGCACACCCGCCGGCACCCGCCCCTGCGTGTAGCGGTAGCGCCACGCCTGCTCGCCCGTCGCACCGGCGGGCAGACGCGAGACCGACCCCAGTGGGGACATCTCGGTCATCCCCCAGGCGTGGATGACGTCGATCCCGTGCCGCTCGTCGAACGCGTGCATCAGCGCCGGCGGGCAGGCCGAGCCGCCGACGATCACCTCGGTGAGCGAGGACGTGTCCACGTCGTGGCTGTCCAGGTAGGCCAGCAGGTCGGTCCAGATGGTCGGCACCGCCCCGGCCAGGGTGGGTCGCTCGGCCGCGATCATCTCGGCGATCGGCGCGGCCTGGAGGAACCGGTCCGGCATGATCAGCGACGCGCCGGAGAGGAAGGCCGCGTACGGCAGGCCCCACGACATGGCATGGAACATCGGCACGATGGCCAACTCCCGGTCGGTCGGCCCGAGGCCGAAGCCCTCCGGCATGCAGACCTGCAACGAGTGCAGGTAGATGGACCGGTGCGAGTAGGCCACCCCCTTCGGGTTGCCCGTGGTGCCGGAGGTGTAGCAGAGCGCGGCGGCGTCGTGCTCGTCCACCTCGGGCCAGTCGAAGACGTCCGGCCGGTCGGCGAGCAGCGCCTCCCAGTGGTGCACGGTGATCCGGTCGCCGGCAGCCGCCACCAGCGGCGCCGGGTCACCACCACCGACCACCACCACGTGCCGCACCGTGGTCAACTCACCGATCACCCGGGCCAGCAGCGGGATGAGCGTGCTGTCGACGAGCACCACCCGGTCCTCGGCGTGGTTGGCGATGTAGACGACCTGGTCGGGAAAGAGTCGGATGTTGAGCGTGTGCAGCACCGCACCCATGCTCGGCACCGCGAAGTAGGCGACCAGGTGCTCGTTGTTGTTCCACATGAAGGTGGCGACCCGCTCGTCGCCGGTCACCCCACACGCGTCGCGCAGCGCGTGGGCCAGCCGGGCGGCCGTGCGCCCCACCTCGGCGTACGTCATCCGGCGGGGCTCGGCGCCCGTCCAGGTGACCACCTCGGCAGTGCCGTGCACTGCCGCGCCGTGCTCGAGGATCCGGGAGACCTGGAGAGGGGCGTCCATCATCGTGCTACGCATGGGTAACAAGCTAGTGTCGGCGGTCACACGTTGGGAACCCCCGTAAATTGGCGCAGGTGAGCATCTCCTGGGCCGACTCGTACGTTGGGCAGTTGCGCGCGCTAGCCGGGGACCGGACGCTGATGTTCGTCGGTGCCCGCGCCGTGGTCAGCGACAACGCCGGACGCATCCTGCTGATCCAACGCTCGGACAACGGCCAGTGGGCCATGCCGGCCGGGGCGATGGAGTTGGGCGAGTCGATCGCCGACTGCGCGGTCCGTGAGGTCCGCGAGGAGACCGGGCTGCGGGCGCTGCGCGTCTGCGCGTTCGCCCTCTACACCGGCCCGGACCGGACGAGCACCAACATGTACGGGCACACCTACCAGGTCTTCACCACGGCGTTCAAGGTGGAGGAGTGGGACGGGCAACTGGCCCGGGTCACCGACGAGACCACCGACGCCGGCTTCTTCCCCCGTGACCGGTTCCCCGCCCCGCTCTCCGCCTCGGTCACCGAGACCCTTGCCGACCTGGACGTCTTCGAGCAGACCAACCGGCTCATCCTGAAGTAGCACGGCCCCGGAGTCACCGACTCCGGGGCCGTGCGTCGCTACGGCCCGACCCCCCCGGGCCGTGCGTCACCGCGGCCCGCCCCCGGGCCGTGCGTCACTGCGGCAGGCGCATCCCGGCGAAGAACCCCTCCTGGATCCAGTTCGGGTACGCGACGGGCAGCTTGGTGGCCTCGTCCAGCTCGCTGAGGTCCTGCTCGGTCAGCGTGAGATCCGACGCGGCGATGTTGTCCTCCAACTGCTCCTGCTTGCGGGCACCGACGATCACGCTGGTCACGGCGGGCCGGGACAGCAGCCAGGCGACCGCCACCCGGGCCGGGCTGACCCCGTGCCGCTCGGCGACACCCTTGAGCACGTCGACGACGCCGAAGGCGTGCTCGGGGTCGAACGGCGTGAAGCTGGAGTAGCCGGGCTGGGCGCTGCGTGCGCCACTGTCGGCGACGGCGCCGTCCCGGCCGACCTTGCCGGAGAGGAAGCCACCGGCGAGCGGGCTCCAGACGGTCAGCCCGACGCCCTCGTTGAGCGCCATCGGCACCACGTCGCGTTCCACGTCCCGGCCCAGCAGCGAGTAGTACTCCTGCACCGAGACGAAGCCGGCCAGCTTCTCGCGGGCGGAGATGCCCAGCGCCTTGGAGATCTGCCAGGCGGCGAAGTTGGCCGCGCCGATGTAGCGGACCTTGCCCTGCCGAACCGCGTCATCCAACGCGCGCAGCATCTCCTCCATGGGAGTGATCTGGTCGAAGTTGTGGATCTGGTAGAGGTCGATGTGGTCGGTGCCCAGCCGACGCAGGCTGTCCTCCAGGTTCTGCATGATGTGCAGCCGGGAGGTGCCGACGTCGTTCGGGCCGGGCCCGGTGCGGGAGTGCACCTTGGTGGCCAGCACCACGTCGCGACGCCGCTTGCCGAGCGCCTGGCCGAGCAGTTCCTCACTCTCGCCGTCGCTGTAGCCGTCCGCGGTGTCAACGAAGTTGACCCCCGCGTCCAGCGCGGTGTCCACCAGCCGCTGGGCATCGGGCAGGGACAGCCCGCCGAGGCTGCCGTAGATCGGGTGCCCACTGCCACCGAAGGTCATCGCGCCGAGCGAGATCTCCGAGACGTACACCCCGGTGGTGCCCAACAGTCGGTACTTCACGTGTGTCGCTCCTCGTGGTGCGCGGTTCGGAGCCCGCGAGCGGGCTTCCTGGTCACTATGTCGGACAGTGTGTCCGGCAACGAGACTACGTCGCCGATCGAGCAGCTGGCCACCTAGGATTCCGGCTATGCCCTCGATCACCCGCCGCCGTCCGAGCAACCCCGAGGGGCGTGCCGCCGTCGAAGCGCGGGTGTTGGCGGCCACCGAGCGGCTGCTGAAGCAGGGGGCTCGCTTCACCGACCTCGGCGTCCAGCGGATCGCCGCCGAGGCCGGGGTGGCGCGGTCGACCTTCTACACCCACTTCCGGGACAAGAGCGAGCTGCTCATGCGCCTCGCCGGCACCATGCGGGAGAGTTCGTTCGGCCGTACCGGCGAGTGGAGCCCCAGCGCACCTGGCGATCCGCTCGCGGTGCTGACCGAGACCTTCGCCGACGTGATCCGGATCTACCGGACGTACGCCCCGGTGCTGGCGGCGATCAACGAGGTCGCCGCGTACGACGAGGTGGTCCGGGAGTACTGGGCGGCGGGGTTGGAGCAGTTCGTCACCCGCACCGTCGACGTGCTGCGGATCGAGCAACAGGCCGGGCGTACCCCTGCCGACCTGGACGTGACGACGGCCAGCCGGCTGATCGTGGTCGGCGGCGAGCGCTTCCTGGCCGACCACGTCAGCGCGACCCCGGCCGACACCGAGACCGACGCGGCGGCCGCCCGGGAGTTGGCCGCGACCTGGTGGTACGGCGTCTACCGCCGCCCCGCCTGACCGACTCCGGCGCACGGAAGTCGGGGTCTCCTCCGCGCCCGGACACCCGACCTCACCGACCTTGAGTCGATCAGGCGGTCGGCCGGTCGTCTCCGGCGGCGGTCGGGCCGAACCGGCCGGCAGGCACCGGTCAGATCATCGTCTGGGACTTGGCCTCCATGTCGGCGGCGGCCTCCTCCTTGGATTCGCGGGTCAGCGGCTTGCCACCCGGGGCCGGAGCCTCACCGCCGAGCGGATCGGCGCCGCCGGTGGCACCCTGCGGGCCGGTACCCCGCAGCTGCGTGTTCGGCAGCGTCAGGGTGACCACCACCGCCACTATCGCGATCAGGCCGGCGGTCAGGAAGACCATGTCCAGCGCGTCGACGAAGGCGCCCTGGATGGCCGCGCGTACCGGCCCCGGCAGGGCCAGGATGGTGGCCGGGTCGTTGATCGAGATGTTGGTGCCGCCACTGGCCGCCACCGCGGCCTGCTCCTGCGGCGGGAGCTGCGCGATCGCGCCGGGCAGCCGGTCGCCCAACCCGCTGGTCAGCCGGGACGAGAGCACAGTGCCGAGGATCGCCACCCCGAACGACCCGCCCAGTGACCGGAAAAAGGTCGCCGAGGAGGTGCCGGCACCCAGGTCGCGGACGGAGACAGCGTTCTGCACCGCCAGGATCAGCGACTGCATGCACAGGCCCAGCCCGATGCCGATCACCACCATGTACCCGAACGCGACCCAGAGGGAGGTGCTCACCTCCAACTGGGTGAACAGGAACATGCCGACCAGCAGGGTCACCGAGCCGGCCACCGGGAACCACTTGTACCTGCCGATCCGGGTCATCGCGCGACCGGTCAGGATCGAGGTGATGATGATGCCGGCCATCATCGGCAGCATCAGCAGACCGCTGCGGGTCGGCGAGGCGCCCTTGACGATCTGTAGGTAGAGCGGGATGAAGATGATCGAACCGAACATCACCAGACCGATGACGAGCAGTGCCGCGTTGGCCAGGGCGAAGGTGGCGCTGCGGAACAGCCGCAGCGGCAGGATCGGCTCCGCCACCCGGGCCTCCTGGAGGACGAAGAGCACCCCCAGCACCGCGCCGACCACGAAGAGCGTGATGATCACACCGGAGCCCCAGGCGTACTCGTTGCCACCCCAGCTCAACGCCAGCAGCAGCGAACTCACGCCGGCGACCAGCAGACCGGCACCGAGCCAGTCGATCGAGTGGTCCCGGCGTTCGAACGGGATCAGCCGCATCACGTGGTAACAGACCACGATCGCCAGGACCGCCAGCGGCACGTTGATGTAGAAGATCCACCGCCAGTCGGTCTCCGCGAAGTAACCACCGACGAGCGGCCCCGCCACCGACGAGATCCCGAAGACCGCGCCGAAGAGGCCCTGGTAGCGCCCACGCTCCCGGGGTGACACCACGTCCGAGATGATGGTGAACGCGAGGGTCAGCAGACCACCGGCACCGAGACCCTGGATGCCCCGGGTGACGATCAGCTGGGTCATGTTCTGCGACAGCCCGGCCAGCAGCGACCCGACCAGGAACGTGCCGATCGAGAAGAGGAAGACCGGGCGACGCCCGTACAGGTCGGCCATCTTGCCGTACAGCGGTGTCGACGCCGTCGACGCGAGCAGGTACGCGGTGACCACCCACGAGTAGTGGTTGATCCCGCCCAACTCCCCGACGATGGTCGGCAGGGCCGTACCGACGATGGTCTGGTCGAGTGCGGCCAACAGCATGCCGGTCATCAGGCCGAACATGAGCAGCCGGATCTGCTGACGATTCAGCACCGGCGCGGCGGAGGCTTCGCTGGTCATGTGCCCTTCTATCCCGCAAGCCAAAAAACATGCGCCCAACCCCCAAAAAACCCCACCCACCCCCACCCTCCCCACCCCCCAAACGCGGCGTTGATCATGAGGTTATTGCCACGACACGCCGAGCTGGAGGGCAATAACCTCATGATCAACGGGGTGGGGGACGGGGGGACGGGGGCGGTTAGGTGGCGAAGGTTTTGGTGATTTTTGCGCAGAAGGCGGGGAGGTCGTCGGGGTTGCGGCTGCTGGTCAGGTTGCCGTCGGTTACGCACTCCTCGTCGACCCAGCTGGCGCCGGCGTTGGTCAGGTCGGTACGGAGGGTCGGCCAGGACGTGATGCGTCGGCCGCGCACCACGTCGGCCTCGATCAGCGTCCACGGACCGTGACAGATCACCCCGACCGGCTTGCCCGCGTCGAAGAACGCCTTCACGAAGCGCACCGCGTCCGGGTCGCCGCGCAGGAAGTCCGGGTTCGCGACGCCGCCGGGGAGCACCAGCGCGTCGTAGCCGGCGGCGTCCGCCTTGTCCGCTGTCACATCCACGTCGTACGTCTTCGACCGGTCCAGGTGGTTGAAGGACTGGATGGACCCGGGCTTGAGGGAGACCAGCTCGACTGTCGCGCCGGCGTCCTCGACCGCCGCCCGCGGCTGGACGTACTCGACCTCCTCGACGCCGTCGGCGGCCAGGAAGGCGACCCGCTTGCCCTGAAGTGTCGTTGCCATCTCGGTACGTCTCCTTTCCGGGGTTACCGCAATCTCCTTCCCGGCTCCGGACGTCCGAAACGACCCAGCCGGGCAGCAAGGGCACGCTGGTGACACTGCCGCAGGTCGGGCGCGGGCCAGGTTTGGCCCGGGGGGCGCTGGGGACCCGGGGAGGCATGGCAGGAGCAGCAGCGGAACAGCGCCGGCTCGCCACCGTCGTGGAGAGCTGGCTCGAACGCCCAGTCCTGATCGTCGGTGACGCCATGTTGGACGAGTGGCGGTTCGCCGACTCCGAGCGGCTCTGCCGGGAGGCGCCCGCGCCGGTCCTCACCCTGCGTCGGCGGATCTCCGCCGCCGGTGGGGCCGCGAACACCGCGGTCAACGTCGCCGCCCTCGGCGGGCGGGCGGTGCTTGTGGCGCCTGTCGGCGCGGACGTGGCCGGCGACGAGTTGCACGACTGTCTGGACCGGGCGGGCGTCTGGGACCGCACCGTCAACCAGCCCGGACGGCCCACGCCGGTGAAGCGGCGGATGCTGGCCGGCAATCAGATCCTGTTGCGGGAGGACTCCGGCGACGCGGACGACGCCCTCGACCCGGAGGGCGTGACCCGGCTGCTCACCGCCCTGAGCTGCGCCACCGAGGAGCTACGCGCCGCCGCCGGTGGGGAGGCGCCGACCCTGGTGGTCTGCGACTACGGCCTGGGGGCGCTGCCCGCCCCGGTGCGCGCGTGGCTTGTCGAGCAACGCGAGCGGTACGCCACTGTCGCGCTGGACGCCCACGACCTGGCCGACTGGCGGGGCCTCGCGCCGACGGTGGTCACGCCCAGCTTCGCCGAGGCGACCCGGCTGCTGGCCCGGGCCGGCGGGGCGACCCGACCGACCACCGGCATCGACCTGCACCTGGAACACCCGCACGGCGACCCGTCCGACGGCCCGTCCGAACTGAGCGTGGGCGCGGCACCCGGCGGGGTACGCACCGACGAGGTCACCGAGAACCACCCGGGGCCGGTCGGTGAGCCCACCCCGGGCGAGGGCCGGGTGGCTCTCACCGGCGACGGGCTCAGCGTCACCGGCACCGGCGTCACAGTGAACACCCGGGCCGGTGAGGGCGTCGACCGGGCCGTCCTGGCGGAGTCGCGCCTCGCGGAGCTGCGCGCGCACACCGGCGCCGACGTGGTCGCGGTGACCCTGGACACGGAGGGGGCGGTGGTCGGTGGCGCCGACGGCGAGCCACGGCGCAGCCACAGCACCCCGGTCCCGGCCAGCCATGCCGTGGGTGCCGGCGACGCGTACCTGGCGGCGATGACGTTGGCCCTGGCCGCCGACGCGCCGCTGCCCACCGCCGCCCAGCTCGCCCAGTTGGCGGCCACCATCACCGTCTCGGACACCGGCACCTGTGTGTGCCGGCGGGAGGATCTGCTCGCCGCACTCGATCAACCGAGGAAGACCATGAGCCATCCCGCGTTGGTCGGCAGCGACGAGTTGGACGCGATCGTCGCCGAGTACCGCGAGGCGGGACGGTCGGTGGTGTTCACCAACGGCTGCTTCGACGTGCTGCACCGGGGGCACGTGCGTTACCTGGAGCAGGCCCGCGCCTTGGGTGACCTGCTGATCGTGGCGGTCAACTCGGACGGCAGCGTACGCCGACTGAAGGGCCCGGACCGGCCGGTCAACCCGGTCGAGGACCGGGGAGCCCTGCTCGCCGCGCTCGCCTGTGTGGACCATGTGGTGGTCTTCGAGGAGGACTCGCCCGCGGCACTGATCGAGGCGGTCCGGCCGGACATCTACGTCAAGGGCGGGGACTACCCGCCGGAGCTGGTGCCGGAGGCGCCGCTGGTGCGCCGGCTGGGTGGCCAGGTGCACACGCTGGGGTACGTGCCGGACCGGTCCACCTCGGCGATCATCGAGCGGATCCGGTCACACAGCCAGGACCCGTCGCCAGCCACAGGTGAGCGGGAGCCCGACCCGTCGCTCAGCTCCCGCACCCAGGCGTCGTGAACCGCCCCCTCGACCTCGGCACCCCGGCGGAGTTCCGCGCCGACCGGCTGGTCGACGTGTTGATACCGACCCGGAACCGGCCCGCCGAGTTGGCGGTCACCCTGGGCGGGCTCGCCGCCCAGGACGGGGTGCCCGGCTTCGGGGTGGTGGTCAGCGACCAGTCCGACGGAGATCCGGCGTACACGGATCCCGCCGCCGCCACCATGGTCCGGGCGCTGCGGCACCGGGGTCACCCGGTGCTGCTGACCCGCCGACTGCCCCGCCGGGGCTTGGCCGAGCACCGGGCGTACCTGCTCGCCGCCTCGACCGCCCGGTACGTCCTCAGCCTCGACGACGACATCTGGCTGGAACCAGGGACACTGCACCGGCTGGTGACGGCGATCGGCGAGCTGGGCTGCGGCTTCGTCGGCAACGGGGTGCACGGCCTCTCGTACGCCGACGACGTGCGGCCGGACTCGCACGGGCACTACGAGGAGTGGACCGGCTCGCCCATACCCGAGCGGATCCGACCGGACACCCCGGAGTGGAACAGGGCCCGGATCCACTCGGCCGCCAACCTGCTGCACGTCACCGAGCGCCTGGCGCTGCCGCCGGGTGCGTGGCGGGCGTACAAGGTGTCCTGGATCGGCGGGTGCGTCCTGTACGACCGGGCCAAGCTCGTCGCCGCCGGTGGCTTCGACTTCTGGCGTCGGGTGCAGGAGAAGCACCAGGGCGAGGACGTGGCCGCGCAGCTCGCGGTGTTGGCCCGCGATGGTGGTGCGGGCATCCTGCCCAGCGGCGCCTACCACCTGGAATCGCCCACCACCGTCACCGACCGGGACGTGGAGGCGTGGGAGGTCGTCCTCGCCGACGAGGACACCCCGCAGCCGGCCTGACCTACGGGGTGAGCAACTCCCGGGCGGCTTCCAGCACCTCGATCACCGGGACGTCGGTGACGAAGGAATCGCGGTGCGGGCACTCACCGTCGCCGGGCCGGTGCGGATAGATGCCCGGCGTGCAGTCCACACCGCACACCGGGCAGTGCACAGTCCACGAGCTGATCGGCCGGTGCCGGCCCCGCAGCGGGCTGGCCCCGTTGATCAGGTTGCCGACCCAGAAGATCCCCACAGTGGGCGTGCCGACTGCGGCGGCCAGGTGCAACGGGCCGGTGTCGTTCGAGACGACCAACGCGCAGTCGGCGTAGCAGCCCACCAGCCCGCCCAGGCTGAGCGTGCCCACCTGTGGGCGCACCGGCACCCGTGCCGCATCGACGACCCGGTCCACCACCTCCCGCTCGGCGGGCGTACCTGTGACAAGCACCTCGTAGCCGTCCTCGTGCAGCGCACGGGCCACCTCGGCGAAGTGCTCGGCGGGCCAGCGGCGACGCGTGTCGGTGGCGCCCGGGTGCAGTGCCACCCGGGGACGGTCGGTCGGGCCGAGCACCCGGGCGGCCTCGGCGCGATCGGCGTCGGTCACCGCGAGTGTCGGCGTGATGGTGGTCGCCGGTGCTCCGACCAGCGCCACCACCTCCAGGTAACGGATCACCTCGTGCTGGTAGTAGACGTACCGCAGCCACCGGTCCAGTGGTGGCGCGTCGTCGGCGCGCAGGCCAACTGTCACCCGGGCACCGAGCCGACCCATCAGCGGGTTGGAGTTCGCGCCACCACCGTGGATCTGCACCGCCAGGTCGAACGCCGCGCCGGTGGCGGCGGCCAGGAAGTCGTCCATCGACGACTCCGCCTCGCCCTGGTCCGGGGCACGGATGCCGGGCGCCGGCGGCACCACCAGCACCCGGTCCACCGGGCCGGGCCGGTCGCGCCAGAGCTTCGCGTGCCACGGCGCTCCGAGCAGCACGATCTCCGCCACGGGGTACGCGGCACGCAACGCGTCAAGTGCCGGCAGCGCGAAGATGAAGTCGCCGAGCGCGTTGGCGCGCAGCACCGCGATCCGCCGCACGTCTTCGACTCGCTCGCCGGTCGGGCCCAGCAGGGACGGGGTGACCACGCAGCCCGCTATGTCCGGTCCACCTCGCCGACGGTGTCCGGGCGGTGCAACTCCCGGTCCGCGGCGGGGTCGGCCGGCATCGGCGTACCCGTGGAGAGGTCGCCGGAGCGCGGCCCGGTGCGACCGACGGTGATGGTGCGCGGCGCGGGCCGGGTCGCCCGGGGCAACCGGACCCGGAGCAGGCCGTGGTCCATGACCGCGTCGATGGCCTCCGGGTCGACCCGCGACGGCAGGTTGACGCGGTACTCGAAGCCGCGGGTCTCGAAGCCGCCGGGGATGCCCTGGTCGGCGTTGACCTCCGCCTCGGAGCGGGCCCGTACGCACAACTCAATGTCGTCCAGCTCGACAGCCACCTCCTCCGGTGCCACCCCGGGCAGCCGCACGACGACCTCCCAGCCGTCCGCGGTCTCGGTCAACTCGACGTCGGACGCGCCGGCCCGGCCGCCGACCAGGCGACTCAACTCGGCGCGCAGCGACTGCAACTCCCCCATCGGGTCCCAGCCCTGCTGCCGGCCGCTCCGCCACCCCCGACCGAATCCGCCGGCCTGCTGTTCGCTCATCACACCTCTCCGATCCGCTGGGTGGCCGTTGGCGGCCGCAGTGAGCTGGGCGCGTCCAGGCCGGCGTCGCGGTCGACGCCCACACCGAGCCGGTCGACAAGCTCGCCACCCAGCCAGGCGCTGATGCCGAGGATTCCCACCGCGACCACCTCGATGGCGACGAGGGCACCGCCCGCGGCCCGGGATTCGGCATTGAGCCGGACGGCCCACACCGCGGCGAAGAGCAGGATCACCGCGACGTTGGCGGCGGCGTGCAGCAGACCCACCCGCTTGGCACGGGTGCCGGTCGGGATGGCCAGCAGGTCGAACGAGCCGGCCGCCGCCGCGAGGAGACCGCCGATCAGGCCGACGGTGATGTTCCAGTACGCGACCTCGCCGAGCAGGTCGGGACCACCGACGGTGTCGATCACGTCGAACAGCACCGCCGTGGCCAGCAGCGCGACCGGGAACATGACGAGCATCGGATGGACTGGATGACCCAGCACCTTGAGTCGGCTCTCCATCTCCGGGCCTCCACTTGTCGGCGTCCTGCGGAACGGTCTCGTGCGGCGGGCGCGTCGGGTGAGGCCCTACCCCCGGCGACCGTGCACAAACCTCACCCTGGTCACGGCGGCCTAGGCTGACGATTGGCGGTGCCCGCCAACGGGTCAACGCCTGAGGGAGGATCACGTGACGGTGGAGATCACTTCGCACGAGGAACTGCGTGAGCTACTCGGGGCACCAACGGCGCGGGCCCTCAACAAGGAACGCCAACGCCTGCACGAGCGGGACCGTGAGTGGCTCGCCGCGTCGCCGTTCTGTCTGCTGGCCACCGCCGGTACGGACGGCAGTTGCGACGTCTCCCCCAAGGGCGACCCGGCCGGGTTCGCCATGGTGCTCGACGACACGACAATCGCGCTGCCCGAGCGGCCGGGCAACAGGCGGGCCGACGGTTACCGCAACATCCTGGACAACCCACACGTCGGGTTGCTCTTCCTGATCCCGGGGCGCACCGACACGCTGCGGATCAACGGGCGGGCCCGCCTGGTCAGCGACGCGCCCTGGTTCGACGACATGGTGGTCAAGGGGCACCGACCGGTGCTCGCCGTGGTGGTGGAGATCGAGCAGATCTTCTACCACTGCGCGAAGGCGTTCCTGCGGTCCGCGCTGTGGCAGCCGGAGACCTGGCAACCCGACGTGCTGCCGTCCCGCCCCCGCCTGATCAAGGAGGTCGAGGCGTCGGTGGAGAGCCTGGAGGTTCTCGAGCGGTACTACGGCCCGGAGTACGCCAAGAACATCTACACCTGAGCGAGGTGCCCGCCGTCCTACCCGCGACGGGGCGCGGGTCGACGTCCCGAGCCTCGATCATCGTGTCGCCCGGGCCGGTCTGGCGGCTCACCTGCGCGGCTCGCTGAGGAACACGCCGAGAGCCAGCGCCACCAGCGGAATCAGACAGATGATGGTGAACACTCCCTCCGGGCCCCAGCTTTCCGCCGCCACGCCGAGGACTGGCGCGAGGAGGCCGCCGATGCTCACGGCGAGCCCGAGCGTCACGCCGGCCGCGGTGCCGGGCCGCGTGGGCAGATAGTCCTGGCCCAGCTTGACCAGCACGGCGAACGGAATGTTCAGAGCGATGCCGGCGAGCACGGCGAAGAGGAGCGGTGGGTACTCCCCGGGCGTGAGCCGCAGGCCGACGAGCGCGGGGATGGCGACTATCGCGCCGAGTTGCACGGTGCGGACCATCCCGACCCGGTCGGCGATCCGGCCACCCAGCAACGTTCCGACCACCCCACCGACCAGGAAGCAGGCCAGCGCGGCCCCGGCGAGGCTCTTGCCCGCGCCCAGATGGCGTATCCAGAACAACTCGATGAAGGTGATCGCACCGAAGAAGGCGACAGATCTGACGGTCTCGATGCAGGTCAGCACCAGGAAGGGAACCCAGCGGTCCCGGCCGTCGTGCGCGACGACGCGCGCGGCCGGCCGCCGTAGCCGATTCCGGTGGAGCAGAAACCCCATGAGTACGGCAGGCGGAATGAAGAGCGCTGTCGCTCCGACGCCCATCGCGATGAGTGCGGGAGTGGCCAGCACCGGTGCCAGGAAGAACCCGACACTGCCGCCGGCGGCGAAGATGCTCATCGCCGTGGCGCTGTCACCTGCCGCCACCCGGGCCGACTTTCCCGCAGCCGGATGGAACATCGCCACGCCGATTCCCGACGCGCAGAGCAGGAGCCAGACCGCCACGTAACCGTGCACGAGACCGGAGAGGCCGAGCCCGATTCCGGCAAGCGTCACTCCCGCACCGGCGAGCCAGTCGAGCCGGTACCTGTCGACGGCGACGCCGATGAACGGCTGCGGAATGGCGCTGCCCAGGGTCGCGGCGAGCGTCAGACCGCCGGCGGCCACGTAGCTGTAGTGACGGTCCAGCACGAAGTACGGAACGCAGGCCGGCACCAGACCCTGGTAGAGGTCGTCGACAGCGTGGGCCGCGCTCCACAGTCGCATCCGCCGCCACGCCGACTGTTGCTCGTCAAGCACTGTCTCAGGGTTGGCCGGGCTCACTCGGCTGCCTGTCCGCGTCACCATCAGCTCTCTCGTTCGGGGTGTCGCAGGAAGAATGCCGGGTCACAGCGGGTGCGGGCTATCGATATCCTGCCGACTTATGTCGCCAAGCAGCCAAGACGTCGATGGTCCCGCCCGGGTGCCCCTGGCCGACCGCGACCGGATCGACTGGCACAGCCACCCACGCCACCAGCTTGTCTGCCCGCGCAACGGCGTGCTGGGGGTGTCGACACCGACCGGGATGTGGACACTGCCGCCGGATCGGGCGGTGTGGATCCCGGCCGGCGTCGCCCACGCGCACCGGGCGTACGGGCCCACCGACATGCGCGCGATCATGTTCGACCGCCCGGTGAACCCGTTGGGTGTGGATCAGCCGACCGCCCTGGCCGTCTCGCCGCTGCTGCGCGAGGTGATCGTCAGCCTCACCGATGGCGAGGAGCGGACCGACGACGAACGGGACAACCTCGAACGCGTGGCTCTTGACCAGCTCCGACGGGTGGCCACGTTGCGGCTGCGCCTGCCGTACCCGGCCGACCCCCGGTTGCGGGACCTTGCCGAGATCCTGCTCGACGACCCCACCGACCGACGCACCCTCGGCGAGTTGGGCAGGGCGGTGGGTGCCGGCGCGCGTACCCTCAGCCGGCTCTTTCGGGAGCAGACCGGAATGTCGTTCCCGCACTGGCGGACCCAGCTGCGGCTGCACCACTCGCTGCGGTTGATCGCCGAGGGTGAGTCGGTCACCACGACCGCCGTGGCCAGCGGTTACAGCGGTCCCAGTGCGTTCATCCAGGCATTCCGGGCCTACTTCGGGATCACGCCGGGCGAGTACTGCCGAAGCCGGCGCGACGACGATCCTTCCCCCACCTCGAACTGACCGGCCGCGGTCCGGGCCCGCGGCGGCCACCGCACCAATCCCATGCCCGTCCCACACGGCTCGGCTGGGGACCACGTTGTTGCGACCCACGTGTCACGATCTCGGCCATGCGCCTTCCGTTCGGCCTGCTCGTCGCATCCGTCGCGGCCGGTGTGCTCTCGGCTGCGGCGGCGCTGCTCGCCATGACGGCCGCGTCGTTGCAGTTCGGCCTGGTCATGCTGCTCGCACTGTTCGGCCACGTCCTGCTGGGTCGCGGTGCGCGCCGCGTGCGGTGGGCCGTGGCCGCCGGCATCGGGCTCCTTGCCGTGGTCGCGGCCGTGAGGCTGTTCTGGCATCAGGAGCAGGTCGTCGCAGTGGGCTGGACGGCATACGGGCCAGCGGCAGCGGAGACGTCCATCCTGGGGCCCTGGCGGGACTCGATCGACAGGCAACGGCTCGCGGCGCTGGGCCTGGCGCTCGGCGTCGTCTGTCTCGCGGCCGGCGTGTTGGCACTGCCGGCGCGCGGCAGGCGGCGGGGTGTGACGACGGTGATCCTCGCGCTGTTGCTGCTCGCCTGGTTCGGGCTGGACTCCGCTCCTGAGTTCGTCGACTACCCGCTGCCGGACCTGCTCGCAACTGTGTGGCCGGCGCTGCTCGCCGTCCTCGGGACCATTGGGGCACTCGCGCTGTCCGGGTCGCGGGCCGACCGCCGCTGGCTGCTCCCGGTGGGGTTGTTCCTGCTGTCACTCGCAGCGGCCAACACGTACTCGGATCTCGCCGGAATATGGTCGGGCTGGTGGGACATGGCCAACCCGAACCAGAACGCCTTCCTGCAATTGGGAATGAGGGTGGGCAGATCAGCGGGAGACTCGCTTGAGGTGTCGGCGGCCGTGGAGAAGGCGATCGCGCTCGCCGGAGCAGGGCTGACGGCAGTCGGCGCGCTGCGCAGCTCCCGGGAGACCCCGACTTCTTCCGCGTAGCACAGGTCTGAATTGCGGCCTCCGAACCCTCGCCCACCCCTTCGATCCTTCGCCCGGCAACGCTAATATCTCAATGTTTTGATCTACAACGGGGAGGATGACCCGCATGCGGTGGAAGTTCCCGGCCGGCGCCCTGATAGCGCTGGCCCTTTTGATTCCGGCGGCACCGGCGGCGGCGCAAGCCGGATCACCCGGGCTGAACGAGGCCTGCCAGACGGTCGAGCGCAAGGTGTACACGGACATTCGCACGCTCGTCACCATCGACCTGGACACCGCCAACACCGCCCAGCTACGGCTGTTGGCCTATCGGATCCTGGACACGGCTACCGAAGAGAATTTGCCCGTTCTACCGAAAGCCATTGCGGAGCGACTGAACGGCACCACTGAAGAACTCCGCGCATTCCTCAAGGCGGATATGCAGAGTGCCTGGTCAGCGGCGTTGCGGATCTCGGTGTACCGGACGCTGCCGGGTGCTGGTGCCAACGTGAACGAGGCCGCGCAGCAGACGCTCGCTGTCACGTCCGTCGACGCCTACCTGGCGTACCTGAACGACGGCCTGTACGCCGCACGTGAGCTTGACTGCGCGTCGCAGCCCCCTTCGACGCCCAGCGCCACGTCCAGCGCCGCGACGACAGTTGCACCGGGCCCCTACGTCCTCAGCCAGCCTGGGCGCCTCCGGCGGTGAGGGCGGTGGGCTGCCCGTCACCGGCGCCAACACCGTGACCGTGGCCAGCATCGGCGGTGCGCTTCTGCTCCTCGGCGGCGCGGGTTACCTGATCGGACGCCGCCGCCGTTCCCGCTTCGTGGCACAGCTCGCACGACGCGCCCGGCTCGGCGCTTCGTCGAGCCGGGCGCGATCAGCGTTGGCCAGTGCGTCTGTCCATAAGCGATACTCGCCGTCATGATCCGTCATGACCGTGTGGAGATCCGGCAGATCTCCCACCCGTCCGAGATCAGTGCCCGGCAGACACGCGAGCTGGTCGAATGCTGGGTCGCGGTGGCGAACATGGGCGGTGCGGTGGGTTTCGCGTTCCCACCCGTCGACTCCGAACAGGTCGCTCCCGTGGCCGAGCGCCTCATCGCCGACCTCGGCCCGCAGCGCAGCAGGCTCCTGCTGACGGTGGTCGACGGGGCACTGGCGGGTTGGCTGCACCTGTCCCGTCACGTGGATCCGCTCGTGGCTCACTGGGGCACCGTCAGCCGCGTCCAAACACATCCCGACCACCGAGGTCGCGGGATCGGCGCAGCGATGATGCATCGGGTTCGGCAGATCGGCCGCGACGAGATGGGGCTCGAACAGTTGCGCCTCTGCGCGCGAGGCGGAGCCGGCCTGGAAGACTTCTACGGTCGGCTCGGCTGGAAGGAAGTCGGCCGGTGGCCCGGGGCGCTGCGGTTCGGCGCGGGCGATGACCGCGACGAGATCCTCATGGTCCTCGCGCCGTTGTGACGTGCCGAGGGTAGAGAGGCTGGTTGGAGAAAGGCCCCGCGACCTTGGCTTATCGCCTGGTCACAGGGCCTTTCCTCTACCTCTACCCGAGCCGCCTGCCGGAATCGAACCGTCGACCTACGCGTACCGCCGAGCAGTCAGTGGCGGTGGCCGGCGCTCAGTACACGTAGACGCTGTTGGAGTTGTAGCTGATCGACCCGTAGGAGCCAGCGGGCATGATCTGGTAGTAGCTGCCGGTGCAGTTGGTGGTGGTGTAGAGGCGGGCAGGCAGGTTGGCGGTGTTGCGGGCGGACTCGGCGCGGCCGCTGCCCCAGCCGTGGGCCGCGAGGTTGACACACGTGCCGGTGCTCGGGTCGTCCGCCTGGGCGGTGAAGCGCTCACCGGTGTAGCTGGTGCCGTCCCACAGGCAGAGCGTGCGGGTTGTCGTGCACGTGCTGTCGGCCGCCGCACCGGTGGCGGACGCCCCCGCCGGAGTGGCGGTCAGCGCCAACGCCGGGGCCGCGGCGCAGAGCACGGTGGCCGCCAGCAAGCGGACGCGCGTGGTTCCGTTGGTCATGAGATCTCCTCTACACATTGCCGATACTGACCGAACTAGGGGATGAAACGGGTGGGGTGAGCGCCTCCACGGGCACGAACCGATACCCGCGCGCGAGGAGCCCTTCGATGATCGGCGGCAGGGCCGCGACGGTCTGCGACCGGTCGCCACCGCCGTCGTGCAGCAGGATGACCGACCCGGGACGGGCCTGGTCGAGGATCCGGCGGGCGATGACGTCGGCGCCGGGCATCGCCCAGTCCTCCGCCTCGGCGTCCCAGAGCACGACCGTTGGATCCAGCTCGGACAACCAGCCGATGACCTGCGGGGTGCGCGAACCGTACGGCGGCCGGAAGCACGACGGCACCGGTCCGCCGCTCGCCGTGGCCACCGCCTCGCCGGCCCGCCGCACCTGGTCCGCCAGCTCCGTGCGGGACAGCTCCTGTAGGAACGGGTGGGACCAGGTGTGGTTGCCGACCTGGTGGCCCTGCTCCCGCATCCGCACCAGCTCGTCCGGATACCCCCCGGCGTGCAGGCCGACGCTGAAGAACGTTGCCGGGACGCCATATCGTTCCAGTACGTCCAGGATCTGTCCGGTGTAGGGCGGCTGGGGGCCGTCGTCGAAGGTCAGCGCTACCTCCGGCCGAGCCCGGTCACCGTGGCTCAGGCAACGTCCGGCCGCCGTGGCCGCGGCGAGAGCCGGCTCGGTGCGGGCGATGACGGCCGCCAGCTCGTCCTCGCGGCCGGTCTGGGTGCCGCGGTGGCGTTCCAACCGGGTCAGCGCGGAGAGGTCGCGCTGCGCCGCCCGGGCGATGTCGATCGCCGGAACGGAACCGAACCCGGGCCGGGGCGGTAGAACGTGTGGGTCGGCCCGGTAGACCGGCAGTCCGGCCGCCATCAGCTGGCCGTCGACTATCCCGTTGGTGCTGTCCACCACCGCGGATCCGGCGGTGTTCCGCACATAGGCCACCAGGTCCGCGAGTCGTCCCCGGCCGAACAGCACCGGCTCGACCGGCTGCCGTCCATGCTCGTCGACGACCGCGACCTGGTAGCCATCCGCACCCCACGCAACTGCCGCGTACCGCATGTCGCCTCCTTCCGTCGGTCCTGCCTTACACCCGGTCGGACTCACACCCGGACTGGCAGCGCCACCGCCAGCCGCTCCAGCAGCTGCTCGACGCCGTCGTCGTCGATGACGAGCGGCGGCACGATCAGGACCGCGTCGGTCTGCCGGCGCACCAGCAGCCCGGCCTCCCGGGCACGTTCCACCACCGCGGTCGCGGCGGCCTCCGAGGTCAGCTCGATGGCGACGATGAGCCCGAGCCGCCGGACGTCGACCACGTCACCGGACCCGGCCAGCGGCGCCAGCCGGTCCAGCAGCGTGCCGCCCAGCCGCTCGGCGCGCTCGGCCAGCTGCTCCTTCTCCACGACGTCGAGCGTGGCGAGAGCGGCAGCGCAGGCGACGGCGTGGCCGGACGTGGTGTGCCCGTAGCGCAGGCCGCCCAGCACCGGATCGGCGCTGAAGCTGTCGTGCACCCGGTCCGTCACGGTCACCGCCGCGATCGCCGCGTAGCCGCCGGCCAGGCCCTTGCTGGACACCACGATGTCGGGGATCACGTCCTCGCGGTTGACCGCGAACATCCGCCCGCACCGGCCGTACGCGGTGAACACCTCGTCGACGACGAGCAGCGCGCCGGCCCTGTCGCACAGCTGCCGCAGGCCGGTGAGGAAACCGTCCGGCAGCACCACACCGCCGCCGACGTTGAGGAACGGCTCGACGACCACCGCGGCCGGCGGCTCGGCCGGATCCGCGTCGATCGCCCGCGCGAACGCCTCCAGCAGCACCGGGAGCGACTCCGGCCGGCGCAGCTCCCGCGGCGGCACCGGCAGGTCGACGAGCGTCGTCGGCACCGGAGCGGGCAGCGGGTGCCGGTTGCGCGGCAGGCTCGACAGGCTGCGGCTGAGCAGCGTGGCGCCCTGGTAGCCGCGGGCGAACGAGACGATCCGCGACCGGGGGCGGCCGGCGTGCTCGGCGAACTGGACGGCCATCAACAGGGCCGCGTCGAAACCCTCGGAACCGCTGTTGACGAACAGCGTCCGGTTGAGCGAGCCGGGCAGGTAGGACGCGAGCCGCTCGGCCAGGACGCCGGCGAGCTCGTGCGTGCTCAATGACAGGTCGACGTGCTGTAGCCGGCCCGCCTGCTCGGCGAGGCTGCGCACCACGGCCGGGTGCGCGTAGCCACACGTCGAGTTGAGCGCGGACGCCTCGATGAACTCCCGTCCGTGCACATCCCAGAGCCGGTAACCCTCGCCGTGCGAGAACATCGGGTGCGACCGTTCGGAGTCCACCGGCGACCAGGTGTGCCAGACGTACCGGCGGTCGCGTTGCCCGGCCGGGTCGGCGCCGAGGTGCCGTTGGTTGCTGTTGGCCATGGTCTGCTCCTCGTCCGCGAAAACGGGTGCCGCCCTAGTTGGCAACTATTGCCTGACGAGGTTACCAAACTTGCCAAGAGTCTGCGCTGCTCGGACTCGGTTACACACTGAATTCGCCTCAATACGCCAGCGGGCAGATGTGCCAGAGTTGGGTCAGTGGCGACGTGACCTGGCATAGTAGGCACACGAGGCATTGTCGGTCGGTGTCAGCATGGTTTGCCGACTGCGAGGAAACCAGCGAGGAGCCAATGTTCGAGCAGCCGACCTTCGGCCAGCGCCTCCGGGCTCTGCGAATCAAGCGTGGGCTGTCGCAGGCGTCCCTCGCTGGCGATGTGATCTCGACGGGCTATCTGTCCCGGCTCGAGTCCGGCGCCCGCCGCCCGAAGCTGAGAGTCGCGGAATACCTGGCGGAGCGGCTGAATGTGCCGATGACCGAGTTCGAGGCGCCACCGGGCGAGGCTGGTCCGGCCGCCGTCCAGATGTCGGTCGTGGCGCCGATCCTGGCCGCGGCCATCTCCGGTGCCGACGACGACACCGCCGACACGCTCGCGGACGCGTTGCGCACCGGAGAGCAGTGGGATCCGGCGCTGCGCTGGGAGGGTCTGTGGTTACTGGCCGGCGCCCGGGGCCGGCAGGGCCGCGTCGACGACGAGTACGCGTTGTTCGGCAAGCTCGTGGAACTGAGTGACGAGTTGGGCATCCCGACCCTGCAGGCGCGCGCCCGCACCCAGCTGTCCCGCTGCGCCCGCATCCGGGGTGACAACGTGGCGGCGCGCGAGCACGCGGCCGAGGCGCTCCGGGTCGCCGACGAGATCCCGTTGAGCGACCGCGTCGCCGCCCTACAGTCCCTGGTCTCCGCGGAGGCCGAGCTCGGCTTCGTCAGCGAGGCGCGCACGCACGTCGACGAGCTGTGCGAGCTGACCGAGCCGGCCGGCGACAAGCACCACGCGGAGGCGCTGTGGGCCGCCGCCACCGTGCGCGTACGGCAGAACGACCATGCGGGCGCCCGCGAGCTGCTCGAGCGGGCACTGCTCATCCTGGACAGCCGCCGGGACCTGGTCATGTGGATCCGGCTCCGGCTGGCCGCCGCCTCGCTGTACCTACAGGCCAGCCCGCCCGTCACCGACCGCGCCCGCACGGTGCTGGAGGAGGTGGCCCCGGTGATCGGTCTGGTCGGCACCGAGCTGCACCAGCAGCAACTGCTGACGCTACGCGCCCACCTGGCGTTCGGGGAAGACCGGCTGGACGAGGCTCGGGAGATCTGCGCCCAGGTCGGCGACGAGCCGGCCCTGCTGTCGTTCCGGGACCGCATCCGGTTCGGCGCGCTGTGCGGGCGGCTGCGGATCGCCGACGGCGACCGCGATGGCGGCATCGAGGCACTGCAGAGCCTGGCCCGGCAGAGCGAGGCCGCGCACAACATCGAACTCGTCGCGGAGATCTGGCGCGTGCTCGCCAAGACGCTCGCGGCCGGATACCCCGCCACGCCGAAGCAGAGCCGAGCGCGCTCGCGCGTCCGCTGACCATCTTTCCCGGTGCGGCTGGGCGCGCTCCCACGATTCGGGTTGCCACCGTGGGCAACCTCGTGACAACCTCGAACCATCGATGACATCGAGGGTGCACACCACGGGGAGAAGCACGTGCAACCAGATTCGGCAACGACGGTTGGCCTGGTCACCGGTCACCCGGCAGACAATCGGAGCGGCAGTGTCGCCGACAGTCCCCGCACCCGGCAGGCGGCACCGGCGCAGCTTCGAAGCACCGCGCCGGTGCCCGACGACCTGGTGCCGCTGACCGACACCCAGCTGCTCTATCTCACCCGCCACCTGCTCGACCCGAGCGACCTGACGTCGCACTGCCTGCTCACCTGGGTGGTCGACGGAGAGCTGGACCGGGAGTCGCTGGCGGTGGCCGTCGCGGCGGTGCACCGGCGACACGAGCCGCTGCAGGCGGCCTACCGCGCCGAGCCCACGCCTGTCGCCCAGGTGCTCGACGTGGACCCGCCGCCGCTGGAGGAGCTTCCGGACCAGCCCTCCGTGGACGCGGCGATCGCCGCGCTCCGTGCGCTGCTCGCGGGCGAACTGCTCGTCGAGGAGGCCGACGTCTGGCGGGTGGCAGTGGCGTCCGCCGGCTCGCAGGCCGTGATCGGGTGCGTCGTGCACCACATCGCCTTCGACGGGTGGTCGGAGTCGGTGCTGGCACGGGATCTCGCGACGGCGTACAACGCGGTGGTGCGCGGCGGGGATCCCGCCTCCGTCATGGCGGCGCCCCGGAAGCTGGCGCACGTCCACCGCCACTATGTGCGCCGCCGCGCGGATCCGGCGCTGCACGAGCGACGCGAGCAGCAGCGCGTCGAGCTGGCCGACGTCCCGCCCCTGCGCTGGCCCGCGGAACCAGCCAAGGCCGAGGCCGTAGGCCCGGAGATGATCCACGTGTCGCTGCCGGCCGATGTCCGGACCGATGTGCGGCGGTGGGCCGCCCAGACCGGCGAGAACGAGTTCACAGTGCTTTTCGCGGAGTATGCCGCGGCTTTCGCAGAGGTGACCGGCCTGCGGGATTTCACGATCGCCGTGCCGGTGTCGCAGCGGCACGACCAGGACCTCGACGACGCGATCGGCTGCCACACCGCGTTGACCTGCATCCGGCTGCGCGGTGCTGCGCTCAACGGCGGGGCGGCCGGCGTCAGCGCGGTGGGCCGGCTCTTCAGCACCGCGCGGGACGTGCCGTTCCAGGAGCTGATCCCGCCATCGGGCCAGTCCGGGGAGCCGTTCCCGCCGCTGTTCCGGACCCTGTTCGCGGTGCAGGACGACACGTCCGTGCAGCTGCCGCTCGACAACCTGCGCACCACGTTCGTCCGCCAGCCCTATCTGGACCTGCCACTCGACCTCTACACGGAGTTGTGGCCGGCCGACGACGGGCTGACGTTGACAGTGTGCTTCCGGCCCGACCTGGTCGCGCGGTCCTGCGCCGCGGCGATCGCCGAGCGGTATGAGGGGCGGCTTCGTCCCAGCACCACGGAAGGCAGGCCATGACCACAGCCGTGACACCTGAGGTGCTGACCGATCCGGAGCTGCACGCACACGGCGACCCACACGAGGTGTGGCGCTGGATGCGTCGCCACGCGCCGGTGCACCGCCACCCCGCGACGGCGCTGCCGGCGTTCTGGTCGGTGACCCGCTACGACGATGTGCGTGCGGTCTACCGCGACCCGGAGACGTTCTCCTCCCGGCACGGTGTGCTGCTGCGCCCGGTCGACCGCGGTGTGGATCCCGGCGGCGGCATGACCCTGGCGCTGTCTGATCCGCCGCGGCACAAGCAGTTGCGAGCCGTCGTTGCCGACTGGTTCAGCACCCGGGCCGTGCGCGATCTGGAGGAGACGACGCTCCAGGCGGTGCGCGACGTGCTCGACCGGCTGCCCGCCGACGGCACCTGCGAGTTCGCGCACGACGTCGCCGGGCGGCTGTCGATGTACCTCATCGGCGGCATCATCGGCGTGCCCCGCCACGACCACGAGCGCCTCTTCCAGTGGACCACCGAGGCGTTCGCCGCGGGCGTGTCCCTCGCTGCCCATCAGGACCTGATGCGGTACTTCATCGACCTCATGGGCCGGCGCACCGCCGAGCCGACGGACGACATGGTCAGTGCCCTGCTCGGCGGCACGATAGACGGCGAGCTGCTCACCGAGGAGGAGATCCTCCTCAACTGCGAGAACATCATCGGCGCGACGGAGAACGGCGGGCTCGCCGTCGCCGGCGGCATACTGGCCCTCGTGCGGCACCCGGACATGTGGCGGCGTCTCGCCGAGGATCCGGAGGTACTGCCCGGCGCCGTCGAGGAGATCCTGCGATGGACGTCCAGTGCGACGCACAGCATGCGCACGGCGACGCGGGACTGTGAGATAGCCGGCCAGGCCATCGCCGCCGGTGACCGGGTGGTGCTCTGGGTGCCGTCGGCCAACCGGGACGAGGACGTGTTCCCCGAGCCGTACCGGTTCGACGTGGGCCGCAGCCCGAACCGACACCTGGCGCTCGGGTCGGGCGAGCACTTCTGTCTCGGCGCCACGCTGGCCCGCAGCCAGATGCGCCTGCTCCTCATGGAGCTGCTGGAGCGTACCGTGCGAATCGAGCTGTGCGGGCCGGTGCACCGGATCAGCTCGATCGCGGTGTCCGGCCCGGAGTCACTGCCGCTGCGCCTGGTCCCCCGGTAGGTAGCGGTCCCCCGGTAGGTAGAGCGAGGTCAAACCCGCGGAAAGAGTGCCTCGACGAACGCGTTGCCGAACGTGCCGTCGGGGTCCATCGTCTCCACCAGCTTCGCGAAGTCTGTGGCCCGCGGATAGGCGGCGACGATCTCGTCCGGCCGCATCCGGGTCAGCTTGCCCCAGTGCGGCCGCGGCTGGAACGGGCGCAGCCGCTCCTCGACCGCCTCGATCACCGGCGTCACGGCGGCCAGGTCGTCCACCCAGGTGAAGTGGACGGTCACCGTGTCCCGGCCGTACGCCGGGCTGAGCCACAGCTCGTCGCCGCGCACCGCGCGTAGTTCGGATATCTGCAGGACCGGCGCCATCATGTCGGCGAGCCCGCGCAGAGCCGTGATCGCCGCGGCGGCGGACTCGCGCGGCAGGAAGTACTCGGACTGAAGCTCCACACCGGAGCCGGGCACGTACTCGGGGCGGAAGTGCGGCAGCCGTTCATGCCACGGACCGGGCCGGTCGCCCTGCTCGGTGCAATTGTCGGCGGGCTGCTCGGGCACCGGGTGCACCGGGGCCGTCGCCGCGTGGCCACCCGCCCAGGTCCCGGCCGGCCGGTCGGTGCGCCGCTTCAAGAACACGGAGGCCCGGCCGGTGCGCCACGAGGTGAAGACACTCACGCTGTACGCCGCGGCGAACACCTCGTCCAGTCGTGCCGTGATCTCGTCCAGCGGCACGTCGAGCCGGACCCGTTGGGCCACCTCGTACGCCGGCTCGATGTCGAGCGTCAGCCGGGTCACGATCCCGAGCGCGCCGAGGGCGACCACCGCGCCGGGAAACCCGGCGGGGTCACGGTCGCGGTCGAGCTCGACCAGGTCGCCGTCGGCTCCGACCAACTGGACCGCGCGGACGGCGGCGGCCAGCGACCGCTGCGTCTCACCGGATCCGTGGGTGCCGGTGGAGCACGACCCGGCCACCGAGATGTGTGGCAGGGACGCGAGGTTGGCCAGCGCGAAGCCGGCCGGGTGCAACCTGCTGGCCAGGTGCGCGTACGTCGTACCGGCGGAGACCTCGACGGTGCCCGCCGCGGCGTCGATCCGCACCGTGTCCGGCATCCGGTCCAGGCGGACGAGTTCCGCTGTGGTGTCGGCGGCGCGGCTGAACGAGTGACCGGTGCCCAGCGCGCGGATACGAGGGCTGCCGGACACCGTCCGGCGCAGCTCGTCGAGCGTCGTCGGCCGGTGCAGTCTGGTGGGGCCGTAGGTGAGGTTGCCCGCCCAGTTGCGCAGGGGCGGTGAGATGTCGTGCATGCGAGCTCCGATCGTCGGGGGCCGGGCGGTCACGTCCGGCGGAATGCCTGCCAGGTGCTGTTGACCATCTCTGGCAGGCCGTTACTGGCCTTCCAGCCGAGATCGCGCCCGATTTTGTCGACCTCGGCCACCACCTCGGACGGGTCGCCGGGCCGCGCGGGCTGAATCTCGACGTCGACCGGCAGACCGGTCACCTCGCGGACGGCGTCGAGCACTTCGAGGACCGAGTAGCCGTCGCCGGTGCCGACGTTGTACACCTCCGCGCACGTGTCGGTCTCGAGCCGGGCGACAGCGGCCGCGTGCGCGTCGGCGACGTCGGCCACGTGGACGTAGTCACGCACGCCGGTGCCGTCCGGGGTGGGGAAGTTGCAGCCGCAGACCACGGCCGGCTCGCCTGCGGTGATCCGCCGGAACACCAGCGGGAAGAGGTTGTCGCCGTTGGTCTCGCAGCACACCGGGTCCTCGACGCCCACCACGTTGAAGTAGCGCAGGGCGATCCAGGACAGCCCGTGTGCGTTGCCCGCCGAGCGGAGCATCCACTCGCACATCAGCTTTGTCTCGCCGTAGGGATTGATCGGCTCGGTGGGGGTCTCCTCGTCGATCCGCGTCGCCGCCGGCCGCCCGTAGACCGCCGCGCTGGACGAGAAGAGCATCCGCCGGACGCCCTTCTCGACCATCGCCTCAAGGAGCACCCGCATGTTCTCGACGTTGTCCCGGTAGTACCCCAACGGCTCCTCGACGGACTCGGGGGCGGACTTGCGGGCAGCGAGGTTGACGACACCGGTGATCCGGTGCCGGTCCAGCGCGTCGCAGACGGCGTCGCGGTCGCCGCTGCTGGCGACGACGAGCGGCACGCCCTGCGGGACCCGTTCCCGCCTGCCGTTGGACAGGTCGTCGAGCACGACCACCTGCGCGCCCTCGGCGTGCAGGTGGCGCACGACGTGCGAGCCGATATACCCCGCCCCGCCCACCACCAGCCAGCTCACGACGTGGTCCGAAAATGCTTCATGACGATTGACCTCCGGTGTGGAAGCGCTCGTTTGCCAGCTATGACAAGTCCATCTTGCCAAGATTCGCCTGACATTGCCAACACAGGCAACCCCATGCAACAGTTGGCGGGACCGCACCGCGTCGAAACTGGAAAGGACCAACCATGGCCGAATCCGGCGTCCCGCCCTCCGCCCCCGCCGCGCAGCGTGTCCTCGTAGGCGCCTGCGGGATGGGCAACGGACACGCGTCCCGCCAGTTGAACCTGGTGAGCCAGCTACAGCAGCGCGGGCACCAGGTCGCGATCGTCACCTTCGGCGACGGCATCGCCGCGCTCGACGAGGCGTTCCCCGCGCACGTGCCGATCGCCGTGCCCACCCACCATCCCGGCGGCTGGGTCGCAATGACGCCAACCGGCATCGATGTCAGCCGCAGCGCCGACAACGGGCGCGCCCTCGACCCGCGCGGCGACGCGTGGAACTTCGCGCTGTGCGAGCAGGTCGTCGAGCAGCTCGGCGGCGCGCCGGACGTCGTGCTGACCGACTACGAGCCGGCCAGCGCGCAGATCGCGTACATGCTCGGCTCCCGCCTGGTCACCACCGAACAGCAGAGCAAGTTCCTGATGTACCACACGCCCGACGCCGGCGGCTACACGCGTTGGCACGAGGCGGCGAAGCTGCGGTACTTCTTCCCGGCGGCCGACCACCGGATCGCCTCGTCGTTCTTCCCGATGGAGTGGGACCGCGACGAGCGGTACTCCGGCGAGCTGATCGAGCCGATCCTCCGCCCGGACATCCCGCTGCTCGTGCCCGAGGTCGACGACACGTCGGTGGTGGTGTACCTGTCGCCGTACGCGCCGCTGCACCAGGATCCCTCCGGGTTCCTGGCCGCGCTCGCCGAGTTCCCGCAGGTCACCTTCACCGTGTTCACCAACTGGCCGATCGACGACGCCCCGCAGAACGTCGCGGTGTCCCCGTTCGACAGGCAGAAGTTCACCGAGGCCCTGCGCTCGTGTTCGGCAGTGGTGTCGACCGCCGGCCACCAACTGCTGTCGGAATGCCTGTACCTGCACAAGCCGGTGCTCGCCCTCCCGTTCGACGTGTACGAGCAGCAGTTCAACGCCATGATGCTCGAACACTTCGGTATCGGCATGCGCTCGGACGGGCTGAGCCCGGACGTGCTGCGGACGTTCCTGGCGGGCCGGGAGGAGTTCGCCGCACGCGCCCGGGACCTGGCTGCCCGCCGCTTCACCGGCTCGTCGGCGGGCCTGCTGGATCGCATCGGCCTGTGAGTCGGGGAGGCCGCTATGCGCATCGCTCTGGTGCCCGGGATCTGGTCCTACGGGATCGGCTCCGCGTCGACAGTGCTGTCCGTCCGTGAGGCGGCGCTGCGGTCCGGCGACGAGCCTGTCGTCTTCTCCGGCCCGCACTTCGCCCCGCTGTTGCGGCGGATGGACGTGGCCGCAGTGCCGCTGCCCGGTTTGCCGGCCACCGACTATCCCGATCAGGATGACGTCCTGCGACTCGATGACCTGCTCTCACGCTCGGTGTATACGGACAGCCGGTTCGTGACGGAGCTGATCGAGCGGCAGTGTGACCTGCTGGCGGAACACCGCATCGACGCGGTGTTCCACGACTACGACGTCACCTCGGTGGTGGCCGGACGGCTGCTCGGTGTACCGGTGGTCTCCCCGGTCACCTGGCCGGACCACAGCGGGTTCGGGGCGGGAAGCAGTGGTTTCCAGCCACCGGCACGCGCCGCCACCGCGGCATTCGGTAAGGCGTTGGGCCGCTTCGGCCTGACTGCTCCGCCGGACCTGTCGCAGCTGCTGTTCGCCTGGAGCACCCGGCTGGTGTTTCCGCTGCCGCCGGTGCTCGACCCGATCGTCGCGCTGCACGCTGACGGTGAGTATGTCGGCCGGCTGGCCTGGGACGCGCTCGACCGCGCGCTGCCGTCCGGCGTGGCCGATGACTGGCCGCGTCCCGGCCGGGTGGCGGTCCTCGCCTACAGCAGCGGCCCGCCCACCGACGTGCCGGAGTACTTCGCCCGGTGCGTGGCGGCGTTCGACGGCACCGACGTCGACGTACTCATCACCGCCGGCCGGGTGGATCCCCGGTGGTCGGACCGGTCGCCCGCCGGAAACGTCCGGGTGGCCCCGCTCGTGCCGCTGCGGCGGCTGCTCGACCGCGCCGACGTGCTGATCTGCCACGGCGGCCGCAACACCCTGGCGAGCGCGGTGGAGGCGGAGGTGCCAGCACTCGTGTTCGCCGGGACCGACCCGGAACGCGGCTACTTCGCGGACATGCTCGCCCGGCAGGGCCTGGGGCTCAACTGTGCCGACGAGGACTGGTCGGCGCCGCGCCTGCGCGCCCTGGTCCGCGGGGCGGCCGGGCACCGCGCGGCCCCGAGCCGGGGGCCCGGTTCAGGGACCGGCGGCGCGGACCGGGTCGTCGAGGTGCTCCACGAGGTCGGCCGGTCCGCCGTCCTCACCAACGTTGGGAGGTTCTCATGACATCCGAGCAGTACAGCGACCATTACGGCACCGAACTGACTCTCCGGCTGGTCGGCATCGCCGACCGCGGGCCGCTGGATGACGGCCACGCGCTCGGCGAGTTCCTACGCCGGATGGTGGCCGCCGTCGGCATGCGGATCATCGCCGGTCCGGCCATCGGGTCCGAGGACGGCCCACCGCAGCGGGCGGGCTACTCCGCAGTGGTGATCCTGGCGGAGTCGCACGCCGCGGTGCACACCTACCCCGGTCTCGGCGAGCTGTTCTTCAATCTGTTCTCCTGCAAGCCGTTTGCCGAGGAGACGGTGTTCGAGCAGTTCCGCGAGTTCGTCGGTGACTTCACGGTGCTGGAGCGCACCTCGGTGCGCCGGGGTGAGAACTGGCCGCGCGCAATCGAGCGGGCCGTCCGCCACTGGCACGACGTCCGGCTCACCCCTCAGGTGCCGAGCCCGCGCCGGCCGCGGAGCGTGCCGCCGCGGCGGACAACAGGTCGTGCACCCCGGCGAAGCTGAGATCCCGGTCGAGTAGACCCTCGATGATGGCCGGCAGCGCCGCGACGGTCTGCTGTCGGTCACCGCCGCCGTCGTGCAGCAGCACGACCGACCCGGGTTGCACCTTGTCGAGCACGGAAGTGCTGATGTGCCGAGCGCCGGGCAGCGCCCAGTCGGAGCCCATCGCGTCCCAGAGCACGACGATCGAGTCCAGCTCGTCGAGGTGGCGCAGCAGCTGCGGTGATCGTCCGCCGTAGGGCGGGCGGAACAGTACCGGCGGCTCGCCGCCGGACGCCCGCGCGATCGCCTCACCGGCACGTTCCACCTGGGCCGCCACCTCCGGGCGGGTGAGCTCCGGCAGAAACGGGTGGGACCACGTGTGGTTGCCGAGCGCGTGGCCCCGCGCGACGATGTCGGCGACAGTGTCCGGGAACGCGTCGGCCAGCATTCCGACGCAGAAGAACGTCGCCCGGACCGCATACCGGTCGAGGATGTCCAGCACCTGGCCGGTGTAGGGCGGCAGCGGCCCGTCGTCGAAGGTCAGCGCGATGGCCCGCCGGTCGCGGGCGCCATTGGTGAGGCACCGCCCGGCCGCGGTGAGCTCGGCGACCGCCTCCACACTGGACGCGACGCCGGCGTTGAGGTCCTCGCCCCGGCCGCCCAGCGTCCCGTCCGCCAGGTCCAGTGGGGCGAGCCGGGTCAGGCCCTGCTGCGCGGCGCGGGCCAGCGTGCCCGCCGCCACCGACCCGAACCGCGGACGCGGTGGCAGGACCCCGGGATCAGCCCGGTAGACCTGGATCCCGGCGACGGTCAGGTGCCCGTCAATCAGCCCGTTGGTGCTGTCGATCACCGCCACCGCCGGCTGCTCGAGGGCCCGCAGGTAACCGGCGATCCCGCCGGCCCGCCGCGCGGGGAACCGGGTCGCCGGCCGCACCGTCCGGCCCGCCTCGTCGACCACCTCGACCTCGAAGCCCGCACCGTCCCAGGAGATTCCCGAATACCACATGAAGCTATGCTGACCGCTCTGGCAATATTTGGCAACTGCATGACTCACTTGGCATGCTTGGAGGCAGCGACATGTCCGACGAGAGTTCCCCGGTGCCACACCGCGCCGTCCTCGATCGCGCGGTCACCTGGGTATGTGCCGCGCACGACGCGACCGGCCAGCAGGGCGTCTCGGCCGGCTACGACCTGCGATGTGGCTGGCAGCCGCCGTATCCGGAGACCAGTGGATACCTCATCCCCACCCTGCTGCGGGCCGCCGAAGCGCTGGACCGGCCGGAGCTGGCCGACCGGGCCGCGCTGGTCGGCGACTGGTTGTTGGGCCTACAGCGCGCCGACGGCAGCTTTCCCGGCGGCATGGGCGTCGACGGGCCGCCTGTCGCGTTCGACACCGGCCAGATCCTGCTGGGCCTGCTCGCGCTGTGGCACCACACGCGCCGGGCGCCGGTACTCGACGCGGCGGTCCGGGCCGGCGTCTGGCTGCTCGCGGCACAACAGCCGTCCGGCACGTGGCTGTCGCACTTCGATGCTCCGAACACATACTCGTCGCGCATCACCTGGGCGCTGGCCGAGCTGTGGCGGGTCACCGCCGAGCCGGGCCTCCTCGCGGCCGTCGGCCGGTCCCTCGACTGGCTGAGCAGTCAGGTCCGCCCCGACGGCTGGATCGACGGTATGGCCTTCAGTCCGGACCATCCGCAATGGACCCACACGATCGGGTACACGCTGCGCGGCATGCTGCGCACTGCCGACCTGGTCGGCGCCGAGCTGCCCGAGCCGGCGGGCCGGTGCGCCGACGCCGCGGTGCGGTGCGCGACGGGGCTGGCGGCACTGCGCACCGACCTGGATCCGCTGCTGCCCGGCGAGATCGGCCCCGGTTTCACGCCGCGAGCAGAGTACGCATGCCTGACCGGCGACGCCCAGCTGGTCACGGTCTGGCTCGACGTCGCCCGCCGCACCGGTGACGTGGGCATGCGCGCCCGCTGCGACAGCGTTCTGGACCGGCTGGCGCAGCTACAGGTACAGCAGCCGATCGAGCCTGCCACGGTGGGCGCCATCGCGGGTTCCTGGCCACTGACCGGCGGCTTCGAGCCGCTGACGTTTCCCAACTGGGCGGTCAAGTTCCTGGCCGACGCCGTCCTGGACCACACCACGCGCTGACACCCGCACGCCGCGGGCGCGGGACCACCTTCGGTCCCGCGCCCGCCGAGTCATCCTCGTTGTCTCATCTGGGCCAGTCGATGTCCGAGCTAGCACCAACCGTCCGGCTCACGCACCAGAAAACCATGGGTGTTGTCTCCCCCCGACAGCATCACCTTCCATCGACTACTGTCTCCTGGTAGCGCCGGTTTGAAACACAATCATTCAGCCGGTCGCTGATAACCGCTGAAGTGCCGCTCATCGAACAGATCCGGCCACGACGCGCCGAGACCCAGCTCGCGCGCCCGGGTCAGGGAAGAGCGCCAGTAGGGCTTGACCTGAGGCCACTGGGTCCCGGCCTGGCAGTACGACGCGTCGATGAAGTAGCGGTCCCGGCCCCCGCCGCCGGGGAGCGCGCGACGGGCGTGGAAGAGCGCCGAATGCAGCACGACGGTCGAGCCGCGCGGCAGCCGGTCGATCACCACCTCGCCGGGCAGCGAGTCGGTACCCGTCGCGGCGCGGGCGTCCTTCTCCGCGACTTCGAGGTGCGAGCCGGGCAGGACGACCAACTGCGCGGTGTCGGCGTCGAGGCCGTCGAGGTAGTGCAACGTGTGGATCATCGTGTACGTCCGGTCGGTCTGCGGCTGTTGCTCGTAGTCGTGGTGCCACGCCTTGCCCGGACGCTCCGGCTCCTGCCGGTCGCTGTGCAGGTGGTGAAACGCGAACGACGGGCCCATCAGCCGGGCGAGCACCGCCATCAGCGGCGGGTGTGTGATCAGCTCGCCGTGCGCCGGCAGCTCCAGCTCCAGCACCTGCGGCACGCCGTGGGTGTCCGGATCGATGCTGCACTGGATCGACTGGGCACGCAGCCCTTCGTCCACCCACCGGTCGACCTCGGGCCGGATCCGGTCCACCAGGTCGTCCGACAGGAAGCCAGGCAGGATCAGGTAACCGGACCGGCGGAACTGGTCGACATCCAGCGACGCGGCCAGGCCGTCGACGGCCGTTTCCGGTGTTGCGGTGCGCGGGGTCATGTGATCCCTCCACTCTCGTCGTGGTCGGTGTTGCCGGTCAGTTGTTGGCACCCCCGGCCGCTGCGTTCCAGCAGCCGGCGCAGCCAGTCCTTACGGGTCTGCTTCGCGGTGCGGGAGACGACCGCGTCCGGGACCCACTGGTCGAAGCTGTGGAAGGCCCCGGACCAGACGTGCAGTTCGGCCTCACCGCCGGCCTGCCAGATCCGCGTGACGTAGGCGATCGCCTCGTCCCGCAGTGCCTCGACGGACCCCACGTCGACGAACGCGGGTGGCAGGCCGGACAGGTCGACGGCCCGGGCCGGCGCGGTCAGCGCGGAGACGTCCGCCGTGCCGCGGCGTTCGCCCAGCAGCGCCGTCCATCCGGCGCGGTTGGAGGCGCCGTCCCACAATCCGGTGCGGCGGAGCTGGTGCTGCGCGGGCGCGTCGCACCGGTCGTCGAGCATCGGGCACTGCAGCATCTGCCCGAGCAGCGGCGGGCCACCACGGTCGCGGGCGGCAAGAGCCAGCCCGGCGGCCAGGCAGCCGCCCGCGCTGTTGCCGCTCACCACGATCCGCTCCGGATCCAGCCCAAGCCCGGCGGCGTGACGCGCGAGCCAAACCAGTCCCGCGTAACAGTCCTCGCGCGGTGCGGGGTCGGGGTGCTCCGGCGCCAGCCGGTAGTCCACCGCCACGACCGCCAGTCCCAGCGCCTGCGCCCGGTCCAGGTCGTCGGCCAGCTCCGCGGTACGGGTGCCGCCAGCCACCATCCCGCCACCATGCGTGTGATAGATGACCGGATACGGTCCGACGCCCGTGGTGGGGCGACACAGCAGCAGCGGCACCTCCGGCGCGCCGGGCGGACCCGGCGCGGTCAGCTCGGTCAGCTCGAACACGCCGGCCCGCCGGATGTCCTCATCCGGCAGGCGGCCCGCCGCGGTGCGCGCGCGCCGATCGGCGATCAGCTCCGGGCTGAGCGGGCCGGGCATCCCGGCCAGGATCGCCGACAGCGGCGCGGCCAGCTCGTGGTCGACCGCGGGCGGCGGCCCGACCGTCGCGGGTGCGTCGTGCGGCGCCGTCACCGGGTCACCGCCAGCGCGTTGCGGAGCAGCTCGTACGGCGGTTCGTCGACCAGATAGAAGTGGTGCCCGGCGACGACGTGTTCGCGGAACCCGGCGGTCGTCAGCTCCGGCCACGGGCGCTGGTCGGCGTCGGTGTCGTCCGCGCCCACCACCGCGGTGACCGGGCAGTGCAGCACGGGTTCCCGCCGATGACGGTAGGCGTGGAACATCTCGCCGTCGCTGCGGATGTACGGCAGCACCAGCTCCCGGAAGAACGGGTCGTCGAGCATCGCCGCGTCGGTGCCGCCGAGCGCGGCCAGCCGGAGCGCGAGTTCGTCGGCCTCCAGCTCGGTCGGCGGCGCCACCTCCGGCAGCGGGCCCGCGCGGGAGCCAGACACGATGAGGTGCGCCGGCCGGACGCCCAGCTCCTCCAGCGCGCGGGCGGTCTCCAGCGCCACGACCGCCCCCATGCTGTGCCCGAACAGGGTCAGTGGGACGTCGGTGTCCGCCAGCAACTCGCCGAGGGCGTCCGCGATGTCCCTGCCGAGCCGCACCATGTCGGCCGGTGGCGGCTCGTCGATCCGCTCGGCGCGGCCCGGATAACGCACCGCCAGTACGTCGGCGCCGGGCAGATGCGTGGCCCAGTCACGAAAGAACCCGGCGGAGCCGCCGGCGTGCGGGAACGCCACGAGGACCTGCCGCAGTTCGCGGCACTCGACAGTGCGCTGGAACCACCGGTCCGGCTGGGCGCTCATGCCGACCGCTCCCCCGAGTTGGCGCGCTGACGCCGGGCCCGCACAGCGCGGGCACGCCGGGCGACGGCCGCGCTGCGGTCCGGTGCCGACTGGCCGGTACTCGTGCCACCCGCGGTGACCAGGTCGGCCTGCGCCGACACTGTGGTGTGCTGGAAGAGCGCCACCACGGAGGGCCGCACGCCGGTGTGCCGTTCGAGGGCGTCCTGTAGCTGGAACATCGCCAGCGAGTGCCCACCGAGGTCGAAGAAGTTGCCGTCGGCCGGCACCTGCGGGATTTTCAGCACCTCCGACCATGCGGCAGTGACCCCGGCCACCACGCCCGCCTGCGGCGCCTGTGGGGCAGGTGCCGCGGTCGGCTCGTCCGCGGCGGCACGTAGCTGCTCCCGGTCGACCTTGCCGCTGAACGTGAGCGGGAAGTGGTCCAGCACGCGGATGTGGGATGGGACCATGGCCTGTGGGAGCCGCTCGGCGAGCGCGTCGTGCACCTGCTTGGGGTCGATCCCGGGGTCCGCCCGGACGAAGCCGACGAGAACGCTGTGGCCGGAGTCCGGGAGCACGACGGCGTCGCGGATGCCCGGCACGGCGGCGAGGGCGGACTCGACAGCGCCCAGCTCGACCCGGTGGCCCCGGATCTTCACCTGGTGGTCCTGGCGGCCGACGAAGTGCAGCGTGCCGTCCGGGTTCCAGCGAACGCGGTCGCCGGTGCGGTACATCCGCGCGCCAGCCACAGGGGTGAACGGGTCGAGCGGGAAAGCTTTGGCGGTGGCGTCGGGCCGACCCAGGTAGCCGGCGGTGACGCCCGCGCCGCCCACGCACAACTCACCGACGGTGCCGGGCGGTACCGGCCGGAGATCGTCGTCCAGGACGTACAGCCGGGCACCGGGAATCGGCCCGCCGATCGACACCGGCCCGGGCGCGTCGAACGCGCGGTAGCTCGCCCACACCGTCGCCTCTGTCGGGCCGTACTCGTTGACCAGGGTGACGCCGGCCCGGAGCTCGGCGAAGTGCCGCTCGACCAGCTGCTCGGGCAGCGGCTCACCAGCCACCACGACGGTCTGGAGGCTGTCCAGCGCGCCGGGGCCGGCCCGCCGGGCGGCGTCAAGCAGCACACCGTACAGCGACGGCACACACAGCGTGTGCGTCACGTTGTGACGGCGGATCAGCTCGACCAGCCGCTCCGGGTCGCGGACCTCCGCACGGGACGCGACGACCAGCGTGCCACCGGCGGTCAACGTTCCCCACAGCCCGGCGACAGAGGAGTCGAAGGCCAGTGGCGACACAAGCAGGAAGGTCGGCGCGCCGGGGTAGACCAACCGGCGGGCCAGCGTGGACGCGGCGAGTTGCCCGTGCGTGACGAGCACGCCCTTGGGTTCGCCGGTGCTGCCGGAGGTGTAGATGACGTAGGCGCCGGCGTCGTCGGACACGAGGTCCGTGGAGGGCTCCGCCGGGTGTCCGTCCGGTTCGGGCTCCCCCGCCAGTACGAGCGGGACAGTGGTCCCGGCGAGGCGCGACGCGTCGCCGCCGGCGCACACCACGGCGGCGACCCCGGCGTCGTCGAGCACCTCGGTGATCCGGCGATCGGGCCAGGCGGGGTCGACCGGGACATACGCGGCGCCGGCGCGCAGGATGCCGACGACAGCCGCGACCATCGCCGGTGACGGTTCGGCCAGGACGCCCACCCGGGTGCCGGTCCCGGCACCGGCCGCGGCCAGGTCCGCGGCCACGCGGGCGGACCAGGCGTCCAGCTGCCGGTAGCTGACGCAGGTGCCGCCGCCGCGGACCGCGGGATGGCCTGGCCGGCTGTGGGCGTATCGGATGACGGCCTGGTGTACCGGTTCGCGGCCGGTCTCGGGCAGTGGTGCGCCCAGGCCTGCCATGGCTGGCTCGACGGTGACTGTCATTGCTTCTCCTCAGGTCTCGGGGTTCAGGAGGTGGTGCCGGCCGCGGCACTGCGCAACGTGTCGCGGACGAGGGCCGTCTGCCGGCCGAGCGTGCGACCGGCGAGCAACTCGCGTAGCGGCACCCGGAGCCCGAACTCCTCGTGGATGCGGCGGGCGAGTTGCGTGATGAGCAGCGAGTCTCCGCCCAGCGCGAAGAAGTCGGAGTCGTCGTCCAGGTCGCCGTGTCCGAGCACCTCGGCCCAGAGCTTGGGCAGCACGACGGCGGGGGCGGCAGCCGGGACCTGGTCGGCCGGTGCCGGACCGGCCGCCGGGCCGGCGCCCGCCACCGGGGCTCGCGTCGCGGTCGCCGCGGCCACCGGCGCCACCTCCGGCGCGCTCCATCGCCGGTCGGCGAACGGGTAGCTGGGCAGGTGCACGGGCCGGCCACCGTCCGCGCCGAGCAGCTCCGGCGCCAGCGGCTGCCCACGCGTCCAGAGCGTGCCGAGCGCGTCGACCACTTCCCGGGCCGGCCTCTCGTCGCGCATCGGCAGCAGCGGGACGGCGGCGAGACCGGCGGCCGCGGCGAGACCGGACAGCACCCGACCCGGCCCCACCTCGATCGCCAGGCAGCCGGGCAGCCGCTCGGCGACCGCGGCCAGGCCACCGGCGAAGAGCACGGGGCGGCGGGCCTGTGCGACGAGGTCGTCCGCCGAGATCGGCTCGCCCGGCTCGATCAGGCGTCCGCTGAGGTTGCTCGCGTAGGGCACGGCCGGCGGGCGCAGCGTGACACCGGTCAACGCCTGGGCCAGCGCGGGCAGCGCCGGCTCGATCAGGCTGCTGTGGAACGCGTGGCTGGTCGGCAGCACCCGGGTCAGGACCCGGTCACCCAGCCAGGCGCGGAACCGCTCGATCTCCTCGTCCGGCCCGGCGACCGCGCAGCTCTCGGCGCCGTTCTCGGTGGCCAGTTCGAGGTCCGCACCGGCGTCGGCGAGCAATGACCGCGCGGTCCCCGGGTCGCAGCCGAGCGCCAGCATGCTCCCGCGCGGGCAAGCGTGCATCGCCTCACCGCGGGCGGCGACGAACCGGGCGGCGTCGGGCAGGTCGATCGCGCCGGCCAGGCAGGCGGCGGTCAGTTCGCCGAGGCTGTGGCCGACCAGCGCGGCCGGGGCGACGCCGAGTCCGATCAGGGCCCGGCCGATGGCGTACTCCATCGCGAACAGCGCCGGCTGAGCCAGCGCGGTCGCGGCCAGGTCCTCGGCCGGGAACTTCGGGTCGTACAGCGCGTGGCGCAGCTGCGCGGCGAGCGCGGCGCCGTACCCCCGCAGGCATGCGTCCAACTCGTCGGCGAACCCGGGCAGCACGGCGGCCGGCCCGATCGCCATGCCCGGCCGTTGGGTGCCCTGCCCAGGCAGCAGGAACACGACCGGCGCGGGACCCTCGGTCGGGCAGGCGCCGCGGGCCACGCCGGCGGCGTGCTCGAGGCGCTCAGCGATCTCCGCGGCGGTCCGGCCGGTGACTGCCAGCCGGCTGTTCAGCGGGTCGCGGGCGGTGGCCAGGGTGTACGCCACATCGGCCAGATCGGGCTCGGCACGGCGCAGGTGGCTGGCGAGCCGGTCCGCCGCGCGGTCGAGGACGTCCGCGCTGGCGGTGGACAGGACCACGAGCCGCTCCCGCTCGGGCCGGGGCGGAACCACCGGCGCGGGCGGCGGCTGCTCGACGATGACGTGGGCGTTGGTGCCGCCGATGCCGAACGAGCTGACCCCGGCGCGGCGCGGCTCCGGACCGGCCCACGGACCGGCGGCGGTCGGCACGTACAGCGGGCAGCCGGCGACATCGAGCAACGGGTTGAGCTCGGTGAAGCCGGTGACCGGCGGCACCACGCCCTCGCGGAGCACCCGCATCGCGCGGATCAGCCCGGCCAGCCCGGACGCCGAGTCGAGGTGGCCGATTGTGGACTTGAGTGCGCCGACCGCCACCTGACCCGGGCGCGCGCCGCCGGCCGACAACGCGGCGCTCGCGGCCGACCACTCGATCGGGTCGCCGACGTGCGTGCCTGTCGCGTGAGCCTCCAGGTAGCCGATCGAGTCCGCGCCGACGTCCGCGGCGGCGAGGGCGGCGACGATGACTGCCTCCTGGCCCTCGGCCGACGGCGCGTAGTAGCCCGCCTTGGCGGAGCCGTCGTTGTTGGTGGCCGTGCCGAGCAGCACGCCGTACAACGGCGGGCCGTCAGTGACGTCGGCGAGCCTGCGCAGCACGACGCAGGCGACGCCGGAGCCGGCCACCACGCCGTCGGCCCGCGCGTCGAACGGGCGGCAGTGCCCCGACACCGACTGGATGCCGCCGGGCACGTGCAGGTGGCCGGCCTGCGGGTAGTCGATGCCGGCGGCGACCACGACGGCCTGGTCGCACTCGCCGTTGATCAGCGCCTGCACGGCCAGGTGCACGCTGACCAGCGACGAGGAACATGCGGTGCGCACGCCGAGCGCCGTGCCGGTGAGGCCCAGTTTGTACGCGATGAGGCTGGCGATGAAGTCGGGCTCGGTGCCGTGCAGCGCCTGGTCGAGCGTGAGCGGATCGAGCGGTCCGGCGGCGAGCATCGCCCGCAGGTAACCGCTACCGCTGTCCGACGCGTAGACGGCGGTGGTGAGGTCTGCGGACCGCCCGGCGGCGTCCTCCAGGGCCGCCCATGCGGATTCGAGCATGAGGCGGTGCTGCGGGTCCATCAGCTCCGCATCGCGGGCGCTGATCCGGAACAGGACGTGGTCGAAGCGGTCGGCATCGTCGAGATGTCCCCGCACCGGCACGTAGTCGGGGTCGTCGGCGAGTTCCGGCGGAACCCCGGCGGAGAGCAGGTCGGCGCGGTCGAGCCGGGTGGTGAGCACCCGGCCGGCCAGCATGGCCTCCCACCAGTCGTCCAGGTCGGCGGCTCCGGGGAACAGGGCGTGCACGCCCGTGACGGCGATGTCGAGCGATCGGTCGCGGCTCATGTCTCCAGGTTGCCTCAGTAGGCAAATTTAGGCAACATGGGAGACCGCTGGCTGGAAACACGGACGGGAGGCAGCCATGCCGAACGAAGTCGACGAGGGTCTGCACCAGCGGGTCGCGCGGTTGGCCCGGCTCCGGCCCGACGCCGTCGCCCTCGTCGCCGGGGAGCGCTCCGTCACCTACGACGAGCTGGACCGCACCGCGGACGGCTGGGCCGCTCGGCTCGCCAGCGCCGGGGTCGGCCCCGGCAGCTGCGTCCCGGTGGTTCTCCCCCGGGGCACCGACCAGGTGACGGCGCTGCTGGCCGTGTTGAAGACCGGGGCGGCGTACGCACTGCTCGACCCGGCCTGGCCGGCGGCGCGCCTCGGCGAGGTGACAGCGATGCTGCCCGCGCCGGTGCTGATCGCCGACCGCCCGGTGCCCGGCGTCCGTCGTCCGGTGTGGACGCCACCGGACGAGCCACTGTCCCCGCCGCCGGACTTCCGGCCCGCCGAGGTCGGCGGGCACGCGCCGTGCTGCGTGTTCTTCACCTCGGGGACGACCGGGCGGCCAAAGGGCGTCCTCACCCCACACCGGGCCACCGCGCGGCTGTTCACGGACGGGACGTTCGCCACGTTCGACGAGCACACGGTCGTCCCGCTGGCGGCACCGTCACCGTGGGACGCGTACTCCCTCGAGTTGTGGGCAGCGCTGCTGAACGGCGGCACGTCGGTGATCGTCGCGGAGCCCTACCTGACGGCCGGCGCGCTGCGCGAGGGCGTCTCCCGCCACGGCGTGACGACGGTCTGGCTGACCAGCAGCCTGTTCAACATGGTCGTGGACGAGGACCTCGGCGCGTTCGACGGGGTGCGGCAACTGATGATCGGCGGTGAACGCCTCTCCCCCACGCACGTGAGCCGGTTCCTGCGGCAGCACCCCGATGTGCTGCTGCTCAACGGATACGGCCCGGTGGAGAGCACGGTGTTCACGACGACTCACCGGATCCGCCCGGAGGACGCCCGACGGGCCGACGGTGTTCCGCTCGGCCGGCCCGTGCCGGGCACCGAAGTGCTCGTGCTGGACGGCGACCGGCGGTGCGCGCCCGGTGCGGTCGGCGAGATCTGCGTCGCTGGCGCCGGGCTGGCGCTGCGCTACCTCGGCGACGAGGAACTGACCGCACAGAAGTTCGTGAACGTCACGGCCGACGGCCGGACCGTGCGCGTGTACCGGACCGGCGACCTGGGCCTCCACGACGTCGACGGGCTGCTGCACTTCCGCGGCCGCGCCGACCGCCAGGTGAAGATCCGGGGGCACCGCATCGAACCCGCGGAGATCGAGCGCCGCGTCGAAGAACTGCTGCCCGTGCGTTCCTGCCGGGTGGTGGCCGACCGGACCGGCGGCGGCGAGCCCGCGCTGGTCGCCTGGTGCATTCCCGAACGGCCCGGCGACCCGCTCGACGGTGCCATCGGCACGCTGCGTGAGGTGCTGCCCGCCTATCAGGTGCCGACGGCGGTGCACACCGTCGGCGCGTTCCCCGTGACGCCACAGGGCAAGCTGGACGAGCGGGCACTGCTCGCCACGCTCGATCCCCGGCCCACGCGCGCCGTAGGCGTGACCACGCCCGCCGACGACGGCGAGGCGCTTGTGGCCGAGGTGTTCGCCGAGGTGCTCGGCCACCACAGCGCGCCGGTCGACGTGCCCCTCACCGAGCTGGGCGCCACCTCACTCGACCTGGGGCGGGCATGCGCGCGGCTGGCGGCGCGGCTCGACCGCCCGGTGCCGCTGGCCCGCCTGCTGGAACACCCGACCGCGCGGGCCCTCGCGCAGTGGCTCCGCGCGGACAAGCCGGCCCCGGACACCCCGGATGGCGACGCGGTCCCGCTCACGCCCATGCAGCTGGTCTACCTCACCCGGCACCTCGTCGACCCCGCCGACCGGACCGGGCACTGCCTGCTCACCTGGGTCATTGAGGGCGATCTGGACCACGCGGCGCTGGAAACCGCGGTGGGGGCGGTACACGCGCGGCACGAGCCGCTACGCGCCGCGTACGTGGCCGACCCCCGGCCGGTGGCGGAGGTCCTCGACATCGATCCGCCGCCGCTGGAGGTGCTGCCGGCCGCGTCCTCGGTGGAGGAGGCGATGGCGGCGCTGCGGCGGCTCTTCGCCGACGAGCTGGTGATCGGCGACGCCGACGTGTGGCGTGTGGCGGTCGCCGGGGCCGGCGATGCCACGGTGTTCGGTTGCGTGATCCACCACATCGCGTTCGACGGCTGGTCGGAGGCCGTACTCGCGCGGGACCTCGCGACGGCGTACAACGCCGCCCGGCGCGGCGCCGAGCCACCCACCACACCGGCTCCGCCGTCCCTCGCCCGCTCCTACCGCGACCACATCGCGCGGGTCGCGGCCAGCGGGACCGACGTTCGGCCCGACCGCGCGGGGTACGCCGGCCCGCCGCCGGTGCGCTGGCCGGGCAGCCCGGCGGACGGTGCCGGCAGCAACGGTCCCGGGCTGGTTCCGACCCGGATCGAGCCGGCAGTCCTCGCCGCGGTGGACGACGCGGCCCGTTCCGCCGGCGTCAGCCGGTTCGCCGTCCTGCTGCACCACTTCGGCGCCGCCCTGGCCGAGGTCACCGGTCAGCGGGACCTGGCCGTGGGCGTGCCGGTGGCGCAGCGCCACGGCGCCGGATCGGAGCTTGCCGTCGGCTGCCACCTCACGATGCTCTGCCTGCGGCTGCGCGGCGCCGCGCTCGCCGATGGCCCCGCCGCCCTGCGCGCGACCGGGCAGTGTTTCGGCGACGCGTTCGCCGCACAGGACGGGCCCGCGTCCGAGCTGGCGTACCAGGTGCTCTTCGCGCTACAGGACAACGCACCCGCGGAGCTGCGCCTCGACGGGGCCCGCACGACGTTCGTCCGCCAGCGGTACCTGGACCTCCCGCTGGACCTGCACGTGGAGCTCTGGCCGGAGGACGACGGCCTGCGGCTGACCGCTTACCACCGGCCGGAGCGGGTCACCGAGGAGACGGCACGCGACCTGGTGAAGCGCCTGGACGAGCGGCTGCGGGCGTGAGCCGGGCACCGGTCACTGGGCGTCGCGCCAGGCCACCCAGCGGCGCAGCGCGCCGTAGTCGTAGTCCGGGCCGGACACGCCGAGGGTGAACAGCGACACTCCGAGATCGCGCAGCTGCGGCCCGAGGTCCTCCGGCTCACCGGCCGGCGACGGCCCGCCGCCGATGCTGGCGGAGATCTCGATGTCGCCGGGGTCACGACCGATCTCGGCGCAGTGGCGGTGCAGCACCGCGATCTTGTGCCGCATCGTGTCGACGTCGCCGAAGCTGTGCCAGCGGTCGGCATACCGGGCCACGAGGCGCAGCGTCCGCCGCTCGCCGCTGCCGCCGATCAGCAGCGGAATCGGGCGCACCGGCGGCGGGTTGAGCGCCCCCAGCCGCGCCCGGATGCGGGGCAGCGCGGCGGCGAACTCGTCCAGCCGCTCGACCGGAGTGGCCGGCGGATAGCCGTACTCGACGAAATCCTTGTCGAACCAGCCGGAGCCCAGCCCCAGCACCACCCGACCGCCGCTGATGTGGTCGACGGTGCGCGCCATGTCGGCCAGCAGATCCGGGTTTCGGTATCCGCTGCACGACACGAGCGGCCCGAGCTCCACCCGCGTTGTGGCTTCGGCCCAGGCGGCCAGCATGGTCCAGCACTCGAAATGCCGGCCGTCAGGGTCGCCGGTCAACGGAAAGAAGTGGTCCCACGTGCAGACCATGTCGACGCCGAGTTCCTCGGCCTGCACGACGGCGGTCCGGATCGCTCGGTAGTCGGCGTGCTGCGGCTGCACCTGGACGGCGATGCGGACAGGTCGGCCCGTCACGTCGGCGTTCCCACACGCGTCGTCCGGTACTCGGCACAACTGGGCAACCCGCGCTCCTTGATGAGATCGTTCATGTCGAAGAAATCGATGACCGGCTGCACGGCGAGCAGCCGGGTGATCGGCGTGTCGTACTTGTCGGCGATGTAGTAGCGGTTGCGCATCGCCATCGCCCTGTCCAGCCCGAGCTTGGGGTGCGGGTGGTGCAGTGCGCCGGCGTCGCGGTCGATCAGGAAGACCGCACCGTCCTGGTGCAGCCGGTAGGCCAGGTCGATGTCCTCCGAGCCCCAGGTGCGAAACTCCTCGTCGAACGCGCCAACCGCGCGCACCTGCCTGGTGCGGGCCGACACGTTGCACGTCCAGTACATCAGCCACGGCGCCGGCAGGTCGCGCAGCCGATCGTCGACGCGCGTGTAGAAGTCCTCGCGGATGTCCAGCCACCGGCCCTCCCGGCGCAGCAGCCCGATGGTGCCGTCGACGTCGTCGAAGTCGAGCGTCTCCTGCATGTCGCCGGCGTCCTCGTTGGCGTAGTTGAAGCAGTAGACGTAGCCGATCACCGCGGCCGGCTGCTCGGCCGCGTGACTGCGCAGGTGAGCGCGTAGGCAGCCGGAGTGCGCCAGCACGCCGGAGTCGAGGAAGACGAGGACGTCACCCCGCGCCTCGGCGATGCCGATGTTGCGCGCGGCCGCGACCCGGAACCCCTCGTCCGGCTGGAAGAAATACCGCACGTCCAGCCGGTCGCGGAAGCTGGCAACCATTGCCTCGGTGTCGTCGCTGGAGCCGTCGTCGACGACCAGCACCTCGAACGCGTCGGTCCCGATGTCCTGCCGGGTCAGCGCGTCCAGCGTCCGCCGCAGCAGGTCCATCCGGTTGTACGTGGGGATCACGACGCTGCACGCCGGGGAGTTACCCGTCATCGTTGCGCTGCCCTCCGTTCTCGGCCGACGAGAGCCATCGGCGTGGATGCGAAAGCTCATCTAGGCAACAGGCTAAGCAGATTTGTCAAAAGTTGCCAGACGGGCGGCTGCGTGGTCTGCTGATGACTGATTCTTGGACGACGCGGCGGGAGTCGAATATGAAGGTGATACGGCGCGAGCGCATCCGGTCCTGGCTGCGGATGGCGGCGCTGCTCCGGTATGCGGGGTGGGACGTCCTGGTGCCGACGGTGGTCCTGGCGATCCTGTCCGGGTTGCTGCCGGCGGCGTTCATCGTGGCGATGGCCCGGGTGCTGACCCGCCTGACCGAGGCGGTGGGCACCACCGGTCTCGGCGGCGTGATCAGCGAGGCCGGGCCAGAACTGGTCTTCGCGTTCGTCACGCTCGCCGGGCAGCAACTGGTGCCGCCGTTCCAGGAGGCGCTCGCGAAGTGGGCGGGGCGCCGCATCGACGCGCACGTCCTCGGCGACCACCTGTCGGCGGCGCTGCGGGCGCCGCTCGACCGGGTGGAGCAGGAGCGCGCGGTGTCGGCGATGGCCGAGATCAGCGACGCCTACCTGCGCGCCGCACCGACGCCGGGCGTGGGCGCCGGCGTGCTACCGATGCTCGCGGGCCGCTACCTTCAGCTGGCCGCCGCGCTCGCGCTGGTCGGCGCGACGGTGTCGTGGTGGGTCGCCGCGCTGCTGCTCATCGGGGCGCTGGTGATCCGGTTCGGCCAGCGCGGTGCGCTCGCGACGTTCACCGACGACTGGGCCCGGTTCGGCGACGCCCGTCAGCGGATGAACTACATCCAGGCGCTGGGCGTCGAGCCGGGGGCCGCCAAGGAGATCCGCGTGCTGGGCCTGCTGCCGTGGTTACAGCGGCGCTTCACCGCCGAGTCCGACGGCTACCTGCGGCCATTGTGGCGCCGCCGCCGCGAGGTGTACCTGCGGCCGTTCCTCGGTTACACAGCGATCGGGTTCGTGGTCGCGGTCGCGTCGTTCGTGCTACTCAGCCGGTCGTACGCCCCGGCGGAGGGCGTCGCGGTGCTGGTCGTCGCGGTGCAGGCGATACTGCTGCCGCTGCGCTTCGGCGCGTACTTCCCGGAATGTGACGTCCAGACGCAGTACGGCCTCCAGTACCAGAACACCATGGCGGAGTACCGGGCACTGGTCGGCGAAGCCGCCCCGACCGAGCGGCGGGCCGTCACGGCACCCCGCGTGGCGCCCGAGGATCGCACACCACACGAGATCCGCTTCGACGACGTGCGCTTCCGCTATCCGAACTCCGAGCGGGAGGTCTTGCGCGGACTGGACCTGACGCTGGCCGCCGGCCGGTCGACGGCGCTCGTCGGGATCAACGGCGCAGGCAAGACCACGCTCGTCAAGCTGCTCGCCGGTGGCTATCCGCCCACGTCCGGCGCGGTGCTTGTCGACGGGCAGGATCTGACCACCCTCGACCCGCTGCGGTGGCGACGCGACCTGGCCGTCATCTTCCAGAAGTTCGTCCGGTTCGACCTGAGCCTGCGAGAAAACCTGCACCTCGGCGCGGCGCATCTGCCCGTGGACGAGGAGGCGATGCACGCGGCGCTCGCCCGGGCCAACGCTGTCGACGTGCTCGACCGCCTGCCGTCCGGACTGGACACCGTGCTGTCGCCCGAGTACGAGGGGGGCACCGGCCTGTCCGGGGGCCAGTGGCAGCGGGTGGCGCTGGCCCGCGCCTTCTACGCGGTGCACCAGGGCGCGACGGTGCTCGTGCTGGACGAGCCGACCGCGCAGCTCGACGTGCGCTCGGAGGTGGACTTCTACGACCGGTTCCTGGAGCTGACCGAAGGGCTCACCACGCTCGTGATCTCGCACCGGTTCTCCACCGTCCGCCGTGCCGACGCGATCGCGGTGCTGGAGGACGGCCGGATCACCGAGTTCGGCGACCACGACCAGCTGCTGTCGGGTTCCGAGACGTACGCGTCGATGTTCCGCACCCAGGCCGGACGGTTCGCCGCGGCGGCGGCCGAGGGACCGGCCGACTACCACGCAGGAGGCCGCTCGTGAGAACGCTGACCGCCGCCCGGGAACTGCTGACGATGGCGTGGCGGATCGACCGGAGCAAGCTCATCCGGTCGATCCTGCTGCTGCTCGCCGGGTTCCTGGCCACGCCGTTCATCGCGCTGGGCCTGCGCGAGCTCACCGACGCGCTGCTCGCCGGCCGTACCGGATGGGCCGCCTGGCTGGGCGTGCTCCTCGCCGGGCTGCTGCTGGTCGAGCTGATGGGCGGGCACTTCGCCCACCTGCTCTACTTCGAGCTCGGCGAACAGTCGCACACCCACCTGCAACAGCGGTTGTTCACCGCGGCTAACGCTGGCGTGCCGCTGTCGCAGCGTGAACAGCCCGACTACGCCGACGACCTGCAGGTCGCCCAGTCGCGCACGTTCGAGATCAACCGGGCGCTCGAGTCGATCCTGCAGTTCGGCGGGCTGGCGCTACAGCTGGCCATCAGCACCGTGCTGATCGCCCGGCTGCACGTGGTGCTGGTGCTGGTGCCATGCCTGGCGGTCTTCCTGGTGATGGCAAGCGCGTGGGCGCACCGCGAGGTCGAGCGCGCCCAGGAGCGCGCGGCCGAGGAAAACCGCCGCGCCCGGCACTTCCTCGAGTTGTCCACCGCGCCGGAGAGCCTCCTGGAGCTACGGCTGTGGGGCCTACAGGACGAGGTGGTGGCCCGCCACACGGCTGCCTGGGAGGAGGCCACCCGGCGGCTGGGGCGGGGCCAACTGCGCGCCGCGTTGGGCAAGGTCGTCGGGCAGCTGGCGTTCGCCGCCGGATACGCCGGCGCGCTGCTGTTCGTGTTCCAGCAACTGGCTGAGGGCCGGGCGACGGTCGGCGACTTCGTCATGGTGCTCGCGCTGACGGTGCAGACGACCATGCAGATCATCACGGCGGTGGGCCTGCTCGGCGTGTTGCAACAGGCGGGGCGGACGATCGCCCGGGTCGAGAAGCTCGGCGAGCCCCGCCCCGGCGCGGAGCCCGACCCGGTGGAGGCGACAGTGGCGGACGCCGACCCGCCGGCCGGCCGCGGCATCGTGCTGCGCGACGTTTCGTTCGCCTATCCGGGTGCCGACCGCCCGGTGCTGGACCGGATCAGCCTGACGCTGCCGCCCGGCGGGGTGGTCGCCGTGGTCGGCGAGAACGGTGCCGGCAAGAGCACGCTGGTGAAGCTGCTGTGCGGGCTCTACCGGCCGACGGGCGGGCGGATCTGGTTCGACGGACGCGACGTGACCGCGGCCACCCCCGACCGTCCCACCACCGCCGCCCTGTTCCAGGACTTCGCGCGGTTGGAGCTGGCGGTACGCGACAGCGTCGGCGTCGGTGCCGTCGACGGTGAAGTGATCGCCGACGACCGGGCCGTTGCGGACGCGATCCACCGGGCGGACCTCGACGACCTGCTGGAGCGCCTGCCGGACGGGCTGGGTTCGGTGCTGGGCTCGCGATACGAGCACGGCGCCGAGCTTTCCGGTGGCCAGTGGCAGCGCGTCGGCCTGGCCCGGGCGCTCATCCGGGAACGACCGGCACTGCTCACGCTCGACGAGCCCGCCGCGGCGCTGGACCCGATGGCCGAGCACGCGCTGTTCGAACGCTTCGCCGCGGCGGCACGGGAACAGGACGTCCACGGCGCGGTGACCGTGTACGTCTCGCACCGGTTCTCCACAGTGCGGATGGCCGACGTCATCGTGGTCCTGAAGGGCGGCCGGGTCGACGCCTGCGGCACGCACGAGGAGCTGATGGGCGCGGGCGGCACCTACGCGGAGCTGTACACGATGCAGGCGCGGGCGTACGCCTCAGCCTGATCCGCCGCGCGGCAAAGCTGGCACAGAATTTGCCAAGCTTGGCAACATGTGGCAACGTCTTTTGTATCCGCCGAGGAGGATGTGTGATGGACAGTCGACCAGACTGCAGTGTCATCGTGCCCACCTACAACCGGGTCGCGCTGCTTGCCCGCACGCTCGACGCGCTCAGCCGCCAGGAGATGGACGGCCGCCGGTTCGAGGTGCTGGTGGTGGACGACGGGTCGACCGACAACACCGCCGAGGTGGTGGACACCTTCCGCGAGCGCCTCGACCTGCGGTACTTCTACCAGCCCGATGAGGGCTTCCGGGTGGCCGCCGCGCGCAACGTAGGGATTCAGCACGCCGCCGCCGATGTGTGCGTCTTCCTCGACTCGGGCGTGCTGGCCCACTCGCGTTGCGTGCGAGCCCATCTGGACAACCACACCGGCGCCACCTCGGTCGCGGTGATCGGCTACGTGTACTGCTTCAACCACAACAACGAAGACGCCGAGCAGATGCACGCCTCGCTCGACTTCGACGACGTCGACGGCACGATCGCCGCGCTGGCGGAGCAAGGCCGGTGGCTGGATGACCGCGAGCACTTCTACCGCCGCTACCCGGGCGACGCGATCGCCGACCTGCCCGCACCCTGGCTGATGTACTGGACGTGCGACGTGTCGGCCCGCACCGCCGACCTGCGCGCGATCGGCGGCTTCGACGAGGCGTTCCGGTCCTGGGGATACGAGGACGTCGACCTGGCCTACCGACTGCACCGAGCCGGAGCGCGGTTCGTCGTCGACCGGGCGGCCAGCGCGATCCACTTCCCGCACGACAAGGACCACGCGCACAACAAACGGGCCGCCGCCACCAACCTCCGGTACCTCCTCGAAAAATACGACACCCCGGAGATCCGGGTACTGTCCGCGGACCCGCCCGTCGGCTACTTCGACATCAACGACCACCTGCTTGAGCGGCAGACGCAGGCGAGCAACGCCGGATGAGGTGACGGGATGTCGAGTAGCGTGCACAGCCCTGACGTTCTGGTCGTCGGCTCGGGCTTCGCCGGGTCGTGGGCGGCCAAGGAACTGACCGAGGCTGGCTGGCAGACCCTCGTGCTGGAGGCCGGCCCGCCCCGCGCGGCACGCGACGTCCCGCGGCGTTTCCCGTCCAGTTCCGACGAGCCGGCCGACGAGCCGGCCCTCGGACCGGGGTGTGCCGCGCCACGCCTGGACGGTGCACTGCCGGCGACCCTCCCCACCCCGGTCGGCGACCCGGGGCAGCACGTGCAACGGGTTCACCCGGGATTCGGCCCGCGCGGCCCGCACCTGTTCGTCGACGACGACGAACACCCGTACCGGACGCCCGACGACCAGCCGTACCACTGGATCCGTGGGATGCAGATCGGTGGCCGGTCACTGACCTGGGGCGGCACCGCGCTTCGCCTGTCGCGCTACGAGCTGGACGCCGCGCCGCTCGACGGCTGCACGTTGGCATGGCCGGTGCGATACGAGACCCTCGCGCCCTTCTACGCGCTCGTCGAGGACGTGCTGTGCCCGACCGGCAGCCGCGAGGGCCTCCCCCAGCTACCCGACAGCCGGTTCCGGCACGAGCCGCCCGCGCTGACCCCCGCGGAGAAGGATTTTCGTGAGGCGTACCGGCCACCCGGCACCCACCCGGTCCCGGTGCGCTTCATCCCCGACGAGGGCGGGCGGGAGGGCTGGCCGCGATTCACGATGCAGGCCAACGCGCTGGCCGCGGCCGAGCGCACCGGCCGGTTGGAGCTGCGGCCGAACGCCGTCGCCACCGACGTGACGATCGACCAGGACAGCGGCCGGGCCACCGGCGTCCGCTACGTCGACACGACAACCGGCGCCCGACACCACGTCACCGCGCGGATCGTCTTCCTCTGCGCGGGCACTGTCGAGACCGCCCGGCTGATGCTCAACTCGCGCGGCCCGCGCCACCCCGACGGGCTCGGCAACACCAGCGACTGGGTCGGCCGCGGACTCATGGACCATCCGGTGCTGGCGGCCTCGGGCGTGCTCGACGGGCACCCGCCCGCCGATGGGTACGAGTGGTCCGCGCGGCAGCGTGGTCTCATGGTCCCGCCCGCGCCCACCACAGGCGACGTCCGGCCGTTCGGTCTATGGGTGACGCTGCAACGGCTCACCGCTGACGGCGTACCCGTCGGGAGCATCGACGCGCAGGGCGAGATGCTCCCGTACCGGCACAACCGGGTCCGACTCGACGACGGCCGCACCGACCGCTGGGGTGTGCCCACACCGGTCATCGAGTGTGCGTACGGACCACACGAGGACCGCCTGTACACCGCGATGCGCGAGGCGGTCGCCCACGCGGCCGAGGCAGCCGGTCTGCGCCTCACCGGGGTCGCCGACGCACTGACGGTGCCCGGGCTGAACGTCCACGACATGGGTACGGCGCGGATGGGCGCCGACCCGGCGACCTCCGTGGTCGACGCGAACAACGCGTGCTGGGACTGCCCGAACGTGTTCGTCACCGACGGCGCCTGCTTCCCCGGCGGCGGCTGGCAGAACCCCACCCTCACGATCATGGCACTTTCGGCGCGTGCCGGCCGGCACGCCGCCGGGCTGCTCCGCGACGGCGTGTGGTGACAGTGGTGAACGAGGTGGACGGCATGACCGGCACTGTCGGACAGGTCACGATCACCGGCATCACCGGGCTCATCGGCCGGTCGCTGTGCGAGGTGCTGACGCGCCGCGGTGTCCCGTATCGGGGCCTGGCCCGGACACCGGAGCGGGCCCGTACCGTGGTCGGCGCCCAGGCCGTCGTGGCCGGGTCGATCGCCGATCCGGCCGCGCTGACCGAGGCGTGCGAGGGCAGCGCCGCGGTCGTCCACCTCGCGCGGTCCTCGCACGATCTCGCCGACCTGTGCCGCTACGACTACCCGGCCCTGCACGCCGTCATCGCGGCGGTGAACGCCAACCGGGCGGAGCTGCACTTCGCCTCCAGCCAGGCGGTCTTCGGCGACGCACCGGATCCGCCGCCGCTGCTCGACGACGACAGCCCGCCCAACCCCACGACGGCGTACGGCGCGATGAAGGCCGCGTGGGAGCGGACCGCCCGGGCGGCGTGCACGACCCCACCGGTCGTCTACCGCCTGCCGATCGTCGTCCCCGACCGGCTCGCCGACGGCGCACCGTGGTTGCGGGAACTGCTCGGCACCGGCTTCTGCCACCTCACGCCGGACGGCACGACCCTGGTGCTGCGCCCGGCGGATGCCCGCTTCGCCCGCGCCGGGGTGAGCTTCGTGCACGTCGACGACGTGGCGGAGACGATCGCGGCAAATCTCTTCCGCGCCGAGGCGCGCGGCACCGTCGCCATGCTCGCCGATCCGGAATACGTCCGCTTCCGCGAGTTGGCTGAACTGTTCGCCGGCCTCGCCCGCGACCGGGGCTTGACGGTGCGCGACGAGTGGCCCGACCCGGCCAACGGCGCGGAGCTGACCGGCGCGATGTTCCGCTTCGACCCCACCCGCGCCGCGAAATGTCTCGGCTTCGCCAGCCCGAACGGACCCGAACGACTGCTGGCCAAGGCGGCCAAGTGGTTCACCGCGACTCTCGATGCCCGCGCCACCGTCTGACCTCCGCAGACAACCGGCCGGACCGACCGAAGGCAGGAGCAGATGCACACCGATCGTCTCAAGTTCAGCATCGTTGTCCCGTTCAAAGGCCGCGAGCGCACCCTACGGGTGGTCCTCGCCGCGCTGGCCGAGCAGACCATGGATCAGGCGGAGTTCGAGGTCGTCGTCGGTGCCATGGAGTACTCCACGGAGTACGTGGAACTGTGCCGCGAGTTCACCGACCGCCTCAACCTCGTCTCGGTGATGACGACTGGGGAGTGGAACGTGGCCCACGCCCGCAACCTGGCGATCCGGCACGCGTCGGGTGAGGTGGTGATGACCCTCGACGCGGACATCGCGCTGCCGCCGGACTCCCTCCGCAACACCTACGACCGGTACTTCGCCCATGGCCAGAACCTGTGCGTGATCGGGCAGGTGGTCGGCTACGAGGCGGCGATGAATGAGCACAGCAAGAGTGCCGAGGTGCTGCCGTGGGACCACTACCGTGCGGTGCTGGCCGACCTGGCCGCCGAGGGCGGGCCGTGGGACTACCGGTGGACCGACCGGTACACGTCGGCGCTCATGAGGTTCCCGTGGGCGTTCGTCGCCACCGGTCTGACGGCCATCCCACGCCGCCTGGTCGAGCAGCACGACCTCTACTTCGACGAGAACTTCCGCGGCTGGGGACCCGAGGACCAGGAGTGGGGCTTCCGGATCTCCCGCGCCCACATCCCCATCGTGCACGCGGCCCCGGTGTTCGGTCTGCACCTGCCGCACCCGCGCGACCTGGCCGTCAACGAGGTGGCGGCGTGGACCAACAACCGGTATTACCTGGCCAAGTGGCCTCGGTTGGACCTGGAGCTGGCGCTCGCCTTCGGCTGGATCGGCGCGGACGAGTGTTACGCCGAGGTGGAGCGCGAACTGGCCGCGTGCCGTCATGGGGACCGGCGACCATCAGTACTTCGCGGTCCGGTGGGCGGCCGCGACACGGTCGTCGTCGGCGCCCTCGTCGACCCCCACACCCAGGCGGCTGAACCGGAGGTGGCGGCGCTCTTCGACCGGGGCAGCCGGCCGGAGATCCTGCCGCTCGCCGGGTTCGCCCTGCCCTACCCGGACCGGTCCGTCGACGAGGTACGGGTACTCGCCGCGGTGACCGGCCTGAGCCCGCGCTATCGCGAGGCCATCCGGAAGGAGGCCGCACGTGTGACGGCCCACACGTCAGATGTCGATGTTCCCGCCGAGCCCGCACTCCAGCACGCCGGTTGATCAGTCCTCGGTGGTATCGAGTTCCTCGGCCCACAGGCGGCGCATCTCATCGCAGTCGCGCAGCACGTCCCCGAGTCGCCCCCGACCCACCACCCGCCCCTGGTCGAGCACCACCACCTGGTCGGCTCGTTCCAGCGCCTCCCGCCGGTGTGACGCGACCAGCAGCGTGCCCGGGCCGCGCCCCTCGCGCGCGGCCCGGGTCACCCGGTCCCAGAAGAGTGCCTCGGTCTCGCCGTCCAGTGCGGACGACAGGTCGTCCAGCACCAGCAGATCGGGTGCGCGGACGAGGGCCCGCGCTGCCGTGGCGCGCTGTATCTGCCCGCCGGACAACCGAACCCCGCGCGGCCCGACGAAGGTCTCCAGACCCTCGGGCATCGCTGTCACGTCCTCGTCGAGCGCGGCGAGGTGCAGCGCCCGGTCGACAGTGTCACCCGGCCAACCGAGCAACACGTTCTCCCGCAGCGTCGCGGAATACAAGCGCGGGCGCTGACCGGCGTACGCCACGCGCGGCGGCACCAGGAACGTGCCCGGGTCGGCGACCGGCCGGCCGTTCCACCGGATCGTGCCGGCGTGGGCCGGGACCAGCCCGAGCATCGCCCGGATCAGCGTCGTCTTGCCGGAGCCGACCGCACCGGTGAGGACGGTGATCGAGCCGCGTTCGAGTCGCAGGTCCACGTCGTGCACCCCACGGGTCCCACCATCGTGGTGGGCCGTCAGGCCACACACCTCCAGCACGGTCAGCGGATCGTCGTGCGTCGTCACCGGCCGCGCGTCGGGCACCGGGGTGTCGCCGAACCACAGTCTGGTGTCGCGTACCAGGTCGGTGGGTGTCTCGCTGGCGGCGAGCAGCCGGTTGAGCCGTTCCGTCGCCACGACCGCCTGCGGCACCTGGAACAGCATCGCGCCGATGCTCCGCGGCAGGGCGGTCAGGCCGCTGACGTACGTGGTGAACAGGGCCAGGTCGCCAACCGTGAAGGCGCCGCCGCGCATGGCAGAGGCGGCGAGCAGCAGCACCAGGCCGATGCCGATCTCGACGCTGGCACCGGTGCCGGCGTCGAGCAGGTCGGTGGCGAGCCGATCGCGGACCGCCGCCCGCCGCCGCGTCGCGTTGTGCTGGCGCAGCCGGGCCAGCACGTGCGGCTCGGCGCCGGCCGTCTTGATGGTCAGGATCCCGCTGAACATCTCGCCGATGTACGCGGTGACGGTGGCCCCGCCCACCTGCGCCCGCGTATGCAGCCGCTTCACCGTCCGCGCGGCGAACGTGCTCAGGACGGCCACGGCCACCATCGGCAGGACCAGCATCAGGCTGATCCTCCAATCGATGCGCACCGTGATGACGAGGGCGCCGACGGTGAACAGCACCGCACCGGCCAGCCGGATGAACTCGTCCGCGAAGTCGACAAGGCTCGCCACGTCCGAGCGCAGCCGGGCGAGCGACTCACCGGACGAGTCGGGCAACCGGTCGGCGGCCGGCCCGGGCGCGGTGAAGATGGACCGGAGCGCGTTGCTGCGGAGCACCGACGCGGCGGCGTCCCACCAGTAGACGCCGTAGGCCCAGGCGATCAGCATCGTCAGCCCGCGCACCAGCTCCGCGCCGACGAACGCCGCACACAGCCACCACACGGCGCTCAGGTCGACGGGCTGCCCGCCGCTGATCCGATCAAAGATCCACTTCAGGAGTACGCCCCCGGCCAGCGGCAGGACGCTCACCGGGAGCCAGAACAGTGCGCCGAGGACATACCGCCGCAGGTCGAAGCGGATCAGCCGGGCGACCACCCGCACCATGTCGTTCATCGGGCGGCTCCGGTGAGGTTGAGCAGGCCGACGAACCGGCTGCGCGAGTCGGCGAGGAGGTCTGTGCGGTAGCCGAACTCCACGATCCGACCACCGGAGACCACCGCGATCTTGTCCATCCGGGACAGCACCGACAGCCGGTGGGCGATGACAACGCCGGTACGCCCCGCCAGCAGCCGATCGATGCACTCCTCCACCCGGCGTTCGGTCGCCAGATCGAGCCGGCTGGACGGCTCGTCGAGCACCACGATGCCGGGGTCGCTGAGCAGGGTGCGGGCGAACGCCAGCAGCTGCGCCTCCCCGGCCGACACCCCGCGCAGCGCGGAGTCCAGCCCCTCGGGCTGCGCGGCGAACCACTCGCCGAGCCCCACCTCGTGCAGCACCGCGCGTAGCCGGTCGTCGTCGGTGTCCGGCCGGAACAGCGTCAGGTTGTCGCGGATGCTGGTAGAGAAGAGCTGGACGTCCTGCGTCACCATGCCGGCCCGCCGGCGCAGCGACGCGCTGTCGACGTCCCGCAGGTCGAGCCCGCCGAGGCACACCGCCCCCGCGTCCGGGTCGTACATCCGCAGCAGCAGCCGCGCGATCGTCGTCTTGCCGCTGCCGGTCCGCCCGACCAGTCCGAGCGACTCGCCCGCCGCCAACTCGATGTCCACATCGAACAGGGACGGCCGGTCGCTACCCGGGTAGGTGAACGACACCCGGTCCAGGCGTGCCGACAGCGGGCCGGAGGCCGGTAGCTGCCGCGGGTGGACCGGCTGGGGCAGCACCGGCTGGTGGCCGAGCAGGTCGGCGACCCGGGTGACGCTGGCCAGCGCTCCCTGGTAGGCCCGCAACTGGTCGATCAGCCGCTCGAAGGGCGCCCGCAGCAGCAGAGTGTATTGCAAGAGCAGCACGGCGGTGCCCACGGTCAGCGCACCGGCGTTCAGCAACCACGCGGCCGAGCCGAGCACCACGGCCGTCCCACCGGCGAACGCCACCGACACGCCGGCCATTACCGCCACGCCGATCCGCGCGGCCCGGTACTCCGCCTGGTACCAGGCGGCGCTCGTGCGGTGGAACCGGCTGAGCATATGCTCCCCCGCGCCGTTGGCCCGGAGATCCTCGGCACCGGCGAGCGACTCCTCCAGCTCGCCGTAGAGTGCCGCGCTCGCCGCCCGCGACCGGGTCGCCGACGGCACGGCCCAGCGCTGCCCGCGGGCCATCGCCAGGAAGACGACGAGGCAGTATCCGGTCAGTACCGCGCCGAGCCGCACGTCCACGAGGAACACCCCGACCACGATCGCGCCGAGCAGCAGGACGTTTACCACCACGTCCAGCAGGAACGCCACGGCGAAGTCGGCCACGGCCGCCACGTCGCCGTCAACCCGTTCGATCAGCTCGCCGGGCGGGTGCTTGCCGTGGTATCCGAGGTCGAGCGAGAGCGCGTGCTCCGCCAGGCGCTCACGCAGCCGGTTGGTGCCGTCCCAGGCGAGCCCGTTGGCGAGCCAGCCGGTCACCGTCCTCGCGGCCAGGGCGGCGATCGCGACGCTCAAATATCCGACCGCGATGAGGACCAGGTGCCCGGTGCTCGCGCCTGCCATGGCGTCGTCGACGAACCGCAGCGTGAACTGCGGCGCCAGCACCGGCAGCACCGTGGTCGCGAGCACCGACACGACCAGGGCGAAGCCCAGCCGGCGACCGGGCAGGAGGCTGCGAACAACCAGGGCGCGCCCGCGCGCGCCGGCGGACGTGCCGGTCACCGGCCGATCGCCGCGAGCGCCGTGAGGTCGTCGGCCGTGAGCCGCCGGGATGCCGCCGCGACATTCGCGCGCACCTGCTCGGGTGTCGTGGCACCGGCGATCACCGAGGCAACCGCCGGCCGGCCCAGCAGCCCACCGATTGCGACATCGAGCATCGACAGGCCGCGCTCGCGCGCGTACGCCTCGATCTTCTCGATGTCGTCCCACGGCGCGGAAGCGAGCCACGGCTGGTATCGGTCGGTGGTCATCCGGCTGCCGTCCGGCGCCGCCTGGCCGCGCCGGTACTTCCCGGTGAGCAGCCCGCTCTCGAGCGGGAAGTAGGGCAGCAGGCTGAGGCCGAACCGCTCACACGCCGGGATCACCTCGGCCTCGGCCGTGCGGGACAGCACGCTGTATCTGTTCTGTGCGCTGATGAACGGCGTGAACCCGCGCGTCCTCGCCACCCACGCGGCGTCGGCGATCTGCCAGCCGGCAAAGTTGGAGTTGCCGACATACCGCACCTTGCCGGCCCGGACCAGGTCGTCCAGCGCGGCCAGTGTCTCCTCGATCGGGGTGCCCGGGTCGGGCTCGTGCATCTGGTAGAGGTCGATGTAGTCGGTGTCGAGTCGGCGCAGCGACGCCTCGACCGCGCGGGCGATGTAGCGGCGGGACCCGCGGGCGCCGAAGTCGGGCCCGTTGACCCCATCCATGTCCATGCCGAACTTCGTGGCTACCACGACGTCGTCCCGCCGGCCCTTGAGCGCGGCGCCGAGCATGGGCTCCGACGCACCCCGTTCGAGGCCGTAGATGTCGGCGGTGTCGAAGAAGTTGATGCCGGCGTCCAGTGCGGCGTCGACCACGGCACATGCCTGGTCGAGCTCGATCATGCGGCCGAAGGTGTTGCACCCCAGGCCGACCACCGACACCCTCAGTCCGGATTCGCCGAGGCGGCGGAACTCCATCATGCGCGGGCCTCCGTCCGGGTCGCGTCGTGCGCGTCGGCGATGAGGATCTCGTTGACATCGAAGAGGCTGATCATCGGCTCCACCGCGAGTAGTCGGGTGGCCGGGGTGTCGTACTTCTCAGCCATGTAGCGCCGGTTGCGCGCGGCGAGCTGACTGTTGTGCGACCAGTCTTTCGGGTGTGGGTAGTGGATCGCCCCGGCGTCGCGGTCGAGTACGAAAACCGCGCCGTCGCGGTGCAACCGGTAGGACAGGTCGATGTCCTCGGCGCCCCACGTGGTGAACGCCTCGTCGAACCCGCCGACCCGGCGCAGCTGCGAGGTGCGCGCCGACACGTTGCACGTCCAGTAGAGCGACCATGGCGCGGGCAGCTCATGCAGCGGGCCGGGGTGCCGGGCGTAGAACTCCTCGCGCAGGTCGAGCCACCGGCCCTCCCGCCGCAGCTGGGCGATAGTCGCGTCGACGTCGTCGAAGTCGAGCGTCTGCCGCATCCGCTCGGCGTCCTCGTTGCTGAGGTTGAAGCAGTACACATAACCGATCACCGCCGCCGGCTGGTCGCCGCCGTGCCTGCGCAGGTGCGCCCGCAGACAACCGGAGTGCAACAGCACCCCGCAGTCGACCATCACCGTCACGTCGGTCACGGCGTGGCGGATGCCCACGTTGCGCGCGGCCGAGACCCGGAATCCCTCGTCCGGCTGGAAGAAATACCGCACCTGAAGCCGGTCGGTGAACTCGGCCACCACGTCCGCGGTGCCGTCGTCGGAGCCGTCGTCGACGACCAGCACCTCGAACGCGTCGGTGCCGATGTCCTGCGCTGTCAATGATTCCAAGCTGCGCCGCAGAAGTGCCGCCCGGTTGTAGGTGGGGATGATGACGCTGCACGCCGGGGTGATATTCATCGCCGCCTCTCCACGTCGCACGTGATCGGATTTTCCACCGTAACACAGGTTTGGCAACGTGCTTGTCTACAGTTGCCAAAAGTTGCCAATGCGGTGGACGAGTGGTTCGCTGAGGGTTGACGACACCTACACCTACGGGGGTGCCATGGACATCCACATCCTGCTGGCCGTCGACGACAACTACGTCCCGGGCGCCGCGGTCCTGGCCCACTCGGCCCGCGCCGAGCTGCGGGACGCCGACACGCGGCTGGTCTTCCACGTGATCGACTGCGACCTGAGCACGGAGCGCCGGGCCGAGCTCGGCGATCTCCTGGGCCGCTCCGGGCAGGTGCGGTTCCACCGCATCTCCGACCGGCTGGGGCTGCACGGCCCGAGCCTCTGGTATTCCGACGCCGCCGTCGCCCGGCTGCACGTCGCCGAGGTCATTCCACCCGACGTGCAGCGCCTGCTCTACCTCGACGCCGACATGCTCGTCCTGGAGGACCTCACCGCGCTGTACACAGTCGACCTGGGCGGCAACGCGCTCGGTGCGGTGCTCAACGGTTTCGCGCCGAGTCGTTCCCTGGTCATCACCGACGAGGGCGCCCGGCAGATCCAGACCGGTGCCGTGCCGCCCGGGCACTTCAACTCCGGCGTCCTCCTCATGGACATGCGGCGCTGGCGAGCCGACGGCATCAGCGAGCGGGCGATCGAGATGCACCGCCGCTACGGCGCCGACACCACCCACGCTGACCAGGACATCCTCAACCACATCTGCGCAGGCCGATGGACGCCGCTGCCGGAGAAATGGAACAAGATGATCGCGCACCCCGTGCTGGGCAAGTTCGGGGCGGGCCGGATGGATGAGCTGACCCGGCGCGAGGGCATCGTGCACTACGTCGGCGCGGTCAAGCCGTGGCACGACGAGTTCCCCGACAATCCGTTGCGGCACCTGTACGAGCACTACGCCACCGACGTCGTCAGGGCCTGACTGTGCTCCCCCCGGCAGGTCCTTGATCGTGTGGACGACCAGGATCCCCACGACGCGATCTTCGCCTTCCGACGCGGCACCTGACTGGGGGGCGGTTTACACCATCGATGAAAATGAGGCCCTGACCAGCACTGGTGCTGGTCAGGGCCTCTCCGAGCCGCCTGACGGAATCGAACCGTCGACCTACGCATTACGAGTTGATCGCATCATCGGACCAAGGCGCAACATAGCTGATCATGGTGTCGCCCC